>JBDIBB010000004.1:0-60814 GCA_039812685.1 Vicinamibacteraceae bacterium
GCCGTGGTACAGTTCCCGCCGTTCTCACGTCAACCGGCTGGCGCGTGACCAGCCCGACCCCTCGTGGCCGATCTCGATCCCGTCGCCTTCCTGCGCGCGACACCGCCCTTCGACGCGCTGCCCGCGCCCGACTTCGAGCGCGCCGCGACAGCGCTCGAGGTGGTCTTCGCCCCGGCGGGCCACGTCTTCATCAGCCGCGACGGTACGCCGGCCGACCACCTGTTCCTCATCCGCAAGGGGCTCGCGCGCTTCGAACGCGATGGCGAGACCGTGCAGGTCGTCGAGCCCGGCGAGTTCTTCGGCTTCACGTCGGTGCTGGCCGGCGCCACGCCGTTCACCGTGGTCGCCGACGAGGATGTCCTCGCCTACCGGCTGCCGGCCGCCATCGTGCGCGGCATGCTCGCGCACCCAGCCTTCGCCCGCCACTTCACCCACAGCCTCGCCGACCGGCTGCGCTGGGCCACCGAGCCGGCGCGCGTCGTCGCTGGCGGGGATCTCCACCTGCCCGTGGAACGTCTGGTCCGGCGTGCCGCGCTGACCGTGGACGAGACGGCAACCGTGGCCGAGACGGCGCGGCTGATGAGCGAGGCCCAGGTCAGCGCCGCGCTCGTGGCGGGGCCCGAAACGGGCATCGTCACCGACCGCGACCTGCGCAACCGCGTGCTGGCCAGAGGCGTCGCGGCCGACACGCCCATCGGCCGCGTGGCGTCACGACCGGTCATCTCGGTGCAGGCCGGCACGCCGGTGTTCGAGGTCTGGCATGCGCTGGTCACCCACGGTGTCCACCACCTGCCCGTGACGCGCGGGCCAGACGTGCTGGGCATCGTGAGCGACACCGACCTGCTGCGCCACCAGACGTCGGGGCCCACGGCGCTGTTTGCGCGCATCGAGCGGCTCGACCCCGCGCGCGACCTCCACGGCTACGCGGCCGGGGTTGCCAGGATGGTCGCGACGCTGGCGGAAGCCGGCCTCGATGCGCTGCGCATCGCCCGGCTCGTGTCGAGGCTCAACGACGCGCTGGTGGATCACCTCATCCGGCTGGCCGCCGCCGAACTCGGCCCTCCGCCGTGCGACTTCGCGTGGATGGTCTTCGGTGCCGAGGGGCGGTTCGAGCAACTGCTGATCACCGACCAGGACAACGCCCTGGTGTACGCGGAGGCGACCCCCGGCGCGCGCACCTATTTCGACGCGCTGGCCGATCGGGTGGTGGCGTGGCTGATCGAGGCCGGCTTCCCCCCGTGCCCCGGCGGCTACATGGCCACCCGCTGGTGTGATTCGCTGGCGGGCTGGCTGGACCGGTATCGAGGCTGGATGGACGAGCCGACCGGTCCGGCCCTGCTCAACACCGCCACGTTCTTGGACGGCCGACGGGCCTCCGGCACGCTCGACCTGGAGCCGATCGACGAGGTGGCGCTCGGGGCGCGGCACCACGGGGCGTGGCTCTCGCGGCTGGCGCACGACGCCCTGCGCTTCACCCCGCCGATTGGCGCCTTCGGCCACCTGCGCGACGCCAGCCGCATCGACCTCAAGCGTGACGGCCTCACGCCGATCGTCGGCCTGGCGCGCGTGCTCGGCCTGGCGGCCGGCGCGCGCGCGCGCGCCACGGTCGAGCGCCTCGATGCCGCCGCCCGCGAGGGGCTGCTCTCCGGCGAGGGTGCGCTCACCCTGGGCGAGGCCTACAGGTTTCTGCTCTCGCTGCGGCTGCGCACGCAACTCGACGCGATCGCGGCACGCCGTGATCCGCCGGCCACGCTCCGGTCCGTCGATCTGCGAAGCGTCGAGGTCCGGCACCTCAAGGAAGCCTTTCGCGCCGTCCGCGATGCGCAGCGGGCGCTCGCCCTCCGCTTCCGCACCGATCGCTACTGAGCCGCGCGATCGCCCCGGATGCCGCCGTGATCTCTCTTCGCCGTTCGCCACCGTGGGACTCAGTCACCTACTGGGCCGTGGACGTGGAGACGACCGGCCTGGATGCCCGGCGCGACGTCCTGCTGGCCGTCGGCATGGTGCCGATCCGGCGGGGCGTCATCCACCTCGGCGAAGCGTGGGGTTCACTGGTGCGGCCCGCGGCGCCGGTGGCGATCCCCGTCGACGCCATGCGGGCCCACCACATCGTACCGGCCGAGCTCGAACGGGCGCCGGCGCCGGCCGACGTGCTCCCTGAGGTCGTACGGCGTTTGCGGGAAGGCGCCGCGATCGTGCACCATGCGGCGCTGGACATGGCATTTCTGCGGGCAGCCTGCCGGGCCGCGGCGGTCGACTGGCCACGCGTCCCCGTCGCCGACACCGTGCACCTGCTGTGGCGGCGGGCCCGGCGCCGGCGATACGTCGCGGGCGAGGACCCGGGCGGTCCGGAACTGAACCTCGCGTCGGCGCGCCGCGACTGCGGCCTGCCCGCCTATCCGGCGCACGACGCGACGAGCGACGCCATCGCCACGGCCGAACTGTTCCTCGTGCTGCGCCACGCGCTGGGCGCACGCACACTGCGCCAGGTCACCTGATCGCCTGGCACCCACGCACGACACGCCGATCGCGGACGGAGAGCACACGGCATGACGGTCACCGAAGGTCCCCATCACCACGTCACGGGAGAGGAGTGGCAGCGGCTCGAAACCAGCCCGGAATTCCGCCGGCTGCTGGCCGAGAAGCGGCGGTTCGTCCTTCCCGCGACGATCTTCTTCGTCGTCTACTACTTCGCGCTGCCGGTCCTGGTCGGCTATTTCCCGGCGCTCATGGAGCGCCGCGTCGTCGGCCGGATCAACATCGCCTACCTGTTCGCGCTCTCGCAGTTCTTCATGGCGTGGACGCTCATGTATCTCTATGTCGTCCGCGCACGGCGCTACGACGCGATGGCCGCCAGCATCGTCGACCAGGTGAGGAGGCAGGCGCGATGACCACATCCCTGCTGATGTTCCTGGTGTTCATCGCGATCACGCTGGGCATCACCTACTGGGCGTCGCGGCGCACGCGCACCGCCGCCGAGTTCTACAGCGCGGGCCGCACCATCACCGGCTTCCAGAACGGCTGGGCCGTCGCCGGCGACTACATGTCGGCCGCCTCCTTCCTGGGCATCGCCGGGCTGATCGCCTTCAGCGGCTACGACGGGTTCCTCTACTCGGTGGGCTGGCTCGTCGCCTACCTCACGGTGCTGCTGATCGTCGCCGAGCCGCTGCGCAACACCGGCAAGTTCACGATGGCCGACGTGCTCGCCTTCCGGCTGCAGCACCGCAGCGTGCGCACGGTCGCGGCGTGCTCCACGCTGACGGTGAGCCTCTTCTACATGATCGCGCAGATGGTGGGCGCGGGCTCGCTCGTGAACCTCCTCATCCCGCAGGTCTCCTTCAACGCCGCGATCGTCATCGTCGGCGTGCTGATGCTCGTCTACGTGATCTTCGGCGGGATGCTCGCCACCACCTGGGTGCAGATCATCAAGGCGGTGCTGCTGATGGCCGGGACGATCCTGCTGTCGATCCTCGTGCTGTCGCGTTTCGGCTTCTCGATCCTCGACTTCTTCGAGGCCGTGTCGGCGGTGACCGGCTCGGTGAAGGATGCCGCCGGCAACCTCGTCGTGAAGGACTTCACCCAGCCGGGGCTGCGCTACAACGGGACGTGGGGCGCGCTGGACCTCATCTCGCTCGGCGTGGCGCTGATCTTCGGCACGGCCGGCCTGCCCCACATCCTGATCCGCTTCTACACCGTGCCTTCGGCGCAGCAGGCGCGCCAGTCGGTGGTGTGGGCGATGATCCTCATCGGTTCCTTCTACATCATGACGACGTTCCTCGGCTTCGGGGCCGCCACGCTGGTGGGCAACCGGCAGATCGGGGTGCGCGTGAAGGACGTCATGGCGGGCTGCGCGACGCTCACGTCCGAACAGCTCGCCGCAAGCGGCGGCTGCGACGCCACGATGGCCGTGGCCGCCGCGACGGCCGGCAACCCGGCGCGCGGGGCCGAACTGGCCGCGCAACTGGCCGAACACGGCTACGTCGTGCCGGTGACCAACACCAACCTCGCGGCACCGCTGCTGGCCGAGGAGCTGGGCGGCGAGATCATGCTGTCGTTCGTCGCCGCCATCGCCTTCGCCACCATCCTCGCCGTCGTCGCGGGGCTCACCATCGCCTCGTCGTCGGCCTTCGCGCACGACATCTGGCTCAACGTGGTGAGACGCGGCCGGGGCGACGAGCGCGAACAGGTGCGCGTGGCCCGCATCACGGCCGCCGTCATCGGCGCGGTGTCCATCGTCCTGGCCATCGCGCTCAAGTCGCTGAACGTCGCGTTTCTCGTCGGCCTCGCCTTCGCCGTCGCGGCCAGCGCCAACGTGCCGTCGATCGTGCTCACGCTCTTCTGGCGACGCTTCAACTCCACCGGCATGATTGCCGGCATGGTCACGGGACTGGTGTCGTCGCTGGCGCTGATTGCGCTCAGCCCGGCCGTGATGGGCGTCGATGCGCCGACGGCCGCCGTGCGGCACCTGATCCAGGCGCCCGCCATCTTCCCGCTGGAGAACCCCGGCATCCTGTCGGTGCCGCTCGGCTTCCTCGGCGCGTGGCTGGCGACGATGGCCTCGCGCGACACCTCGTCGGAGGAGAAGTACGCGGAGCTGACCGTGCGAGCCAATACGGGGCTCGGGGCGGAGGTGTGACCCGGCACGGCCTACGCGGGCTCGATCACCTCGAGCCCGCGCATGTAGGGCCGCAGCGCGTCGGGCACCACCACCGAGCCGTCCTTCTGCTGATAGTTCTCCGCCACCGCGATGAGCGTGCGGCCAACGGCCAGGCCTGATCCGTTCAGCGTGTGCGCGAACTCCGGTTTCCGGCTGTCGGGGCGCCGGCATCGGATCTCGGCCCGCCGGGCCTGGAACGCTTCGGTGTTGCTGCAGGAGCTGATCTCGCGGTAGGTCTGCTGGCTGGGGAGCCACACCTCGATGTCGTAGGTCTTGGCCGAGGCGAATCCCATGTCGCCCGTGCACAGCAGGACGGTGCGGTACGGCAGGCCGAGGCGGTCGAGGACCGTCTCGGCATCGCGCGTCATCGACTCCAGTTCGTCGTAGGACTGCTCGGGCGCGGCGAACTTCACCAGCTCCACCTTGTCGAACTGGTGCTGGCGGATCAGCCCGCGCACGTCGGCGCCGTAGGAGCCGGCCTCGCTGCGGAAGCACGGCGTGTAGGCCGTGTACTTCAGCGGCAGGCGCGTCGCATCGAGCGTCTCCTCACGGTGCAGGTTGGTGAGCGGCACCTCGGCCGTCGGGATCAGGTACAGGTCCCAGTCGCCGGCGATCCGGAACAGGTCTTCCTCGAACTTGGGCAGGTTGCCGGTGCCGACCAGCGCGCGGGCGCCCACCAGCAGCGGCGGCGCCACCTCGGTGTACCCGTGCTCGGAGGTGTGCAGGTCGAGCATGAACTCGATGAGCGCGCGCGACATCCGCGCGCCGGCCCGGAGCAGCACGGCAAACCGGGCGCCCGACATGCGCGCCGCCCGCTCGAAGTCGATGACCCCCAGTGCCGGTCCCAGCTCCCAGTGCGGTTTCGGCGTGAAGTCGAAGGCGCGCGGCTCCCCCACGCGCCGGACCTCGACGTTGTCGTGGGCGCCGGTCCCGCGCGGCACGCTCGCATGCGGCAGGTTGGGCAGCCGCAGCAGCACGTCGCGCCGCTCGGCCTCGACCTGTTCCAGCTCCCCGTCGAGGGCCTTGATCCGATCGGCGCGCTGCCGGTTGGCCTCGAGCAGCGCCGCGGCGTCGCCGCCCTGCCGCTTGAGCCTGGCGATTTCCTCACCCGCCTGGTTGCGGTCGTGCTTGAGGTTCTCGACGATAGGCAGCCGCTCGCGCCGCCTCAGGTCGAGTGCGGCCAGGCTGTCGAGCAGCGGGGCTGGGGCTCCGCCGCGGTCCAGCAGGCGGGCCTTCACCTCTTCGAAGCGATCGCGGACGAGGGCGGCGTCGAGCATGGTCAGAGGATTGTAGCCCGGCCGCCGCGCCGGGCCAGGCCCACGCCGGATTGAAAGACGGGCCCGGGAGGTGGTTGAGGTAGGATGGGCGACCGGAGGCGTTCTCGTGACCCGTAGCGTTCGCAAGGCCGTATTTCCAGCCGCCGGGTTCGGCACCCGTTTCCTGCCGGCCACCAAGGCGCAGCCCAAGGAGATGCTGCCGCTGGTCGACAAGCCCATCATTCAATACGGCGTCGAGGAGGCCGTGATCTCCGGCGTCGAGCACATGATCCTGGTGACCGGCCGGGGCAAGAACGCGATCGAGGATCACTTCGACATCAACATCGAGCTCGAGAGCTTCCTCGAGACGCGCGGCAAGTCGGCGCTGGCGCGCGAGATCCGAGCCATCTCCGACGCCATCCAGGTGGCCTACGTGCGGCAGGGCGAGCCGCTCGGCCTGGGTCACGCCGTCCTCTGCGCGCGCGAACTGGTCGGCGACGAACCGTTCGCCGTCATCCTCGCCGACGACGTCTACGATGCCCAACCCGCCGCGCTGCGGCAGTTGATCGACGTGTTCGACGCCATGGGCGGCCCGGTGCTGGCCGTCGAGCGCGTCCCGATGGAGGCCGTGAGCAACTACGGCATCATCGCCGGCGAGCCGCTCGGCGACGGGGTGTACCGGATCGACGACCTCGTGGAGAAGCCGCCGCGCGAGGAGGCGCCCTCCGATCTGGCGATCATCGGGCGCTACGTCCTGACGCCCGACATCTTCCCAATCCTGGCCGACACGAACACCGATCACTCGGGGGAGATCCAGCTCACGAACGGCCTGCGGCAGCTGCGGCAGAAGCGGGAGCTGTTTGCCGTGGAGGTGAAGGGCGTCCGGCACGACACGGGCAACAAGCAGGGCTTCCTGCGCGCGATGGTCTACTTCGCCCTGCGCAGGCCCGACCTGGCCGAGCCGTTCCGCGACTACCTGAAGTCGCTCGCGCTGTAACGCCGCTCCTGCACCCGCGACCCCGACTTGCGGCCGGCAGCCTCAGTCCTTGGCGCCGCTCCCGGTCGTCGGGGTCGTGTCAGACGCCGGCGCGCTGGCCTTGGAGTCAGCCGGCGGGCTGTCGCCCGCCCTGCTCGCGTTGCCCGCCTGGGAAGACGCGGCCGATCCGCCGCCCTTCCGGGCGTAGTCGGTGACGTACCAGCCCGATCCCTTGAACTGAATCGCCGGCGACGAGAGCAGCCGGTGCACCGTCCCCGGACACACGGGACAGGCCTCCACGGGAGGGTCGGAGAACTTCTGGATCACCTCGAAGCGGTGACCGCAACTGTCGCACTGGTATTCGTAGAGGGGCATGGTTGGAACTGGCGCGTCCGTTCTGGGTGACCGATCCTCGACGCGAGCCTGCCGTCCGGGTCCGTCTACTCCAGCAGGGCGCCCGCGTCGTCGGCGCCAAGCATCAGCCGGCGCTGGGTGGTGAAGGGCACCAGGCCGTTGCCGAGCAGCGTGTCGTGGAACGTCTTCAGCGAGAAGCCCTCACCCTGCCGGGCCTGCACGTCGGCCCGCAGCTTCAGCAGGATCAGCTTGCCGAGCGCATAGACCACGTAGGAGGGATCGAAGGTGCCGCGTTCGGCCTCGCGCCGCGCCGATCCTTCCTCCAGGTACGCTTCATCGCGGAAGAAGCGCACGCCCTGCTCCACCGACCAGTCCTCGACGTGCAGGCGGATGCCGACGATGAGGCGGGCGAGGCGGATGAGCGACTCGGCGAGCTGCCCGAGCCTGATGGCCGTCTTGCGCCGGTTGAAACCCTGCTCCACGACCAGGTGCTCGGCGTAGTGCGCCCAGCCTTCCACGAGCGAGATCGGGGCGAAGGCAATCGACTTGCGCAGCGGCGACTCGAGCGCCCGCACGTGCTGGAAGTGGAGGAAGTGCCCCGGATAGACCTCGTGCATGGCGATGGCCGGCAGGGTGGCCTCGCTGAAGTCGCGCAGGTGCTCCTCCTGGCGGTCGGCAGGCCACGCCGGGTCCACGTCCGTCAGGTAGAAATAGGTGGGCATCGGGCGGCTCTCGAACGGGCCGGGCGTCCACAGGCTGGCGAAGGTCCACCGATAGAACTGCGGCGTGGGCGCGACGATCACCTCGCCCTCGGGCACCGTCACCAGCCGCTGCTTCGTGAGGAAGCTCGCCAGTTCCTGCAACTGGGCGCTGGCAAACGCCGTCAACTGACCGGCCGGCGGGTGCACCGCCTTCACCTTCTTCCACTCGGCCGCCGGATCCTTGGTCCCCGACTTGCCCGACGCGACGCGCCGGAACTCCTCCTGTGTCTCGGCCAGCTCACGCAACGCGATGTCGAGCAGCTTGTCCGAGGACAGCCTGATGCCCTCCTCGAGGCCCAGCTTGGCCTCGAAGCGCTCGCGGCCCAGCCGGAACGACCCTTTCGTCTTCGGCGCCACCTCGTTCTCGAGGTGCTCGACGTACTCGCCGATCGCCCGCACGGCGTCGGTCGACGCATCGTCGAGATCGCCCAGCAGCGAGAGTTCGTCCACCGAGGCGAAGGCGCGCGGCAAGTCGCGCTCGATGAAGCTCTGGACGCCGCGCAGCGTCTCGAGCGCCGTCTTGATGAAGATGCCCGCCGGCTCCTTCACGTTCTCGCGCGCCTGCTGGAGCAGACGGGGCGCCTGGCGCAGCTTCGACAGCACCCGGCGCGCCCGCTCCTCGGCTGGCGCGTACGCGAACAAGGCCTGGAAGGCCAGGCTGAAGGCGAGCGTCTCGGCGTAGGTCTGCGGACTGCGCTCCCACGACCGCACCTGCTCGAGATCGAACTGCCGGGCGCGGATGTGCGCCTCGAGCACCGGGCGCTCGAGCCGCTGCACGTCGGTGAGCGTCTCGGGCCGCATCGCGTCGAGACGCCGGAGAAACGACCCGAGGTCGCGCAGCAAGCCGTCGATGGCCGCTCGCGAGTAGTCCTCGAGCAGGTCGTCGTGCGTGTGCACGCCGTCACCGGCGGCCGTCGTGGGGAACGCCTCGTGGAGGAACGCGAGGTAGTGGTCGACGAAATGAGGCAGCGGCTCGGCCGAATACATCGTCTCGTGCCGTGTGGCGGTCGATGAACGTACGTGGATGATCGCGGCTCCGGAGCCCCTGTCCCGCCCGGGACGGGGACGGCCATCCCGCAATGCTACAATACGCCGCCCGTTTGCCTGAAACCGGCGCCGGCCGATGCCCGGGACCCTCTTCCTCGTCGCCACCCCGATCGGGAACCTCGAGGACGTCACCGCGCGCGCGCTGCGCGTGCTCCGCGAGGCCGACGTCGTCGCCGCCGAGGACACACGCCGCACGGCCCGACTGCTGAACCACTTCGGCATCACCACGCCGCTCACGAGCCTGCACGAGCACAACGAACACCGGAAGCAGACCGCCCTGGTCGAACGCCTGCTCCGCGGCGACACCATCGCCCTGGTCTCGGACGCCGGCACTCCGCTCGTGTCGGACCCTGGCGCGGCGCTCGTGCGCGCGGCCAGGGCCAGCGGCGTCCGCGTGGTGGCGGTTCCCGGGCCCAGCGCCGTCCTGGCGGCCCTGACCGCGTCGGGCCTGCCCTGCGAGACCTTCGCGTTCCTGGGCTTCCTGCCGGCGCGGGCCGCCGAGCGAAGCCGGTGGCTGCGGCGCGTCGCCGCCGAACCCCACACGGTCGTGTGCTTCGAGGCCCCACATCGGCTGCGTCAGACGCTCGCCGAGATGTCCCTTGTTTTTGGCGAACGACAGATCTGCCTCGGCCGGGAGCTGACGAAAGTCCACGAGGATGTCGTCACGGGAACTGCCGGGGAACTCCTGATGAACCTCCAGGAGGACCGCGGGGAGTGCACGCTGGTCATCGCGCCAGACGCGAGCGCCTCACGGATTCCAGATGATGCCCCGGACGACCGCCAGACATGGCTCGATTTCCGTCAATTGACAGAACAAGAGGGGCTGGGGAGACGCGAAGCCGTCTCGACCCTTGCCCGCCGCTACGGGCGGTCGGCCAGGGGAGTGTACGCCGCCATCGAGCGGGCCCGATCGTCGGACGCCCAAGCGTGACAGGACACGCACTGTTTGGTCTGACGCCAGAATAATCGTGCGCTTCGCGACGCGATGCTCACGGTCGGTGCGGCAACCGCTCCAGGCCAGCCAGGGTCCACCCGCCGCTGCCGCGCGTGAAGTACGCGTGGATCGGCTTCGACCAGGATGGCTGGCCGCCTGCACCGGCGCTGATCGCCACCCGTACGTAACCCCCTTCCGCCACCGAGAGGGCTGCCGGCGCCGGCTGGCGAGTGCCACCTTTCGTCTCGCCAACGTCGCGGGCAGTGCCCGCGGCGTTGTCGAAGACAGACCAGGTAACCAGGTATTCGCCGGGCGCGCCCGCCACGCCCGCCTCCACCGCGGCGTTGGCAAAGGAGAGGGTGCCGTGGGCATCGATCGCCGGATCCACCACCGGATTGATGGCGGGCAGGTAGCGCCTGAGGATGGCCTGGCGCCGATCGGTCAGGAACCTCACGAGCTTCGTCTCGGCCGCGGCATCGCCGAACTTCCCCTCGGCGACGGCGGCGGCGATCATCTCGTCGGAGATGCTCTGCAGCTTGCGGGCCGCCCAGAACTTGTCGTCCTCGCGCGCCTGCCGGAAGGCGGCGTTCGGGAACCGTGGCGTCCACAGGTCCGGATCCCAGTTCTCGTGGTCGAGCGGGATACGGCCGATCGATGGCGCGCTGTAGGCCGGCACCGTCCGCCACGCCGGGATGCGGAATCCCAGCGCGATCATCCGCCTGCCGACCTCGCCGTAAGGCTCGACGACGGGTTCGTACCCTTCGAAATACTCGCGGGGCGCCACCGAGCCGCTGCCCAGCGTCGATCCGAAGTCGAGCAGGTAGTGCCGGATGTACTGCCGGCCGCCGTCCTTCACCAGCACGTCGATCGAGTTGATGCTCTTGGCGTCCACGTGGTTCAGCCACGCGGCGAACACACGGTAGCCGCGCAGTTCGCGGTGGTGTTCGTGCGCGACGAGATCGTTGGGATCGTCGGATCGGGTCCCGTGGAAGATGATGCGTCCAATCGGCGCGCCTGGCGCAGCCTTGCTCGCGATGACCCGGTAGCTGCCATCGGGATCGACCTCCGCACGCTCGAGCAGCTTCCGCACGTCCTCGAGGCTCATGCGTCGGGCCCTGGCGCCTGGCGGGGTATACTTCGCGCTGTCGCCAATCACCAGATCCGCCGGCTTCAGGCTCGTGATGTAGTACTCGACCGTGTGATAGCCCGCGGCCCAGAACAATTTGGCCGAGACGATCTCGCTGCCCGAGGCCATGGCCCTGTGCCCTGGCGGATCGAACTTCAGGAACCACAGGTCGCCCCGGCGATCGCGCACGGTGAATCCCGGGGTCACGCCGTCGCTCTTGGCCGAGACAATGGTCCAGGGGCCGTCGGCCGGGCCCGTCCCGGTGTTGGCGGCGCGCGCCACATCGGCCGGCGTCAGCGGGATCCGGCCGGCGCGGTTCGTGAACCACGGGCCGTCCATCACCTCGTCCACCGAGTTCACGTTCTTCGCCCGCTGGTCGAGCACGCGATCGCCGGGGTGCGCGAACACGTTCTCGATCGTGTCGAAGAAGAGCGACGGCTCGTATCGCCTGGCGTTGGTGACCGGCGTGATCGGCTCCTGCCACAGCGGGTCGTCCGGGTAGAAGCGGGGCCGCGACTGGGCCCCGGTCACCATCGACAGTGCCGCCACGGTGGCCGCCACCACGCCAGAGACGCCGAGGCGTCGCACGAGGGCTCCAGGCGTTCGCATGTGCGTGCTCCCCTAGAAGCTCGGGCCGCCGGCGATGACCAGCGCGAGGCCCTCGCGGCTCTTCGCCAGGTCGAGCCGCAGCGCGGTGTACCCGGGGCCGTGGAAGCGGATGCCGCAGCCCCAGGCCGATTTCAGGCCGTGGAAGTCGAGATCGCGGCGCTGCGTCTCCACCTTGCCCGCGTCGTAGAAGATGGCCATGTCGACGAACTTCGACGGCCGCCACCGGTACTCGGCCTGCACGAGGATGCGGTTCCGGTCGCGGAAGCGGCGGTCGGCGAATCCGCGAAGATCGCTCCCGCTGCCGAGCGTCGGCATCATGAAGAACGGCACCTGACCGCCGTCGCGGCCATAGGTCACCGTCGCCAGGCCGCGGAACGCCAGCACCCAGTTCGCCCGCAGGATCGGGACGAACTGCTGCAGTTCGACCTCGGTGGCCTCGAAGTTCCACTGCGTGCGCTTGCGCGCTTCGTAGCGGCGGTGCTCGATGCGATAGAGACCCCCGCGGGTGGTGTAACCGGGCGATTCACGCCAGTCGACGGCCGCCGAGACGTGGGTGACCTGATAGTCGAGGCGTTGGCCGAACCCGGGCGCGCCCTCCGCGTCGAACCGCCCGGTCACCGGCGGCTTCCGGCCCCCGTCAGACGTGTCCACGTGCTCCAGGCCGAGGCCACCGCCGAGGAACAGGTAGTGGACCGGCTGCACGTCGACCCGAACGCCCGCCGTCGTCGGCGTGTAGGTGAAGCTGGTCCGGTTCGCCTCGAGGGAATCACGGCCGAGGCCGTAGAACGACACCTTGTCGGCGAACACGTACTTGCCGTGAGCGCTTACGCGGGCGCGGCCGTCGAGGAAGGTGGGCAGCGCCACCTGCGCATCCAGCGTCCGGTAGTTGCGCAGCGACCAGGCACCATGGACGTTCAGGAGGCCGGTGTCCGCGAAGACGTTCCGGTAACCGGCGCCGAGCGCCAGCATGCCGCCTCCCAGGACGCTGCCGAACCAGGGATAGAACCCGCTCGGCTCGGTCTGGAGCAGCACGGGTTCGAGCCGATCGACGATGCGCTCGGCCTGGCTGGGAACGACCGGGGTGGTGTGCCCGGCCTTCTGGGCCTGCCCGGCCGCGATCTCCGACGCCCGCGAATCGGCCGGCAGCTGTTGCGGCTGCGCCTCCGCCCGCGCCGATCCCATCCCGATCAGCACCGACAACACCAGCAGTCCGTGGTGGACGTGCCGCATGGTCGCGAGACGGACGCGGCGCCGGGATGACAACGCGCGACGACCGGGAATACGACCAGTACTCGACAAAGGAACCACGCCGCCCGCCGGGATGCCCCGTCCGTCGAATGCAGCGCGACGCGCACCACGGGCTGCCAGAGCTCGTACGAGGGTGAGGGTCATGACTGACGGCTCCGGAGGGTCAGATCGCGGCGCGCCCCCCGGACGCCGGGCATGCGGCACCCAGGGCAGCAGACGAATCGCGCAGGCGGGACAACGCACGGTCGTGACGGGCAGGTGGACGATTATACGCCTGCCGGCAGGAGGCCGCCGCGCGCGCGAATTCGTCAGCCGCGGCGGCGGTCGCGCCGATATGATGAACGGGCCCGCATCACCGCTCATGGCCGCCACCGCTTCGTCGGACCTCCACGTCGTCGTTCTCGCTGCCGGCAAGGGCACTCGCATGAAGACCCGCCGGCCAAAGCTGCTGCACCCGCTGTGCGGCCAGCCGGTCATCGGTCACGTGCTGCGCACGGCGCGCCGGTTGGCGCCGGCAACGCTCACGCTTGTCGTGGGCCACCAGGCCGCCGACCTGCAGGCCGCGCTCGCCGGCGAGCCGGGCCTGCAGTTCGCCCTTCAGACGCCGCAGCTCGGCACCGGCCATGCCGTGCTGCAGGCCGAGCAGGTGCTCGCCGGCGCGCGCGGGACGCTCCTGCTGCTCTCGGGTGACGTGCCGCTGATCCGTGCCGAGTCGCTGCGTCGGCTCGTGGACCACCACCGCCGGCACGACGCGGCTGCGACGCTGATGACGGCCGTCGTGCCGCACCCCGCCGGCTACGGGCGCATCCTGCGCAGCAACGGCGCGATCGCCGGCATCGTCGAGCACCGCGACGCCACACCCGAGCAGCGCCTGCTGACCGAGGTCAACAGCGGCCTGTGGGCCCTGGCGCTCGACGGGCTCTTCGACGCGCTGCGCGGCCTGCGCAGCGACAACGACCAGCGCGAGTACTACCTCACCGACCTGGTACACCTGCACCGCCGCGCCGGCCGGCGGGTCGAGACCGTGGCGCTCGAGGATCCCGCGGAGATGACCGGCATCAACAGCCAGAGCGAACTCGCCGAGGTCGCAGCCCTCATGAGACGCGCACGCAACGACGACGTGATGGCGGCCGGCGTCACGCTGATCGATCCCGGGTCGGCCTACATCGACGTCGACGTGGAGATCGCTCCCGACACGATTCTCCATCCCCACGTCTGCCTCGAGGGCCGTACCCGCATCGGCAGCGGGTGCGTGATTCACGCCGGTACACGCATCGTCAACGCGGAGATCGGCGACGGCGTCCTCGTGCGCAACCACTGCGTCATCGAGGACGCGCGCGTGGCCGCCGGCGCCGTTGTCGGGCCCTTCGCCCACCTGCGGCCCGGCAGCGACGTGCGCGCCGATGCGCACGTGGGCAACTTCGTCGAGCTGAAGAACACCGTGCTGGGCGCCCGCTCGAAGGCCAGCCACCTCACCTACCTCGGCGACGCCACGATCGGCGAAGGCGTGAACGTGGGCGCCGGGACCATCACCTGCAACTACGACGGCGCGCGCAAGCACCCGACGGTGATCGAGGACGGCGCCTTCATCGGCAGCGACACCCAGCTCGTCGCGCCGGTGACCATCGGCCGCGGCGCCTACGTCGCCGCCGGTTCCTCGATCGTCAGCGACGTGCCGCCCGGCGCGCTGGCCGTCGCGCGCGGCCGACAGGTGAACAAGGACGGGTGGGCACGCCGGAAGAAGTAGCGTTCGCGCGGTCCACCACGGGAGGACGACTCCATGTGCGGCATCATCGGCTATCTCGGGCCAAGACCCGTCGTCACCGTCCTGCTCGAGGGCCTGCGGCGCCTGGAATATCGCGGCTACGATTCGGCGGGCGTCGCCGTCGTGCGGGACGACAGCGTCGAGATCCGCCGCGGCGCGGGCAAACTCTCGCGGCTGGAGGAGGTGCTGCGCGCATCGCCCATCGACGGGACCTACGGCATCGGCCACACGCGCTGGGCCACGCACGGCCGCCCCACCGAGGAGAACGCCCACCCGCACCGCGACGGCCCGGGCCGGATCGTCGTGGTGCACAACGGCATCATCGAGAACTACCTCGAGCTGAAGCGCGAGCTGGAGGCCGGCGGCGCACGCTTCGCCAGCGAGACCGACACCGAGGTCGTGGCGCACCTCCTGCGCCGAGAGACGCGCGGCGACGGCCTGGCGGCGGCCATGCGGCGGGCCCTCACGTCCCTGCGCGGGCTGTTCGCGGTGGTGGCCATCTCCGCCGACGATCCGGACACCATCGTCGCCGTCCGCAACGGCCCGCCGCTCATCGTCGGCCTCGGCGAGGGCGAGTGCTTCGTCGCCTCGGACATCCCGGCCATCCTCGCCTACACCCGCGACGTGGTCTTTCTCGGCGACGAGGAGATGGCGGTCATCACCCGCCAGGGCGTCACCTTCCACGACCAGGACGGCGCGCCGCTGGCCAGGACGCCGCAGCGCGTGCTCTGGGATCCCGTCATGGCCGAGAAGGCGGGATACAAGCACTTCATGCTCAAGGAGATCTTCGAGCAGCCGTGGGCGGTCCGTGAAACCGTGCTGGGCCGCGCCTCACGGGAAGCCGGCCGCGTCTTCCTCCACGAGATGAACATCGACGACGACGCGCTGCGGCGCGTGGACCGCGCCGTGATCCTCGCCTGCGGCACCTCGTGGCACGCCGGGCTGGTCGGAAAGTTCCTCATCGAGCAGATCGCGAGGCTGCCGGTCGAGGTCGACTACGGCAGCGAGTACCGCTACCGCGAGCCCATCGTCGACGACCGCACGCTGGCGATCGTCATCACCCAGTCGGGCGAGACGGCCGACACGCTGGCCGCGCTGCGCGAGGCCCGCCGGCGCGGCGCACGCAGCCTGTGCATCTGCAACGTCGTGGGCAGCATGGTCACGCGCGAGACCGAGGGCACCGTCTACACCCACGCGGGCCCGGAGATCGGCGTCGCCTCGACCAAGGCGTTCACCACGCAACTCGTCGCGCTGCACCTGCTGGCGCTCCACCTGGGCCAGGTGCGCGGTGCGCTCTCGCCCGACCAGATGCGCGAGCACATCGAGGCGCTCGAGCAGTTGCCGCGACTCGTCGAGGACGCGCTGCGCAGCGAGCCCCAGATCGAGGAGATCGCCAAGCGCTTCTACCAGTGCACCGACTTCCTCTTCCTGGGGCGCGGCATGCACTACCCGATCGCGCTGGAGGGCGCGCTGAAGCTGAAGGAGATCTCCTACATCCACGCCGAAGGTTATCCCGCCGGCGAGATGAAGCACGGCCCCATCGCGCTCATCGACGAGAAGATGCCGGTGGTCGCCATCGCCCTGCAGGACTCCGCCTTCGAGAAGATGCTGGGCAACGTCCAGGAGGCGAAGGCGCGCGGCGGCCTGGCCATCGCGCTGACGACCCGCGGCGACGACCGCCTCGAGGCGGTGCTCGATCCGGTGAAGGACTCCCGAATCCCGCTGCCGCCGGCCCACCCGCTGGTCGCGCCGGTGCTGGCGGTGATCCCGCTGCAGTTGCTCGCCTACCACATCGCCGTCCGCCGCGGCTGCGACGTCGATCAGCCCCGCAACCTCGCCAAGAGCGTCACGGTGGAATGATGCGGCCGCGTCCGGCCTGGCCTGCCGCTCAGGCCGGCGTGAGCCGCGCGAAGCGCGCCATCAGCTTCTTCGTGCCCGCCGTGGCGAACCTCACGGTGACCTTCGTGTCATCGCCCACGGGCTCGACGCTGATCACGGTGCCCACCCCGAACTGCGCGTGCCGCACACGCGTGCCCTGGCGCAGGCCGGAGGGCGTCGACTGGTCTTCGTCCTCGTAGCGATAGGCGGGCGCTTCCTCGCGAGCCGCCTCGCGACGGCTCCGGTCCGCACGGCCCTCCACCGGGCCGCCGCCACCACCGGGAACCTCCCGGCCGCCGGAACGCCAGCGGGACGGAAAGCGCGGCGCGTGGGCGGACGCCGACGTGCGCGCGCTGCCCCAGCCACCGAAGCCGGGCGCCCGCTGCTCCACCAGGTCCGGCGGGATCTCGCCCAGGAACCTCGACGGATCGCTCGACTGGTACTCGCCGAACACGCGGCGGCGGGCCGATCCGGTGAGCACGAGCTGCCGCTGGGCCCGGGTCATGCCCACGTAGCACAGCCGGCGCTCCTCCTCGATGTCCTCCTCGTCCTGCGCGCGGGCGTGGGGGAACGCCCCTTCCTCCATGCCCGCGATGATCACGGTCGGGAACTCGAGACCCTTGGCCGCGTGCAGCGTCATCAGCCACGCGCGCGCCCCGGTGGCACCCTGCACCTCGTCGGCCTCCGAGAGCAGCGACAGCCGGTCGACGAAGCCGGCGAGTGACGCCTCGGGGTCGCGCGCCTCGTAGTCGCGGGCCGACGACACCAGTTCCGTGAGATTGGCGATACGCTCCTCGGCCTCCTCGCTGTGTTCGTCCCTCAGCGCGGCGAGGTAGCCACTGGCGTCGAGCATCCGGCCAATCACCCGTGAAACGGGGTCGCGGGTGGCGATCTCACCCAGTTGGGCCAGCAGGTCGTGGAACGACCTGAGCGCGCCATGGGCCCGTGCGGGCAACCCGCGCGCGCCGAGCAGGTGCAGCATGCGGGCCCACAGCGATCGTGACGACACCGCGCCGCCGAGCCCGGCCGACACCAGCGGCGGCGCGTCGGCGCCGGGCTGCGACGGATCGGTCGCCTCGAGCGCCTCCATCACCGACCGGCCGATGCCCCGCGCGGGCACGTTCACCACGCGCCGGAAGCTCACGTCGTCGTGCGGATTGCGCAACAGCTTCAGGTAGGCGAGCGCGTCCTTGATCTCCTTGCGCTCGTAGAACCGTACGCCGCCCACGATGCGGTAGCCGATGCCGTCGCGCATCAGCGCGTCCTCGATGGCGCGCGACTGCGCGTTCATGCGATAGAGCACGGCCACCGACGCCGACGCGTCGCCGGCCAGCGCACCGCGGATCGCCCGGCTGATGAAGTCGGCCTCCTCCAGTTCGTCGCCGCCCCGGAAGTAGACGATCTTCGACCCGCCGTCCCGCTCGGTGTAGAGCCGCTTCTCCTTGCGGTTGCGGTTGCGTCGGATGACGGCCGACGCCGCGTCGAGCACCACCTGGGTCGAACGGTAGTTGCGCTCGAGCCGCACGGTGCGCGCCTCCGGGAAGTCGCGCTCGAAGTCGAGGATGTTGCGCAGGTCGGCGCCGCGCCACCGGTAGATCGACTGGTCGGGGTCGCCCACCACCGCGAGGTTGCGGTGCTGCCCGGCGAGCTGGCGCACCAGCAGGTACTGCGGCCGGTTCGTATCCTGGTATTCGTCGACCATCACGTAGCGGAACTGCCGCGCGTAGCGGTCGCGCACCTGCGGCGCCTGCTCGAACAGGTCCACGGTCCGCAGCAGCAGGTCGTCGAAGTCGAGGGCACTGCTCTCCTTCAGCCGATCGAGGTAGCGCGCGTAGACGTCGGCAATCAGTTCGTCGCGACGGTTCCAGCCGCCGCGTAGGGCGTCGGGGCCTTCCATCCGGTTCTTGGCCTGGCTGATGCGCGCTAGGGCCGCGCGCGGCGGCACCAGCTTGTCGTCGAGGTGGAGGTCCCGGAGCACCTGCTTCACGGCGGCCTGCTGGTCGGCGCTGTCGTAGATGACGAAGTCGCGCGAGAGGCCGATCGCCGGCGCCTCGCGGCGCAGCAGCCGCGCGCAGAAGGCGTGGAACGTGGAGATCCACAGGCGGCTGCCATCGGTGCCGAGCAGGCCGGCGACGCGCTCGCGCATCTCTTCGGCGGCCTTGTTCGTGAACGTGACCGCCAGCACACGATCCTCGGGGGCGAGGCCGCCGCCGATGAGGTGGGCGACGCGGAACGCGATCACCCGCGTCTTGCCCGAACCGGCGCCGGCGAGGATCAGCAGCGGCCCGTCGGTGTGCAGGACGGCGTCCCGCTGTTCCGGGTTGAGGTCGGACACGAACGGCGGGGCACCCCCCGCCAGCGGTGCCGGGCCGCCCTCCCCGGTCGGCCCGCCCCGATCGCCGCCCCGGTCCGGGCGTGAAGCGCTGTGCATCGTCGGTCTCTGCTTCGCTGACGAAAAACGGGGCACGCCCGGTGAGAGCGTGCCCCGTCAGTGGACTCGTCCGGGGAGGTCGGCCGCCCCGGCCGTGCCGGCTGCGCCTAGGAGGTCGGCGCCGATGAGCCTGCCTCGCTGATGTGCGTGATCACCCAGCGACCCGTCGCGGTCTTGCCGTCGGGGCCGTTGGTCAGTTCGGCGCGCGTGAGCACGAGGTGCAGCGTCTTGTTCGCCACGCCACCCTCGGGCGCCTTCACCTCGGCGTCGATGACCACTTCCTTGCTGATCAGATCGCCGTCGTACTTCACCACTTCGATCTGGTGCTGCGCGTCGAACACGCTCACCTCGGCCAGGCTGCGGTCGCTCGCGAGCGCCTTGCGCGCGTCGGTGAGCTTCTTGGCGAAGGCGGCCGTCTCGTCGCGCCACTTCTGCCATTCGGTCTGCACCTGCAGATCCTTGCCCTTGATCGTCTGGTTGGCGGCCTCCGCCTTGAGCACCCGCTGGATCGCGTCGCCGTTGGCGTCCTGATACTCCTTCTTCTCCTTGTTGAAGGTCTCCTCCTCCTTGCGGAGCGCCTCTTCGGACGCGGCGAGTTCGCGCAGGCGCAGCGTCTTCCTGGTCTCCTCCCCCACGCTGACGATCTTGAACTTCTGCACCACGCCCTCGGTGGTGGGCGAGAACGAGACGGTGGCGAAGTTCTGCAGCGTCGTGTTGTCGCGCATGCGCGAGGCTGCGAAGTACTTGGTCAACAACTGCTGTTCCGGCGGGGTGGAGCAGGCGGCAAGAGGCAGCGCCGCCAGTGTCAGGACGAAGAGCAACAGCTTGTTGGAACGCGGCCGAACTCTCACGTCAGCCTCCCTCTCTCCGGCGCTCTGGCCGGCCATGGTTCCGCGCCGGGACATCGTCCCGGCCGTATGACGCCTAGGCCGACGGCGGGCCGCCGGCTGCCCCTGACGGGGTGACACCGGAGGATCCGGCCCCTTCGGCATGGGCAGTATCGCCCTGATCGCCTTTCTCTGCAAACCGGGCGACCGATACCACGCGATCGCCTTCGCCATCGCCGATCTGAATGAGCCGGACCCCCTGCGCGTTGCGACCGGTCTCGCGAATGCCCGCCACCGACGTCCGCAGGATCTTGCCCTGCTCGGTGACCAGCATCAGTTCGTCGTCGTCGGCCACGTGGGCGATGCCCGCCACCCTGCCGTTGCGCTCGGAGGTCTGGATGTTGATGGTCCCGACGCCGCCGCGCGCCTGCACGCGATATTCCTCGATGTCGGTGCGCTTGCCGTAGCCCTTCTCGGTGACGGTCAGCAGCATGCCGCCCGCCCGGACGACGTCCATGGCCACCACCTCGTCGTCCTCGCGCAGCGTGATGCCCTTCACGCCGTAGGCGGTCCGGCCCATCGCGCGCACGTCCAGTTCGCTGAAGCGGATCGCCATCCCGTCACGCGTGCCGAGGAAGATGTCGTTGGTGCCGTCCGACAACTGCACGTCGATGACCGCGTCGTGCTCCTCGATGCCGATCGCGATGATGCCGGCCGCGCGCGGATTGCTGAAGGCGCGCAGGTCGGTCTTCTTGATCACCCCGCGCCGCGTCGCCATCACGACGTAGTGCTGCCCTTCGGCCTCGGGGAACTCGCGCACCGCCAGCAGCGAGGCGATGGCGTCCTTGCCCAGGTCGACGAGGTTCACGATGGCCGTGCCCCTGGCGCTGCGTGAAACGTCCGGGATCTCGTGGACCCGCAGCCAGAACGCCCGCCCGCTGGACGAGAACACGAGGATGTAGGAGTGGGTCGAGGCGACGAAGAGGTGGCGGACGGCGTCCTCCTCCTTCACCGTCATCGCCTTCAGGCCCTTGCCGCCGCGCGCCTGCTTCCGGTACTCGTCGAGCGTCGTGCGCTTGATGTAGCCGGTCGCCGTCACGGTAATCGCGACGTCCTCGTCGGCGATCAGGTCGAGCAGCGAGATCTCGCCCGCCGCGGCGGTGAGCTCCGTGCGCCGGTCGTCGCCGTACTCCTCGCGCACGGCCCGGAGTTCGTCCACCACGATCTGCAGGAGGAGCCGGTCGCTGGCGAGGATGGCGCGCAGCCGCTCGATGGTCTTCAGCAGCTCGGCCAGCTCGTCGAGGATCTTCTGCCGCTCGAGGCCGGTGAGCCGCTGCAGCTGCATGTCGAGGATGGCCTGGGCCTGCACCTCACTCAGGCCGAACTCGCGCACCAGGCCGGCGCGCGCCTCCGCGGGGCTGCGTGCGGCACGGATCAGGGCGATCACCGCGTCGAGGCGATCGAGCGCGATCTTCAGGCCCTCGAGGACGTGCGCCCGCGCCTCCGCCTTCCGCAGATCGAACTCCGTCCGCCGCCGCACCACGTCGCGGCGGAACTCGATGAAGTGGTCGAGCACCTCGATCAGCGGCAGGACGCGCGGCCGGCCGCCGACAATCGCGAGCATGATCACGCCGAAGGTCGACTGCAGCGCGGTGTGCTTGAACAGGTTGTTCAGCACGACCTCGGCCACCTCGCCGCGCCGCAGCTCGATCACGATGCGCATGCCCTGCCGATCCGACTCGTCGCGCAGGTCGGTGATCCCCTCCACCACCTTCTCGCGCGCCAACTCGGCGATGCGCTCGATCAGCTTCGCCTTGTTCACCTGGTACGGGATCTCGGTGACGACGATCGCCTGCCGGTCGCCCTTCCTCGTGTCCTCGATGGCCGTGCGGGCGCGCAGCGTGATGCCGCCGCGGCCGGTCAGATACGCCTGCTCGATGCCGGCGCGGCCGACCACGATGCCCCCGGTCGGGAAGTCGGGGCCGGGGATCAGCTCGAGCACCTTGCGCACCCGCTCCTCGCGCGTCGGCAGCGGCGCGTCGCCGTCGCGCATCCCCGACGAGTGCTCGATCAGCCAGATCGTCGCGTCGATCACCTCGCGCAGGTTGTGCGGCGGGATGTTGGTCGCCATGCCCACCGCGATGCCCGTCGACCCGTTGGCGAGCAGGTTCGGGTAGGGCGCGGGCAGCACCGTCGGCTCCTCGCGCGACTCGTCGAAGTTCGGGACGAAGTCGACCGTCTCCCGGTCGAGGTCGGCCATCAGCGCCTCGGCCAGCGCGCGCAGTCGCGACTCGGTGTAGCGGTAGGCCGCCGGCGGGTCGCCATCCACCGACCCGAAGTTGCCCTGCGGATCCACCAGCGGATACCGCATGTTGAAGTCCTGCGCGAGGCGAACCAGCGTGTCGTAGGCCGCCGCGTCGCCGTGCGGGTGATAGTTGCCGATCACCTCGCCCACGATCTTGGCGCACTTGCGGAAGGGCCGGTTGCTGGCCAGCCCCATCTCGCGCATCGCGAACAGCACCCGCCGGTGTGCCGGCTTCAGGCCGTCGCGCACGTCGGGCAGCGCACGCCCGATGATCACGCTCATCGCGTAATCCATGTACGAGCGCTTCATCTCGTCTTCGATGTTGACGGGCTGGCGCGACTTGGCGAAGGTTGGCTGGTCCATGGATCAGGCTTCGGGGCTCCGGGTCCGGGGGCGCGGGCGGACGACGCGGCGCCGCGCCGTCCCGATCCGCCGCGGGCCGCTCAGATGTCGAGGTTCCTCACATCGAGGGCGTTGTCCTCGATGAACCTGCGGCGCGGCTCCACCTGGTCCCCCATCAGCGTGGTGAACATCAGGTCGGCGTCGGCGTGATCCTCGGCACGCACCTGCAGCAGCGTCCGGTTCTCCGGGCGCATGGTGGTCTGCCACAGCTCCTCGGGGTTCATCTCCCCGAGGCCCTTGTAGCGGTTGACGGCCACGCCCTTCTTGCCCGCGGTGATGAAGAAGTCGACGAGCCGTTCGAAGGAGTCGAGGCGGACGCCCTGGTCGGGCTCCTGGTGCGTGCGGCGCGGCTCGGCCGCCAGCCGCGTCGAGGCATCCACCGGCACACCCCCGAAGGTCGTCGCGTCGACGCCCGCCGAGGGGTGATCGGCCTCATCGGCCTCGGCCGACGATGCCGACGAGGCGATGATCGCCGGCCCGAGAAACGGCTTCACCTCACGATAGCTGGCGAGCAGCGTCCGATACTCCCCGGTCGACACGAACTCCACGTCCACGACCTGACGCCGCGACGCCCCGTTGACACGCGACTCGACGACCAGCGCGTCGACGTTGTTCTCCTCGTCGGGCTGGAGGCGCAGCGTGCGCGTGGGCGTGGAGAGCGAGTCGGCCAGCGCCTCGAGGCCGGCCCGGTCGGCGAAGAACGAACGGTCGTGCACGTCGCGGTCGAGCAGCGCGTGCAGCACCTCGCCGTCCGGCAGCCGCCGCTCCACGATTCGCTGCAGCCGGGCCAGCGCGATCAACCGGTGCAGCAGCCGCTCGAGTTCCTCGCCGCGCAGTTCGGCGCCGGTCGCCTCGAAGCGCACGCGGCGCGGTTCGGCGGCGCGGCGGATCAGCCAGGCCTCGAGTTCCCGATCGTCCTTGATGTAGTGCTCGGTCTTGCCGCGCTTGGCGCGGTAGAGCGGTGGCTGCGCGATGTAGACGTAGCCGTGGTCGATCAGCTCGCGCATCTGCCGGTAGAAGAACGTGAGCAGCAGCGTGCGGATGTGGCTGCCGTCGACGTCGGCGTCCGTCATGATGATCACGCGGTGGTAGCGCAACTTGGTGATGTCGAAGTCGTCGGCTCCGATCCCGCACCCGAGCGCCGCGATGATCGTCTTCAGCTCGTCGCTGCTGAGCATCTTGTCGAAGCGGGCCTTCTCGACATTGAGGATCTTGCCCTTCAGCGGCAGGATCGCCTGGAACCGCCGATCGCGGCCCTGCTTGGCCGACCCGCCCGCCGAATCGCCTTCCACGATGTAGATCTCGCTCTGGGCGGGATCGGTCTCCTGGCAGTCGGCCAGCTTGCCTGGCAGCGCGCTGTTGTCGAGCGCACCCTTGCGGCGCACCAGGTCGCGCGCCTTGCGCGCGGCCTCGCGCGCGCGCGCCGCGTCCACCGCCTTCTGGATCACCCGCCGCGCCACCGACGGGTTCTCCTCGAGGAACGTCCCCAGGCGATCGTTGACGATCGCCTCCACGATGCCCTTCACCTCCGTGTTGCCGAGCTTCGTCTTGGTCTGGCCCTCGAACTGCGGCTGCGGGATCTTGACGCTGATCACCGCGGTGAGCCCCTCGCGGATGTCGTCGCCGCTGATGCTGGCGTCCTTCAGCTCCCGCGCCAGCGCGTACTTCACCGCGTAGGCGTTGATCGTCCGCGTGAGCGCCGCCTTGAACCCCGAGAGGTGCGTGCCGCCCTCGGTCGTGTTGATGTTGTTGGCGAAGGAATACACGAGTTCCGAGTAGCCGTCGTTCCACTGCAGCGCGATCTCGGCATCGATGCCGTCGCGATCGCCGCGCATGTAGATCACCGACTCGTGCACCACGGTCTTGTTCGTGCTCAGGAACGCCACGAACTCCCGGATGCCGCCGCGGTACAGATACTCGTTGCGGCGGCCGCCGTTGCGCTCGTCCTCGAGCGTGACGTGCACCCCGGCGTTGAGGAACGCCAGCTCGCGCAGCCGCTGCGCAAGCGTGTCGTAGACGAACTCCGTCGTCTCGAACACCTGCGGATCGGGCCTGAAGGTGATCTTCGTCCCGCGCCGTTTCGTCGTGCCCGTCACCTCCAGGTCGCTGACCGGCACGCCGCGCTCGTAGGACTGCTGGTAGACCTTGTGGTTCCGCCAGATCTCCAGGTGCAGCCGTTCCGACAGCGCGTTGACCACCGACACGCCCACGCCGTGCAGCCCGCCGGACACCTTGTAGCTGTTGTTGTCGAACTTCCCCCCCGCGTGCAGGATCGTCAGCGCCACCTCGGCCGCCGGCCGGCCGCTCTCGTGCAGGTCGACCGGGATCCCGCGGCCGTTGTCGACCACCGTGATCGAGTTGTCGACGTGGATGGCCACCGACACCTGATCGCAGTAGCCGGCCAGCGCCTCGTCAATCGAGTTGTCGACGACCTCGTAGACGAGGTGGTGCAACCCCGGCGCGCCAGTCGACCCGATGTACATCGCCGGGCGCTTGCGCACCGCCTCGAGGCCCTCGAGCACCTTGATCTTGTCGGCGCCGTAGTCGGCACCGGCGGTCTCGTCGAGCCCGTCCGGCAGTCCGGGACCGGTCGGGTCCCCGTCGCCCTGCGGCAGGATGTTGGTTGGTTCCATGGAATTCGCTTCGATCCAATGGCCAGGCCCGCGCCCGCCCGACGATCCCTGGCGGCACGCGGGCGGCACGCGAGGCAGGCCCGTCCGCGCAACGCGTCACCGAGCGACGCGCGCCCGGCGCCCGGCAGGCTACAGCCGCATGGGCATGATCACATAGAGGTAGTCGTACCCCTCGGGAGACACCGGCCGCATCACGGCCTGGCTCGTCTCGTCCTTGAACTCGAGCGTCACCTGCTCGGTTTCCACCGCGGCGAGGAAGTCGATCACGTACTGCGCGTTGAAGCAGATCTGCACCGGTGGACCGTCGTACTCCACCATGAGCAGTTCCTTCGCCTCGCCAACGTCCGGGCTGCTCGAGGTGACCTCCACCTGACCCGGGCCGATGAGGAGCTTCACCGCACGCGAACGCTCGCTCGAGAGCAGCGCCACCCGGCGCACCGCGCGCGCGATCCGCTCGCGATCGAAATCGATCCGCTTGTCGTTGCCGCGCGGGATCACGCGATCGTAGGCGGGAAACTGCCCGTCGATCTTCCGCGACACCAGCAGCCGCGGCCCCGACTCGAAGAACAGGTTGTTCTCCGTACGGCCGAACCGCAGGTCGGGCGCCTGCTGATCGCGCAGCAGCCGATCGAGCTCGGCCAGGGTCTTCTTCGGCAGGATCTCCCGGCGATCCTCGACCGCCGCCTCGCCCTTCGGCGCGCCCGCCGCCGCCTCGGGCGTCCACGGCACCGAGACCAGCGCCAGACGATGACCATCGGTGGCCACCAGGCTGAGGCTGTCGGCCTTCATCACCAGCAGGGCGCCGTTCAGGAAGTAGCGCGTGTCCTCCCCCGTAATCGCGAACACGGTCTTGCCGATCATCAGCCGCAGCGCCGCCGCCGGCAGCGTCTCCTCGTAGGCCTCGAGCGAGGAGGGCAGGCTGGGATAGTCCTCGGGCGGAAGCGTCGACAGCCTCGACTCGAACCGATCGGCGGCAAGCTTCAGCCCCGCGTTGTCCTGCTCGATGCGCACGTCGGCGTCGGGCAGTTCCTTGACCAGCTCGAAGAGCTTCCGCGCCGGCAGCGTCATCGTGCCGCCGCGGGAGACCGACGCGGGGCACGCCGTCCGCAGCCCCACCTCGAGGTCGGTCGCCAGCAACCGCATCGTGTCGCCATCGGCTTCCACCAGGATGTTCGCAAGGATGGGAATCGTGATCTTGCGCTCGACAATGCTCTGCAGCAACTGGAGTTCGCGGAGGAAGTCGCTCTTGCGGACGACGAGTTCCATGCTGGGGCCGACCTCGCGTGTGTGGGGCGCCGGAGGAATGGGATCCGTTCCTCTTGGAAGAGAGCCCAGAGAGAGACAGAGAATTATAGCAAGTACAAGGCGCTGTGGATATGTAGGATCGCCAAGGTTACCCCTTTTATTTCAACGACTTGAGTTGTTGACGGCGAGGTCGGGACACGGCCGGCGCCCAGGGCGCGTCTGTGGAGAATCCAGGCGCCACGCGCCTTCCACAGACCTTCCACAGCCCGCCCTGTGGAAGACGGCCGACTCATCCTTGCGGCGACCCCCGCCCGTCTCGGTGCGACGCGGCACTTCCACCACGGACTGCTAGCGGAAATTGCCGAGGAGGGAGTTGATGCGGCTGTTGAAATCGGCGTCCTTCCGGCGCAGCGCCTCCACTTTCCGGATGGAGTGGATCACCGTGGAGTGGTGCTTGCCGCCGAAGGCCCGTCCGATTTCCGGCAGCGATGCGCGCGTGAGCGCCTTGCACAGGTACATCGCCACCTGGCGCGGCATGGCGACCGACTTCGCGTTGTTGCGCGACTTCAGCTCGCCGACCTTCATCTGGTAATGGTCGGCAACGAACTTCTGGATGATCTCGACCGTGATCGCCCGCCCGTCGGTGTTGAGCAGATCCTTCAGCACATCCTGGGTGAGCGGCAGCGTGATGTCGAGCCCGTGCAGCGACGCATACGCGATCAGTCGGATGAGCGAGCCCTCGAGCTCCCGGATGTTCGACTTGTTCTTGCCGGCGATGTACAGGGCGACGTTGTCGGGCAGCGGTACCCCCTCGCCGTCGGCCTTCTTCTTGAGGATGGCGACCTTCGTCTCGATGTCCGGCGGCTGGATGTCGGCGATCAGGCCCCACTCGAAGCGCGAGCGCAGCCGCTCCTCGAGCTTCGGGATCTCGTGCGGGGGGCAGTCGCTCGTGATGACGATCTGCTTGGCCGAGTCGTAGAGCGCGTTGAAGGTGTGGAAGAACTCCGTCTGCGTGCCTTCCTTGCCGGCGATGAACTGGATGTCGTCGACCAGCAGCAGGTCGACGCTCCGGTACCGATCGCGGAAGTCGAGGATCCGCTCGTAGCGCAGCGCGTTGATCATCTCGTTCATGAAGCGCTCGGCCGAGATGTAGGTGAGGCGCGTGAGCGGGGCCTGCGTCAGGACGTAGTGCCCGATGGCGTGCATCATGTGGGTCTTGCCCAGCCCGACGCCGCCATAGAGAAACAACGGATTGTAGGAGCGCGACGGAGCTTCGGCCACCGCCCGGCACGCCGCGTGCGCGAACTGGTTCGACGAGCCGACGACGAAGGAGTCGAACGTGTAGCGGGGATTGAGCCCGGAGGCGGTGATCACCGGCGGGGGAGCGTCCTGACCATCGGGGCTCCCGTGGACCTCGGCTGGCTCGTCGGCCACGAGGTGCCGTTCGGCCTCCAGTTCCTCGGCCGTCGCGAACTTCAGCGTCACGCCAGGCCGGCCTACCTCGGCCAGCGCCTCGGTGAACACGCCGGCATAGTGCTTGGTCAGCCAGTCCCGGACGAAGGGGTTCGGCACCCCCACGAGCATGGTGTCGGCGAGTTCCCGGACCAGGGTCGTCTGCTTGAACCAGGTGTAGAAGACGTGACGGTTGACCTTGCTCTCGACCCGCGAGAGCACCTGATCCCAGATCGTGTGATCGTTCATCGCCGGAACATCTGCTGGCTTGATGGCTGACGGTGGCGAGCGCCGACTTTCGCCCTGGCGCAACACCCCAGTCGCGCGGGATCTACGGGCATCTCACGATGAGATCGCCAGATTCTCGTTGGTTTCTAGCTTTCGCCCCCCTCGGTAACCCCGGTTCCCTTGATGCGCCGGACGACTTGAGGCGAAGACTGGCGGATTATCCACAGAATTTTCCACATCTGTGGAAATTCGGGGGCTTCGGTATTCACCCCGGGTCAGTCGGGAGAGGGAGAGTAGCACAGGGAGGGAGGAGCGACAATGCATCACGGCTGAGGTTGGGGGAACGACCCGCGGAGGAGGCAGCCGGCCCCGCGGAAGCGGCCGCAAGGACCCAGAGGTCGTGTCGATGACAGACAGGGTCGGACAGGGCGCCATCCTCACCAACCCACCATCGGGCGATGGTCGGCGGCTTGTCGGCCGGGCTCCACGGCCGGACATCGATCGCACCTGCCCCGAGACGGGCGATTGACAGTGGCGGAAGGCCGAGCATAGGATTAGCGGTTCTGACCAGCGGGTCACGCGTCGCGTAGAAGGGTCATGCCATGAAGCGTACGTTCCAGCCAAACCGCCGTCGCCGCAGCCGGACGCACGGCTTCCTCGTCCGGATGAGCACCAAGAACGGCCGCCTGGTGCTGAAGCGGCGCCGTGCCAAGGGGCGCAAGCGGCTGACGGTGTCCTCCGAATCGTAGCCGGACGCCGACGCGTCCCTGCCCGGCCCGACGGCCACTCGTGGACGAACGCCTCCGCCCCGGACGCCGGATCCGCAAACGAGCGGAGTTCGTCCGGGCCTACGACCAGGGGGTCAAGCGCCACGGCCGATACGTCATCGTCTTCGTCGTGCCGGCGCCTGGCGTCACGAGCCGGCTCGGTGTCTCCGTAACCCGGAAGTACGGCGGCGCCGTCGAGCGCAACCGGGCCAAGCGTCGCGTTCGCGAGATCTTCCGCCGGACCCCGGTGCCGCCAGGGCTGGACGTTGTCGTGGTGCCAAAGCGAGAATTCCCAGATGCCAGCTTCGCGGATCTCGACGCGGACCTCCGGGCCACGCTGGCTCGCACCGGCCCTTCGCGACGTGGCGTCGCAACTGCCGGAGGCCGGCCGAATCGACCGCATGACACGCGCCGGCGTCCTGGGGGCGATCGGCATCTATAAGCTACTGCTATCTCCTTTGTTTGCGGGTAGTTGTCGGCATTTGCCCAGCTGTTCAGACTACGCGGCCGAAGCTGTCGTCCGGCATGGCGTCGGTCGCGGGGGGTGGCTGGCGCTGAGGCGGCTCGGTCGGTGCCACCCGTTCGGCACCTCAGGCTACGATCCGGTGCCAACGGCATGGCCGCCAGCGCGCGGCCGCCGCGCACGATGAGTTCTTGATGGAAAAGCGCGTTCTCGTCGCCATCACGCTGTCGTTCCTGGTTCTGGCAGCGTACCAGCACTTCTTCGTCAAGTCGCCGCCGCGTCCGGCGCCGGCCACGCCGGCGACCGCGACATCTCCGGACGGGGTGGACGCGGGCAGCCAGACGACGGCGCCGGCCCAGCCGGTCGGCTCCGGAGCAGAGGCCGCCGCTGCGCCTGCCGCGCCGCCGGCGTCCGAGCCGGTCCAGGTCCAGGCGCGCGTGGGAGATACCGAAGAGCGCGAGATCGTGGTCGAGAGCGACGAGATTCGAGTGGTGTTCAGCAACCGGGGCGCACGGGTCGTCCGCTGGCAACTGAAGAGGTATCTGGACGAGAGACGGGAAGCGGTCGATCTGGTGCCGGCCGGGCTGGAGGGGACCGAACCGCGCCCCTTCGCGCTGATCCCCGACGATGATGCGGTGAGGCGGCGTCTGGGAGAGGCGCTGTTCCAGGCGAGCACGACGAGGCTCGACCTTGGCAAGGACCACGCACAACTGACCTTCGAGTACCAGGGCGCCGATGGGTTGTCGGCGAGCAAGCGCTTCCGGTTCGCGCCCGACGGCCACCCCTTCGTGGTGCAGTTGTCGGCGGACATCACGCGCGACGGCCAGGCGCTGCCTTTCGCGGTGTCGAGCGGCCCAGGCCTTGGAGATACCGATCGAGCCGCCGGGGGCGGCGGGTTCTTCTCGACCGCGCAGTATCAGAAGCCGCAGGCGGTGTTCCAGCCCGACGGGAAGACGCAGCGCATCGTGTTCGACAAGCTGGCCGCGTCACCGACCCAGCACGGACGGTTCCGCTTCATCGGCCTGGAGGATCACTACTTCCTGTCGGCGGTGCTGCCCGGCGATCGCGACGTTCGGGTGGACTACCGGACGCTGTGGGTGCAGGCCCCCGAGGGGCCGCGCGGGCTGATCGCCTACACCGCGCGTCTGACCGGCCCCTGGCAGGACGTGCCGTTCTTCTTCGGTCCGAAGCACTTCGATCGGCTGGCGGCCATCGATCGCGAGTTGGTGCGGACCATCAACTTCGGCATGTTCGACTGGCTGGTGGTTCCGCTGTTGCGGTCGCTGAACTGGTTGAACGGCTACATCGGCAACTTCGGCTGGTCAATCATCGCGCTGACGGCGCTCATCAACCTGCTGATGTGGCCGCTGCGGCACAAGAGCATGGTGTCGATGCGGAAGATGCAGGCTCTCCAGCCGCAGGTGAAGGCGATTCAGGAGCGCTACGCGAACCTGAAGATGACAGATCCCGCGAAGCAGAAGATGAACACGGAGATGATGACCTTGTACCGGGAGAAGGGCGTGAACCCGGCCAGCGGCTGCGTGCCGATGCTGCTCACGTTCCCGGTGCTCTTCGCGTTCTACGCCATGCTGTCGCAGGCGATCGAGTTGCGCGGTGCGCCGTTCGTCGGGTGGATTACGGACCTGTCGCTGAAGGATCCGTTGTTCATCACGCCGGTGCTGATGGGGGCGAGCATGGTGTGGCAGCAGCGGATGACGCCGTCCACGGCGGATCCGGTGCAGCAGAAGGTGTTCATGTTCATGCCGCTCATGTTCATGGTGATGTTCCTGTGGGCGCCGAGCGGGCTGGTCCTTTACTGGCTCGTGAGCAACCTGTTCGCGATCAGCCAGCAGTACCTGACCAACCGGATCATCGGTGGGCCGCCGGTGGCCAGGCCATCGGTGGCGCGCGCCTGATCCCGGCGGGGGCCGGTCTGGAGAGAAGAATGAGCGAAGCCGAGTTCCTCGTTCGCGTGAAGGCGTTCGTCGAGCGCGCCGTGGTCGGCATGGGCCTGCGGCTCGACACGGAAGTGCTCGATGGGGGCGACCACGTCCGCATCGAGTTGAGCGGCGACGATCCCGAACCGATGCTCCGGCGCAAGGGCGAGGCCCTGGATGCGCTCCAGCACGTGGTGAACACCGTGTTCCGGCACGAGGTGGACGACAAGCGCCTGGTGGTGGACTGCGACGGGTTCCGCAAGGCCAAGGATCGGGAAGTACGGCAGATGGCGAAGTTCCTGATCGAGAGGGTGCGCACGACGGGCGTCCCGCAGCAGATTGGGCCGCTGAATTCGTATGCGCGGCGCCTGGTGCATCTCGAGGTAGCCGAGGCGGGAGACGTGCGCTCCTCGAGTCAGGGCGAAGGCGGCGCGAAAGTCGTGGTCATCAGCCGCCGGTAATCTCGCATCCGACCCCGATCTCCGCGGCGACGGAGCGGGAACCGCTGTGAGGCGTACGACGCCATCGAGGAGTCCTCGGGTCGTGTGCTGCTGGTCGTCTTGGTGACCTGCGATGACGCAGGCGTGGCCAGCCTGTTGGCCGCGTCTGGATGGGGAGGGATCGGCCATGGGATCAGCCGACCTCGCGTCTCGACTGACGTTGCGGCTCGAAGCGGCCGCCGTGGCGATCGGCGTCGAGGAATTGGCGGGCCTGATCCGCTATTTCGAGCTGCTGCGCAAGTGGAACGCGGTCCTGAACCTGACGGCTCTGGCTGAGAACGATGAGGCGCTGGACAGGCTGCTCGTGGAGCCTCTGGCGGCGGCAGAGCATCTGCCCGAGGCCGGCTGGCTCGTGGACGTCGGGTCCGGTGGTGGGTCACCAGCGATCCCCCTGAAGATCGTTCGTCCCCGCCTGACGCTGACCATGATCGAGGTGAGGGCGCGAAAGGCGGCGTTCCTCCGTGAGGCCGTGAGGCACCTTGGCGTGCGTGATGTCTCTGTGGAGGCCGAACGCGCCGAGGAGTGGGTGGCGAGCCAGGTTGGTGCGCCTTCCGTCCCCAGGGCGTATACCATGCGCGCCGTGAAGCCCGAGGGTGCGTTGACCAGGCAGCTCGCCGCGCTGGCCGATGCGGGGACGCGGCTGTGTGTGTTTGGCGCTGGCGCGGCGCCACCAGCGCTCCCCGGCTGGAGGCTCTCAGGCGAACGTCAGTTGCTGCCTCAGCGACGGAGCGCGCTCTGGGTGTTCACCCTGAGCTGATGTTCCACGTGGAACATCGACCGGCGTGACGGCTTCCGCTTGATCTCCGGCGCGCTCCCCGCTACTCTCGGGAGCCTTCGACGAACGCGGATCGCGCGCAACCGGGACAGACAGGTGTCCAGCCCCGTGGCCATGAGCAAGGTCATCGCAGTCTCCAATCAGAAGGGCGGCGTCGGCAAGACGACAACGGCGATCAACCTCGCCGCATCGCTGGCGCTCGCCGGGCTGAAGGTTCTCGTTGTCGATGTCGACCCTCAGGCCAACCTGACCAGCGGACTGGGGTGCCGCGACCAGGCCGGCGACCGCGGAACCATCTACGACAGCCTCACATGGGAGGGGGATCCCGACAGGCACCCCCTCACCATCATCGGAACCTGCGTCTCCGGCCTCGATCTCATACCGGCCGATCGCCACCTGACCGGCGCCGAAATCGAACTCGTCGCGATGCCAAACCGGGAGTTCCGGCTCAAGCAGGCGCTGCGCCTGATCCGTCAGCCGTACGACTACATCCTCATCGACACGCCGCCCTCCCTTGGCTTGCTCACGTTGAACGCCCTCGTGGCCGCTGACGCCGTCCTCATTCCCCTCCACGCCGAATACTTCGCCCTGGAGGGCCTCGCCGACCTCATGAGCACCATCGATCGGGTCCGACAGACCCTCAACCCCACCCTCGAAATCGCCGGGGTGCTCCTCACCATGCACGACGAGCGCACGAACCTGGCGCAACAGGTGGCCGGCGACGTCCGGGCGTACTTCGGGGCTGGCGTCTTCGCCACGACCATCCCTCGCAATGTCCGCCTGGGCGAAGCCCCGAGTCACGGACTCCCCGTCGTGCTCTACGACGTGAAATCGAAGGGCGCCGAAACCTACCTGGCGCTCGCCAAGGAGATGATCGCTCGCGAACGCGCCGCCATGGCGCCTGGCCAGCCAGTCGCCTGATCGGACACCGCCGTTCGATTCCCACTAGGAGTGAGCCGCGTGGCAGACAAGCGTCCAGCTCTCGGTCGGGGCCTCAGTGCCCTCATCCCAACGAGCCAGCCAGCCGCCAGAGAAGCGCCGTCAGAAGTCGACCTCGACCTGCTCGCACCCAATCCGTACCAGCCTCGCATCGCGTTCGACGAGGAGAGACTGGACGAATTGACGCAGTCGATTCGCGCCAACGGCGTCATCCAGCCCATCCTCGTTCGCCGCCGGGACGGCCGATTCGAGATCATCGCCGGAGAACGACGCTGGCGCGCCGCCCAGCGGGCAGGCCTCCTGAAGGTCCCCGTCGTCGTTCGTGACGTCCCCGACGACAAACTGCTGCAGGTGGCGCTCATCGAGAACATCCAGCGCGAGAACCTCAACCCGATCGACGAAGCACAGGCCTATCAGCGGTTGATGGACGAGTTCCAACTCACGCAGGAAGCCCTGGCCACCGCCGTGGGCAAGCAGCGATCGACCGTCGCCAACTTCCTGAGACTGTTGAGGTTACCGTCAGCCGTGCGAGGTCAGGTGGCCGCCGGCGATCTCTCCATGGGGCACGCGCGGGCGATCCTGGCGCTCGAACGCGAGGAAGACCAGGTCTCAACCGCCAGAGAAGTGGTACAGCGCGGCTTCTCAGTCCGTGATACCGAACTGCTCGTCAAGCGCATCGGCGAGCGATTGGCAGCGCCAGCGCCCACACCCAAGCCAGCACCGCCTCCCACCGACGTGCACACCAGGCAGGCCGAGGATCGCCTCAAGCTCAGCCTCGGAACGCGCGTCCGAATCAGGCGATCCGGCAAGGGCGGCGTGATCGAGATCGAGTTCGTGAGCGAGGACGAACTGCAGCGCCTCTTCGAGCACCTGACGTAGCGGCCGGAGGAGCGGCCCGGGACTCGATGTGAGCATTCGTGATACACATCGGTATCGGCTGTGACATGAGCAAATCAGATAGACAGAAGCGCCTCACGGAATACGCCGCCTGCGCGGGTTGAGCGAGCAAACTCGCCGCCGGCGAGCTCGCTCACGTGCTGAGCGGCATCCGTGTCCCGAAGGACGAACGCGTGCTGGTCGATTTCCGCACCGCCGACGATGGAGGTGTGTTCGCGCTCGACGAGCGGACGGCGCTCGTGCAGACCGTCGATTTCTTCACGCCGGTCGTCGACGACCCCTACGAGTTCGGCGCCATCGCCGCCGCCAACGCGCTGAGCGACGTCTACGCCATGGGCGGCGTGCCGATCTCCGCGCTCGCGATTGCGGCGTTTCCCAGGCACGGCTTCCCCGCGACCGACGTACAGGCCATCTTCCGGGGCGGCCTCGACACGCTGCACGCGGCCGGGGCCGCCCTGCTCGGCGGCCACACCGTGCAGGACAGCGAGGTCAAGTTCGGCTACGCCGTCACGGGAACCGTCGTGCCGGGGCGCCAGTGGACCAATGCCGGCGCGCGGCCCGGCGACCTGCTGCTGCTGACCAAGGCGCTTGGCACCGGCATCGTGGCGACGGCCATCAAGCACGGCAGCGCGCCGGAGGCGATCGTCCGCGCGGCCGTCGCGGTGATGCGCGAGTTGAACGCCGGCGCGGCGCGGGTGCTGCGCGAGACACCGGCCGGCAGCGTGCACGCCTGCACCGACATCACGGGCTTCGGCCTGATCGGGCACGCCTGCGAGGTGGCCGCGGCGAGCGGCGTCCGGTTGCGGTTCGACGTGGCCGCCCTGCCCGAACTGCCGGGCGCGCGCGAACTGGCCGTCACGTTCCAGGCCGGCGGTGCGGCCAGCACCGAGGCGCACGTCGGCGGGCGGGTGAGCCTCGGGTCCGGCCTCGACCCGCTCACCCGGGCGCTCCTCTACGACCCCCAGACCTCGGGCGGACTGCTGGTCTCGCTCGATCCGGCCGCGGGCCCCGGCGTGCTCGACGCCCTGCGCCGAGATGGCGTGGCTGTCGCCGTGGTGGGCCGGGTGGAGGCGCGCGCGGCTGGCGATCCCGTCCTGGTCGACGCGCGCTGAGTGCCGGCCGCCTGAGAGGCCCTGCGCTTGCCGCTCAGTTCATCGGGATGGTATAAATCCACGTTTTGTGCGCTGCGTGGCGGTGGGCGACAGGCGTCCGCCGCGCGATGGGCGCCCCCCGTGAGCACGCGCACGCGGAGGACTATCGTGCTGCCGGACCTGTCGGTCCTCTGGGTCATCTTCTTCGTCCTGCTCTCGATTGCCGTGCTCAACGGCCTCGTGTTCAAGCCGTTGCTGCGCGTGATGCACGAGCGCGAGGAGCGCGTGGCCTCGGCGCGGGCGCTGGCCGAGAAGGCCGCGGCCGATGCCAGGGCCGCCGCCGCGGAGTTCGAGGCGCGTACGGCCGCCGTGCGGGCCGAGGTCTACCGCGAGATGGAGGCGACGCGCCGCGACGCGATGGCGCAGCGCGACGCCCTCATCCAGGACACGCGAGCCGAGGCCGAGGCCGCCCTCGCCGAGGCCAAGCGCCGGCTGGCCGAGGACGTGGCCACCGCCCGGGCCCAGCTCACCCGCGACGCCGACACCATCGGCGCCGACATCGTCGAGCGCGTGCTCGACCGGCGCGCGTCCTAGTCGTGGAGTCACGGGTCATGACGCAGGCTCGTCGGTCACTGTACGGTCGCGGCATCCCCGCGCTGGCGTTGCTCGTGTGCCTGTGGCTCGTGGTGCCTGTCGCGGCGCAGCCTGCCGCCTCCGCCACGGCCGCGACGGCATCGAGCGAGCTGGCCGCGGCGTCCCAGCCTGCCGGTGCGGCGCCCGACCACGGCGCGCACGGGTCCGGGGGCGCTGCCTCCGAAGCCGAACACCACGAGGAGAGCCTGTTCTCGTTCCTCTCGCGGATCGCGAATTTCCTCGTCCTGGCCGGCGGCCTCTACTACCTGCTGCGCAGGCCGCTTGGCGAGTACCTCGCGTCGCGGGCCGTGCAGATCAAGGCCGACCTGGTGGAGGCCGACACCACGCGCCAGGCCGCGACAGCCGAACTCCGCGACATCGATGCGCGGATGAAGGCGCTGCCCGCCGAGGTCGAGGCGATGGCCGCGCAGGGCCGGCGCGAGGTGGAGACCGAACAGCAGCGGATCCGCGTCGCGGCGGCGACCGAGCGCGAGCGTCTGCTGGAGCAGGTCCGCCGCGAGGTGGACCAGCAGTGGCAGGCGGCCCGGCGCGGGCTCAAGCAGGAAGTGGCCGATCTGGTCATCGGCATCGCTCGGCTGCGGATCTCACACGAGATCACCGACCAGGACCGGGCGCGGCTGCTGGATCGGTACGTGGCCCAGGTGAAGACCGCCCATGAGTAGCCGAGCGATCGCGTCCCGCTACGCGCGCGCGCTGTTCGACGTCGCCTTGAAGGAATCCGACCCGGCGCGCGTTGCCGGGCAGCTCTCCGGCTTCGCCGGCCTGATCGAGGGTCACGCCGAGCTCGCGCGGGTGCTGCGCACGCCGGCCGTGCCCCCGAAGATGAAGCGGGGGATCATCGCCGGCCTGCTCGATCGGGTGACGCTGGAATCGCCGCTGCGGAAGCTGCTGCTGCTGCTCGCCGACCGGGATCGGCTCGTGCTGCTGCCGGAACTGGTCGAGGCCTACCACGCCAGGCTGCTGCAGCACCAGCATGTGGTGGAGGCGCAGGTCACGACGGCGGCGCCGATTGGCGAGGAGCGCGCCGGCGCGATCGCGCGCGCGCTCGCCGAGACGACCGGGCGGGAGGTGCGCCTCATGCGCGAGGTCGACCCCGCGCTGATCGGCGGGGTGGTGGCGCGCATCGGCAGCACCGTGTACGACGGCAGCGTGGTGCGTCAACTGGCGCGGCTGCGGGAGCAGCTCGCGCAGGATGCCTAGGCGGCCCGGCGAACGACCCTCGCACAAGGGACAGCGATGAACATCAAGGCAGAGGACATCTCGAAGATCATCCGCGACCAGATCGGCAGCTTCGCGGTCGACGTGGACGTGGCCGAGGTCGGCACCGTCGTGTCGGTGGGTGACGGCATCGCGCGCGTGCACGGCGTGGAGCGTGCCATGGCCGGCGAGATGCTCGAGTTCCCGCACGGCGTGTTCGGCATCGCGCTGAACCTCGACGAGGACAGCGTCGGCGCGGTGCTGCTCGGCGAGAGCCGCGAAATCCGCGAGGGCGACCAGGTGAAGCGCACCGGCCGCATCATCTCCGTGCCGGTGGGCGAAGGCCTGCTCGGCCGCGTGGTGAACGCGCTCGGGCAGCCGGTCGACGGCAAGGGGCCAATCGTCACCGAGCGGTATTCGCCCATCGAGCGCATCGCGCCGGGCGTCGTCGATCGCCAGCCGGTGAAGGAGCCGCTGCAGACGGGCCTGAAGGCCATCGACGCGATGATCCCGATCGGCCGGGGCCAGCGCGAGCTGATCATCGGCGACCGCCAGACGGGGAAGACCGCCATTGCGCTGGACACGATCATCAATCAGCGCGAGACCGGCGTCGTCTGCATCTACAACGCGATCGGACAGAAGCAGTCGACCATCGCGCAGGTCGTGCGCATCCTCGAGGAGCACGACGCGATGCGCTACAGCATCGTCGTCGCGGCGGCGGCCTCCGATCCGGCGCCGATGCTCTACATCAGCCCGTACGCGGCGTGCGCGATGGGCGAGTACTTCCGCGACAACGGGCAGCACGCGCTCGCCGTCTACGACGACCTGTCGAAGCACGCGCAGGCCTACCGCGAGATCTCGCTGCTGCTGCGGCGGCCGCCGGGCCGCGAGGCCTATCCCGGCGACGTGTTCTACCTGCACTCGCGCCTGCTGGAGCGCGCCGCCAAGCTCAACGCCGGCCATGGCGGCGGGTCGCTGACGGCGCTGCCCATCATCGAGACGCAGGCCGGCGACATCTCGGCCTACATCCCCACGAACGTCATTTCGATCACCGACGGCCAGATCTTCCTCGAGAGCGATCTGTTCCACCAGGGCGTGCGTCCGGCGATCAACGTCGGCAACTCGGTGTCGCGCGTGGGCGGGTCTGCGCAGGTGAAGGCGATGCGGCAGGTGGCGGGCTCGCTGCGCCTCGACCTGGCGCAGTACCGCGAGCTGGCTGCCTTCGCGCAGTTCGGATCCGACCTCGACAAGTCGACGCAGGCGCAGTTGAACCGGGGCGCGCGCCTCGTCGAGGTGCTCAAGCAGCCGCAGTACCGGCCGCTGCCCGTCGAGAAGCAGGTGCTGATCATCTACGCCGGCAACAACGGCTACCTCGACGGGCTGTCGACCGGCGAGGTGCGGCGCTACGAGGACGAGGTGTTCCGTTTCCTCGAGGCGCGGCGGCCGGGCGTGCTCACGACGCTCGCCGCGAAGAAGGCGATCGACGACGAGCTGAAGGGCGAGGTCGATGGCGCCCTGAAGGAGTTCGCGCGGGACTTCAAGGCGGCCGCGGCAGCCGTCTGAGGCCGGGCCGAGCGCGAGAGCGATTCTCATGCCGTCACTCATTGACTACCGCCGCCGCATCCGCGCGGTGAAGTCGACGCAGCAGATCACGAAGGCCATGAAGATGGTGGCCGCCTCACGCTTCCGCCGCGCGCAGGAGCGCATCCTCGGAACGCGCCCCTACTACCGGCAGCTCATCCGGGTGATGCACGGGCTCGCCTCGCGCGTGGAGCCCGACCGGCATCCGCTGTTCGCGGTGCGCGATCTCGACCGGCCGGGGGCCAGGGTGCTGCTGATCGTCATCACGGCGGACAAGGGGTTGTGCGGCGCGTTCAACACCAACGTGATCAAGCTCGCCTCCCAGCACCTGACCGCCACGCCGGAGCGCGCCTACGTGACGGCTCTGATCGGGCGCAAGGGGCGCGACTTCTTCCGGCGCCGCGGTGTGGCCACCCGGTTCGAACTCGTCGGGATCTTCAACGACGTGAGGTTCGCGCACGCGCAGGAGATCGCGCGCGATGCCATCGAGGCGTTCACCTCGGGTGAGGTGGATGCCGTCGATCTCGTCTACAACGAGTTCAAGTCGGCCATCCAGCAGCAGCCCGTCGTCGAGCGCGTGCTGCCGGTGCCGCGGCTGGATCCGGGCGAGATCCCGGCCGGTCACATCGACTACCTCTACGAACCCGATCCGGCGAGGATCTGCGATGCGGTGCTGCCGGAGTACGTGGCGTTCGACATCTACCACGCGCTGCTCGAGTCGGTGGCGGCCGAGCACGGCGCGCGGATGACGGCCATGGACTCGGCCAGCAAGAACGCGGCGGAGGTGATCGAGGGCCTCACGCTGCACATGAACAAGGTGCGGCAGGCCGCGATCACGCGCGAAATCATCGAGGTGGTGTCGGGCGCGCAGGCGCTGTAGCCCTTCGCGCGTCCCCGCGCGCGCCGGGCCGGAAGGGGCCGGCAGTCGGACCGAGGTCAAGGAATCATCATGTCCCAGGCAGTGGCGGCAGAGCAGAAGGTGGGGCGCGTCATCACCGTGATCGGCCCGGTGGTCGACATCGAGTTCGAGGGCGGGCACCTGCCGGCCATCTACAACGCCGTGCAGATCACGGGCGAGGCGGCCGGCGAGCCCGTCGACATCATCGTCGAGGTGGAGCAGCACCTCGGCGAGAGCCGGGTCCGCACCGTGGCGATGAAGCCCACCGACGGCCTGCAGCGCGGCATGCGGGCCGTGGATCTCGGCGAGCCGATCACGATGCCGGTGGGACCGGCCACGCTCGGCCGCGTCATGAACGTGCTGGGCGAGCCGGTGGACTTCGTCGACCGGCCGGTGCCCTCGAGCGAGCGGTGGCCGATCCACCGCCCGGCGCCCACGCTCGAGGAGCAGTCGACCGAGCTGAAGATGTTCGAGACGGGCATCAAGGTGGTCGACCTGCTCGAGCCCTACCTGCAGGGCGGCAAGATCGGCCTGTTCGGCGGTGCGGGCGTCGGCAAGACCGTCATCATCCAGGAGCTGATCCACAACATCGCCATGAAACACGGCGGCGTGTCGGTGTTCGGCGGCGTCGGCGAACGCACGCGCGAGGGCAACGACCTGTGGATCGAGTTCCAGGAGAGCGGCGTCATCGACCTGAACGACGCGGCGAAGTCGCGCGCGGCGCTGGTCTACGGCCAGATGACCGAGCCGCCCGGCGCCCGCCTGCGCGTGGCGCTGTCGGCCCTCACCGTGGCGGAGTACTTCCGTGACGCCGAGGGCAAGGACGTGCTGTTGTTCATCGACAACATCTTCCGCTTCACGCAGGCGGGATCCGAGGTGTCGGCCCTGCTGGGCCGCATGCCGTCGGCGGTGGGCTACCAGCCGACGCTGGCGACCGAGATGGGCGAGCTGCAGGAGCGCATCACGTCCACGCGGAAAGGGTCGATCACGTCGGTGCAGGCCATCTACGTGCCGGCAGACGACTACACCGACCCGGCGCCGGCCACCACCTTCGCGCACCTCGACGCGACCACCAACCTGTCGCGTGCGATCGTCGAGCTGGGTATCTACCCGGCCGTGGATCCGCTGGCCTCCACCTCGCGCATCCTCGATCCGCTGATCATCGGCGAGGAACACTATCAGACGGCGCGATCCGTGAAGCAGGTGCTGCAGCGCTACAAGGACCTGCAGGACATCATCGCGATCCTCGGCATCGACGAGCTCTCGGAGGACGACAAGCTGACGGTGGCGCGCGCGCGCAAGATCCAGCGGTTCCTCAGCCAGCCGTTCTTCGTCGCGCAGCAGTTCACGGGCCGCGAGGGCAAGTACGTGCCGATCGCCGAGACGATCCGCGGCTTCAGGGAGATCCTCGACGGCCAGCACGACCACGTGCCGGAGCAGTGCTTCTACATGTGCGGCGGCATCGAGGAAGTGACCGCGAACTACGAGAAGCTGCGGAAGCAGGGCGACTAGGCGATGTCCATCCCCCCGCACCTCGTCTTCGAGCTGGTCACGCCCGACCGCAGTGTCGTCACCGAGCAGGTGGACGAGGTGCAGCTGCCGGGCGCCGAAGGCTACCTCGGCGTGCTGCCCGGGCACACGCCGCTGCTCACGCAGTTGTCGGTGGGAGAACTGTGGTATCGCAAGGGCCAGCAGCGAACCTACATGTCGGTCGCGTTCGGTCTGGCCGAGGTGCTGCCCGACCGGGTGACGGTCCTCGCGCACGATGCCGAGCGTGCCGAGGAGATCGATGCCATCCGGGCGCAGGCTGCGCGCCAGAGAGCCGAGAGCGAGATGGCGCGGCCCAACGCCACGCCGGACGACATCGACCGGGCGCGCGTCGCGCTGCTGAAGTCGCTGGCGCGCCTGCAGGCGGCGAGCCGGATGCGGACGCGCGGGTAACGTGACCGGCCTTCCCCCGCCGGCCCAGCCGCTGCCGGCCCTGCGCCTTGACTGGGCCGCGGCCACCGATCTGGGGCGCCGCCGCACGAGCAACGAGGACAGCTACGCCGCCCGGCCCGAGATCGGCCTGTTCGCAGTCGCCGACGGCATGGGCGGACACGTCGCCGGCGAAGTCGCCTCGCGCCTGGCCGTGGCGGCCGTGGTGGCCGCCGTCGAGGCGACGCAGGGCTCGGCCGACGAGGTGACGATCAACGTCGACCCGCTGCTGGGCCTGCCCGGATCGCGGCTGCGCGACGCCTTCAAGCGTGCCAGCCGCCAGCTTGCCGCCGCCGTCCGTGACGACGCCGCGCTGCGCGGCATGGCGACCACCACCAGCGCCCTGCTCGTGCAGGGTCAGGAGGCGGCCATCGGCCACGTGGGCGACAGCCGCATCTACCTCGCGCGGGAAGGGCTGGTCGAGCGGCTCACCGACGATCACTCGTGGGTGGAGGAGCAGGTGCGCGCGGGCCTGCTCGACCGCCACATGGCCGACCGTCACCCGTGGCGCAACGTCGTCACGCGGGCGCTGTCGGGCGCCGACGAGCCCGTCGTCGATTACCGCACGCTGCCGCTGCGGCCGGGCGACCGGCTGCTGCTGTGCTCGGACGGCCTGCACGGGGTGATCGGCGAGGCGCGGCTGGCCGATGCCCTCGACCGGCACGACGGCCCGCTCGACGTGCTGTGCGGGCAGCTGGTGGACGAGGCCAACGCCGCCGGCGGCCCCGACAACATCACCCTCGTCGTCCTGGCGGTCCATGCTTCGTAACCTCGTACGGCTGCTCCGCTACCGCGGCCTGATCCAGAGCATGGTCGTGCGGGAGCTCAAGGCGCGCTATCGCGGATCGGTGCTCGGGTTCTTCTGGTCGTTCTTCAACCCGCTGCTCCTGCTGCTCACCTACACCTTCGTGTTCACGGTGGTGCTGCCCGGCATGCACCCCGAGTCGGTGCAGCCCTACGCGCTGTTCTTCTTCTGCGGCATCCTGCCGTGGACGTGGTTCTCCTCGTCACTTTCCGAGGCCGCCAACACCCTGATCGCGGGCGGCAACCTGATCAAGAAGGTGCTGTTTCCGGCCGAGGTGCTGCCCATCGTGGCCGTGCTGGCCAACATGGTGCACTTCTTCCTGGGCCTGCCGATCCTCGTGGCGTTCCTGATCTACTTCAGGCGGCCGCTCGATCCGCTCGAACTGCTGTGGTTCCCCGCGATCGTCGGCGTGCAGCTGGTCTTCACCACCGGGCTCGCGCTGCTGCTCTCCGCGCTCACCGTGCACTTCCGCGACATCAAGGACCTGCTCAGCAACCTGCTCACGCTCTGGTTCTTCTCGACGCCGATCATCTACTCGATGCAGATGGCGCCGGAGTCGGTCCGCGGATGGCTCAACCTGAACCCGATGGCGCACCTGACGATCTCCTACCAGGAGGTGCTGTTCTACCCTGGACCCTTCGGGCACTGGAAGTGGCTGGTCGCGCTCGGCCTGGGTTCGATCGTCGTGTTCTTCCTCGGCTACTTCCTCTTCGACCGGCTGCGCGACTCCTTCGCGGAGGAAGTGTGAGATGGCCAGCGCGATCGAGGTCCGCAACGTCACGAAGGTCTACCGCCGCTACGCGCGGCGGCGGCAGTTCGCCACGCTGAAGAGCGCCATCCTCAGCGGGACCATGCTCAGCGACCTGCGCCCCGACGAAACGTTCCCGGCGCTGCGCGACGTGTCGTTCACGGTGGAGGCGGGGCAGACCTACGGCATCATCGGCCGCAACGGATCGGGCAAGTCCACCGCCCTCAAGCTCGTGGCGGGCATCACCAAGCCGACCAGCGGCACGGTGAGGGTCGATGGGCGCGTCTCGGCGCTCATCGAGCTCGGCGCCGGCTTCCACCCGGAGATCTCGGGCCGCGAGAACGTCTACATCAACGGCATCATGCTCGGCCTCTCCAAGCGCGAGATCGCCCGCCGCTTCGACGAGATCGTGGAGTTCGCCGAGCTGGCCGACTTCATCGACGCGCCGGTGAAGACCTACTCCTCGGGCATGTACATGCGCCTGGGGTTCGCCGTGGCGATCCACGTGGACCCCGACGTCCTGCTGGTGGACGAGGTGCTGGCGGTCGGTGACGAGGGCTTCACGCACAAGTGCCTCGACAAGTTCGGTGAGTTCCGCCGCCGCGGCAAGACCGTGCTGCTCGTCACGCACTCGCTCGGCCTGGTGGAGCGATTCTGCGACGAGGTGCTGTGGCTCGACGGAGGGCAGGCGCAGGCCAGCGGCGATCCCCGGCGCATCGTCGGGATGTACGTGACCTCGGTCGAGCGCGCCGAGGAGCGCCAGCTCGCGCGCGACGACCAGCGCAAGCGTGAGGCCGTCGAGACGGCGCCGGCCGCCGGAGAACCGGGGGCCGACGTCCCGGCCCACCCGGTGGAGACGGCCGAGGGGCCGGCGGACATGTTCCGCGCCAGCGAGGGCCGCTGGGGCTCGCGCGAGATCGAGATCTCCGGGGTGACGCTGATCGGCGCCGATGGCGAGCCTGGCCACGTGTTCCACAGCGGCGAACGCGTCACGCTCGCCTTCGACGTGAAGGCGCCGCAGCCGGTCACCGACTTCGTGTTCGGCGTGGGGATCTTCAACGCCGATGGCGTGTGCGTCTACGGCACGAACACCGACATCGAGCAGTTCCGGCCCGACGTGGTGCACGGCGACGGGCAGGCGCGCTTCGTCATCGATGCCCTCGACCTGGTGGAGGGCACCTACAAGCTCGACGTGGCAGTACACAAGCGCGACGGCGTGCCGTACGACTATCACAGGTCGCTCTACACGTTCCGCGTGAAGTCGCGGCAGAAGGACGTGGGCATCTACCGGCCGCCGCACCGGTGGGAGTTCTCGCGCGGCATCCGTTTCCGGCTGCCGGAGTACTGAGGCGGCGGGCTCGTGCCGGGGTCGGCCAGAGCGGGGGCGCTTCACCGGCACCGCCGGGATTGGCGGCCGGCAGACGCCAGGCCGGTTCGACCCATCACGGGAGCGCGATACGCCGCGCGGCGGCGGGCGCGGCGACGGTCTATACTTGGGTGTTCGCCGCCAGACACGCGTCACGGCAGGCGGGCCGGCTGCCGGCCTTCCTGCGCGCCCCCAACCAGATGACCAGCACTCCACGCGTCCTGCTCTCGCTCGACGAGGCCGCGGCGTTTGCCCGGGCCGAGCGGCGCGCCGGCCGGCGCATCGTCTTCACCAACGGGGTCTTCGACCTGATCCACCCTGGCCACGTGCGCTACCTGCAGGCGGCGCGCACGGAGGGCGACCTGCTCGTCGTCGGGGTGAACTCCGACCGCTCGGTGCGGGCCAACAAGGGCAGGGAGCGCCCCGTGATCCCGCAGGAAGAGCGGGCCGAACTGCTGCTCGCGCTGGCGTGCGTCGACGCGGTGCTCGTCTTCGACGAAGAGACGCCCGACCGGGTGATCCGCGCCATCGGGCCGGACGTGCTCGTGAAGGGCGCCGACTGGGCCCACGACGCCATTGTCGGCCGCGACGTGGTGGAGGCGCGCGGCGGACGGGTGGTGCGCGCCGAGATCGCCGCCGGGTACTCCACCACCGCCATCATCGACCGCGTCCGGGCGCTGCCGCGGCGGAGCTGAGGCCGCGCCGATGCTCGTCGCCGCCCCATCGCTCGCCCTGCAGGCGCTGCTGAAGTCGGCCGCGCGCCGGGTGGGCCTCTACGACCCGGCTGCCGGGTACTCGGGCCTCACCCCGCCGGCCAGGGCACTGTTTGCGGCCGTCGCCTCAGCGGCGCGGCCGCTGCTGCTCGTCGCGCCGACCGATCGAGACGTGGAGCAGTTGACGGCCGACACACGCTACTTCCTCGCCGCCACCGACGGCGTGTCGGCGGCCGACGCGGATCGGCTGGCGCTGCCGTTTCCCTCGCAGGAGGTCGATCCCTACCGCGGCCTGCTGCCGCACCTCGACGTCGCGTCGGCGCGGGCCCGCGCGCTGCTGGCCATGGCCCGTGGGCAGGCACGGGTGATCGTGACCTCCGCGCCAGCGCTGCTGCCCACCCTGAGCCCGCCCGACCGCCTGCTCGCCCTGTCGATCGAGCTCGCCGAGGGTGTCGAGATCTCACCACAGGACCTGCGGGCCCTGCTCGCCGGGGCCGGCTTCGTGCGCGAGGATCCGGTCGACGGACACGGCGAGTACTGCGTACGCGGCGGCGTCGTCGACTTCTTTCCCGTCGGCGATGCGCACCCGATCCGCGTGGAGTTCATCGGCGACACCGTCGAATCGATCCGCCGCTTCGATCCGGCGACCCAGCGCTCGGTGGGTCCGCTCGACCGCGTCACGATCGTCCCACTGCGCGAGCACGTCAGCGAGGCGGACGCCGGGGGCCTGCTCGTCGCCGATCGGTCGGCGACGCTGGTCGACTACCTGCGCCGCATGCGCGGGCTCCTGGTGGCGGTGTCGGAAGCCGACGATGTGCGCGCCGCGGGCAGGAAACTCGAGGAGCAGATCCACGCCAGCCACGCCGATGCCACGGCCCGCGGCCAGGTCGTTCCGGGCCCCGAGACGCTGATCGCGGGCTGGGACGCGGTCGAGGACATGCTCGACGGCAGCGTGAGGCTCGACGAACTCGACGTGGAGCCTGGCGACGACGGCCAATCGGCAGCCGTGCGTCACGTCGCCTGCCAGCGCGTACTCGAGTTCCGCGGCCGCCTCCATGAGTGGGTCGCCGACATCCGGCGCGCGCGCGATCTCGACGAGACCATCGTCTTCGTCGTCGGCACCGCGGGCCGGGCCGAACGCACGATCGAGTTGCTGCGCGAATACGACCTCACGGCGCAGCCCATCGACGCCGCCGAGACCACGCGCGGCGTGTCGGTGCTGGTGGCGCGCGGCCGCCTGAGCCACGGCTTCCGCCTGCCCGACGCCAGGCTCACCCTGTTTGCCGAGGGCGACGTCTTCGACGAGGACCGCCAGCGCCACGACCGCCGGACGGCCGCGAGCGGCACCTTCCTGTCGGACTTCCGCGACCTGAAGGCCGGCGACCACGTCGTGCACGTCGATCACGGCATCGGCAGGTTCGTCGGGCTGAAGACGCTCAGCGTGAACGGCGATCCGCAGGAGTTCATGGAGCTGCGCTACGCCGGCGACGCCAAGCTCTTCGTCCCGGTCGAACGCCTCGATCTCGTCCAGAAGTACTCCGGCGCGACCTCGCCATCGCTCGATCGTCTCGGCGGCACGTCGTGGGAGAAGACGCGCACGAAGGCCAGAAAGGCCATGCGCGACATGGCCGACGAGCTGTTGAAGCTCTACGCGGCGCGGCGTGCCCTGACGGGCCACGCCTTCGCTGCCGACACCCACTGGCAGGAGGAGTTCGAGAGCGCGTTCGACTACGACCTGACGCCGGACCAGCACGCGGCCATCACCGACATCAAGCGCGACATGGAGTCGCCGGCGCCGATGGACCGGCTGCTGTGTGGCGATGTCGGCTATGGCAAGACGGAGGTGGCGATGCGGGCCGCCTTCAAGGCCGTGCTCGACGGCAAGCAGGTGGCGGTGCTGGCGCCCACCACCGTCCTCGCCTTCCAGCACCTGAAGACGCTCACGCAGCGCTTCGCCGAGTTCCCCGTGCGGGTCGACATGATCAGCCGGTTCCGCACGAAGGCGGAGCAGAAGGCCACGCTCGACGCGCTCGGCACCGGGCGCCTCGACATCCTCGTCGGAACCCACCGGCTGCTGTCGCAGGACGTGAAGTTCCACGACCTCGGCCTGCTCGTGGTCGACGAAGAGCAGCGCTTCGGCGTGCGCCACAAGGAGCGCCTGAAGCAGATGCGCAAGAGGGTGGACGTGCTGACGCTGACCGCCACGCCCATCCCGCGCACGCTGAACATGTCGCTGGTGGGCATCCGCGACATGTCGGTGATCGAGACGCCGCCCCGCGATCGCCTGTCGATCCAGACCCAGGTGGTGAAGTTCGACCAGCGCGTGATCGCGACGGCGATCCGCAACGAACTCGAACGCGGTGGACAGGTGTTCGTCGTCCACAACCGCGTCGAATCGATCTACTCGATGGGCAACCTCCTGCAGCGGCTGGTGCCGGAGGCGCGCATCGGCATCGGGCACGGGCAGATGACCGAGGACGCGCTCGAGCGCGTGATGGTCGACTTCGTCAGCCGCCGCTTCGATGTGCTGCTGGCGACGACGATCGTCGAGAACGGCCTCGACATCCCCAACGCGAACACCATCATCGTGAACCGTGCCGATCGCTACGGGCTGTCGCAGCTCTATCAGCTGCGGGGCCGGGTCGGGCGTTCCGACCGGCGCGCGTACGCCTACCTGCTGATCCCGCCCGAGGACGGCCTGACGCCGACCGCCCGCAAGCGCCTGGCGGCCATCAAGGAGTTCAGCGACCTGGGCTCGGGATTCCGCGTCGCCGCGCTCGACCTCGAGATCCGCGGGGCCGGCAACCTGCTCGGCGGCGAGCAGAGCGGCCTGATCGAAGGCATCGGCTTCGAGATGTACGCGAAACTGCTCGAGGAGACCGTCCGCGAACTCAAGGGCGAGGATCTCGAGGACGATGTCCGCGCGACGGTCAACCTCAAGGTCGATTTGCGGCTCGACGAGGACTACATCGGCGACATGAACCAGCGGCTCAGCGTCTACCGGCGCATCGCCGCGGCCCGCACCACCGCCGCGCTCGACGCGATTCTCGCCGAGGTGCGCGATCGCTACGGTCCGCTGCCGCCCTCCACGAAGAACCTCGAGGGCTACGCCCGCATCCGGCTCGCGGCCGATCGCCTGCGCGTCGAGTCGATCGAGCGCGAGCGCCGGATCGTGTCGCTGAAGTTCCGCGAGAGCGCGCGCGTGGATCCGGCGCGGCTGATGAACCTGCTGAAGCGGCGGCCCGACCTGCAGTTCACGCCGCCGGCCATCCTGCGCATGGACCTCGCGCGGCCGACGTCTGGATCGGCCCCGCTGGGCCCGCGGGCGGCCCAGGGCCGGCTGGTGCCCCGCCACGAGCGCCATCCGGCGGCGACGCCCGCAGCGTCGTGGTGGACCGCGCGGGCAACGGCCGGTGAGGTGGCGCCAGGGTTCACCAAGGAAGAGATCCTGAAGGAGCCGCCGTCCGATCCCACCGCGCCAGGCGGGCTCTACGAGCGCATCACGGCTCTGCTCGCGGAACTCACCGACGAGTGATCGGCGGGACCGGCGAACCCGCCCAGAGGGGAGCGTGCGATGATCGTCGTGCAGGGAGCAACGCCGAAGGACGAGGCCGCCTGGTTCGAGATGCGACGAGCCTTGTGGCCGGCGACCAGCGGGGCCAGGCATCGCCAGGAGGTCGCCGATTTCTTCGCCTTCCGGTCGCGGCGCGAGCCGCAGGCGGTGCTGATCGCCCGCGACGCCACCGGCCGGGCGGTGGGCTTCGCCGAGGTCTCGATCCGGCCCTTCGCCGAAGGGTGCGAGACCGATCGGGTGGCCTACCTCGAAGGCTGGTTCGTGGAGCCTGACGTGCGCGGCACCGGCATCGGACGGGCGCTGGTGCAGGCGGTCGAGGCGTGGGGACGCGCGCAGGGGAGCAGCGAACTCGCCTCCGATACCTACCCCGAGGACGCCGCGAGCACGGCGGCGCACCTGGCGGTGGGCTTTGCCGATGTCGGCCTGGTCCGCTGTTTCAGGAAGGCGTTGTAGTCACGTCGCGGATGCCTGCTCCCCGCGGAGTCGTCATGTCCAGTTCACCGCCGCAGCGCTCGGGTCGCACCGTGGTCGTGACCTTCATCGTCCTGCTGGTGGCCTTCACCGCCCTCGTGACGTGGCTGGTCACCGGTCCGGTGCGCGCGCTGAAACAGCGCCCCGTCCGGCCGGCGGATGCGCCAGCCGCGCCCGCGGCAGCCCCACCGGGCCCCTGACGGCCCCGGCCGGCGTGACGGGCCGCGGCGTCAAACAGGGAGGCGCCCGAGGCCCTCGCGGCGGCCACGGGCTTGCCGGTACCCGAACGGCCGGGTTACGCTCAGTGTTTGCGGAATCGCGTTTCCGCGCCTCCTGTGGACCGCCTCCGCGGGCGCGCGCCGGCGCAAGAAGGACATCCATGAAGAAGTCGGTCGCCGTCGTCGTGCTGGCCGGTCTGGCCACGCTCGGAGCGCGCGCGGAGGTCATCGAGCAGGTGCTCGTCAAGGTGAACGGCGAGATCCTCACCAAGACCGACCTCGAGTCGCGCCAGGTCGCGGCGCTGCGGCAGCGGCTCCGCCAGAATGTCAGCGCCGCTGACGTGAAGACCGACGAGCAGTTGCAGCACACCCTCGACGAGGTGACGCCGCAGGTCCTCGTCGACGCCGTCGACGAGATGCTCGTGATGCAGCGCGGCAAGGAACTGGGCTACCGGATGACCGACGACCAGTTCCAGAGCATCCTGGCGAACATCCGCAAGGAGAACAAGCTCGAGGACGATGCGCAGTTCCAGGCGGCGCTCAGGCAGGAGGGGCTGAGCCTCGACGACCTGCGCAAGTCGCTCGAGCGCCAGATGATCTTCTCGCGCGTGCAGCAGGCCGAGGTCTACTCGCGCATCGCGATCACGGACGCCGAGGCCAAGGCCTACTACGAGATCCATCGTACGGAGTTCACCACGCCCGCGAACCTGACGATCCGCGAGATCCTGATCGAGATGGCGGCGCCGGCCGTCCCGGCCGGCCAGAAGGATCCGGGGCTGTTCAGCGTGGCGCAGGACGACGAGGCGAAGGCGAAGGCCGAGGCGATTCGCGCGCGGGCGCTGGCAGGCGAGGACTTCGCTCACCTGGCAGCCACCGAGTCGGCGGCGGCATCCAAGGCCAACGGTGGGCTCATCGGGCCGATCGGCCGGGACGAGCTCGCCCCGGCGATGGCCGAACTGTTCGACAAGATGAAGCCCGGCGAGGTGAGCGAGCCGATTCGCACGCAGCGCGGCTACCAGATCTTCAAGCTCGAGGCCCGGACGGCCACCGAAGTGCTCGACTTCGACAAGGCCCGCGATCAGATCGCCAACAAGGTCTTCGCGCAGAAGCGGGCAGGCGAGCTCGATCGCTACCTCCGCAAGCTGCGATCGCAGGCCATCATCGAGTGGAAGCACGACGGGCTGAAGCAGCTGTACGAGCAGCAGCTCGCGCACCCCGCGGCGCCGGCGTCCCCCATCGCGTGAGTGCGCCCGCGCCATCGCGCCGATCCGGAAGTCCTCCAGGCCTCTCGCGCATGACGATCGGACAGGTTCGGTTCGACCCGCCGTTCGGCGTGGCCCCGATGGCGGGAATGACCGACACCGCGTTCCGCCGGCTGGTGAAACGCCACGGCGGCTGCGGCCTGGTCGTCACCGAGATGGTGAGTTCGGAGGGGCTCGTCCGCGGCATCGACCGCACGCTGGAGTACGCGGAGTTCACCGAGGAGGAACGCCCGGTCTCGATTCAGATCTTCGGCGGCGATCCCGCGAAGATGGCGGCGGCGGCACAGGTGGTGGAGGGCATGGGCGCCGACATCGTCGACGTCAACATGGGGTGTCCCGTGCCGAAGGTCGCCAGGCACCAGGCGGGGTGCGGCCTCATGCGTGAACCGGAGCATGCGGCCACCATCATCGCGGCGATGGTGCGCGCGGTGAGGATTCCGGTCACCGTGAAGATGCGCGCCGGGTGGAACGACCAGCAGATCAACGCGCCCGATCTCGCGCGGCGCGTCGCCGGCGCCGGCGCGGCCGCCGTCACCGTGCACGGGCGCACCGCCGCGCAGTCGTACTCGGGCGTGGCCGACTGGTCGCTCGTTGCGCGGGTGCAGGCGGGTGTGAGCGTTCCCGTCATCGGCAGCGGCGATTGCGTGGAGCCCTATCAGGTGGTGGAGCGCCTGCGCCAGGGCGTGAGCGGCGTGCTGGTGGGCCGCGGCGTGCTGCGCAACCCGTGGATCCTCGCGCAGGCGCGCGACGTGCTCGAGGGCCGCACGCCGCGCGAGGTGAGCGCGGCCATGCGTGGCCAGTTCCTGCTCGATTACATCGACCTGCTGCTTGGTGACGATGCGGCGGAAGACGCCGGGTTCCGCCACCACGCCCCGGTCGTGGATCCGGCGGCCGTCCCGCGGCCCGCGCGGGGACGCGAGCGCTGGGTCGTGAACAAGATCCGCGCCCTCGGCAGCTGGTACACGAAGGGCATCACGGGCGGATCCCACCTGCGCGTGGCGATCAACTCGGCCGAATCGATCCCGCACCTTCGCGAGATCATTGCCGCGTTCTTCGCCGGCGGTGAGCAGGCGCTGACCCCGGCGCCGCCTGCGCACGCCCGAGGCTGAGTCCCCTGGCCGGAGAGACTGGCGGGCGTGAACCTCACCGTCCCAGCAGTTCACCAGCCGCGGCCGCGCCGGCCGTCTCGTAGTCGTGGACCAGCGCGGCATCGAGCGTGCTCCTGAACGCCTGCCCGAGCTTCGTGTGGGCGGGGTGGCAGAGGTACGACCTCAATCCCTCCGCATCGTCGAACTCGATGAGCGCCATGTAGGGAAAACCGGCGGCCGCGATGCCGTCGTAGGCCGGCCCGTCCTCCAAACGGCGGCCGACCGTGAAGCGACGGATGGCGGGGATGTCGCGATGCGCGGCCGTGAGCGCGTCGACGAACCGCTCACGGGCATCGGCGTCGAGGTCTGCCTTGGGGCGATAGAGCACGAGGTGGACGATCACGGGTGAGTCCCTGCTGGAGGTCGAAGTCGCGGACGGGGAGGTTGCCGGCGGCTCATCGCTTGCGGGGCTTGCCGCCTGGCGGACGGCCACCCCCACGTGATGGACCGCCGCCGCTCGACGGTCTCCGTCCGGACGGTCGTCGGTCTCCACGTGGCGGTCCACCGCCTCCGGACTTCTTCCCGGGCGGCCGGCTGCTCCACGGTTTGCGCGGTCCCGCCGGCCGGCTGCCGCCAGAGGGTCCATCACTCCGGCTCTTGCCTCCCGGGTGACCTCCACCAGTGGGTCGATTCCCCCAGGGTTTCCTCGGCGCCGGCGGGCCGCCCTCGCCCTTGGGTGTCCAGGGAATGCGCCCGCCTTCCCCGCGCGAGCTGCCGGGGTCGCGAGGTCGGGCCGGCCGGTCGCCCCACGGCTTGCGGGCGCCGCCGGGGCGGTCGCCGCCCCACGGCTTGCGGTCGCCACTGCGTGGCGGGCCGCCCTCGCCCTTGGGTGTCCAGGGAATGCGCCCGCCTTCCCCGCGCGACCTGCCTGGGTCGCGAGGTCGGGCCGGCCGGTCGCCCCACGGCTGGCGGGCGCCGCCGGGACGATCGCCGCCCCACGGCTTGCGGTCGCCACTGCGTGGCGGACCGCCCTCCGGCCTGGGTTTCCAGGGAATCCGGCCGCCCTCGTCTCGCCCGGGCCCGGGATCGCGCGGCTCGGAAGCACCGGCCGGCTTGCCCCACCCGAACTTCCTCGCCATCTTCTGACGGCGGACATCGCGCGGCACCTTGTACCGCTCGCGAGGGTCGCGGTGATCGCCGCCAGGCCGCCACTTCTGGTCGCGCTCGCGCGCCTGATCGCGCCGGAGGTCACGTTCCCGATCGGCCTCCTCGGGCGAGTCCCACAGGCGTCCCCGCTGGAACCACTTGATGGTGGCGTCGGGGTTCTGGCGCTGCAACTGCTTCAGCATCGGCAGCAGTTCGTCGCGCTGCGCGGCGCGAAAGGCCGTTGGGGCCTCGCCGAGCAGGATGGTCCAGTACGTGAAGCGAGGGGGCATGCGGAAGCCTCGTCAGGTTGGCGGAAGAAGGCGATCAGTCGGCGTTGGCCGCGGCCGGCTGGCCGTCGGGTCCCAGCCGTTTCAGTTTTTCCACCAGCGTCGTTCGCTTGAGGCCCAGCAGTTCGGCGGCCTGGCGCCTGTTGCCGCTCGTGCGATCGAGCGCCTGCCGGATGAGGGCTCGTTCGACGGAGGCCAGCACCTCGTCGAGATCGAGGCCGTCGTCTGGCAGCGCCCACGCGAGCGGCGGCCGCGCGCCGGTGGCCGAGACGATCTCGGCCGGCAGCGCCGCCAGATCGATCTGCTGGCGAGCCGGGCTCAACGTGAACGCCCGCTCGACCACGTTCTCGAGCTGGCGCACGTTGCCGGGCCAGTCGTACGCCATCAGGTGGCGCAGGGCCTCCTGTGAGAACGTCACGCCCGGACGAGCCGGACTGCACTCGCGCCCGAGGCGCTCGAGGAAGTGCTGCACGAGCAGCGGCACGTCCTCGCGCCGTTCCCTGAGGGGCGGCAGCGACACCTGGATGACGTTCAGGCGGTAGTAGAGATCCTCACGGAACCGCCCGTCGCGCACCATCCGCGGCAGGTCGGAGTTCGTGGCGGCGATGACGCGCACGTCGACGCGGATCGTGTTGGAGTCGCCGACGCGCTCGAACGCCCGTTCCTGCAGCACGCGCAACAGCCTGGCCTGCAGCGACGGGCTCATCGTCCCCACCTCGTCGAGCAGGAGCGTGCCGCGATGCGCCTGCTCGAAGCGGCCCTGCCGCTGCGCCAGCGCGCCGGTGAACGCGCCCCGCACGTGGCCGAAGAGCTCGGCTTCGAGGAGGGTCTCGGGGATGGCGCTGCAGTTGAGCGCGATGAACCGCTGCTGCTTGCGCGGGCTCGCCTGGTGGATGGCCCGGGCCACCACTTCCTTGCCCGTCCCGGTCTCTCCCGTGATCAGGATGGTCGAGCTCGTCGGCGCGACGGTGGAGATCAACGCCAGGAGATCGCGCATGGCGGCGCTGCGCCCGACGAGCCCTTCCACGCCGTAGCGCGCATCGAGCTGCTCGCGGAGGTAGCGGTTCTCAGCGCGCAGCTCGCGGCGCTCCAGCGCCGTTTGCAGCACGTGCCTCAGCTCATCGTACTGGAAGGGCTTGGTGATGAAGTCGGCCGCCCCTCGCCGGATGGCCTCCACCGCGTCCTTCACGGTCCCGTATCCGGTGACGACGATGGCGGCGATGTCGGGATAGCGATCGAGGGCGGCGTCGAGCACGCGGCTGCCGTCGAGTCCGGGCAACCGGAGGTCGGTCACCAGCGCGTCGTAGGCGAAGCTCGACAGGCGGTCGATGGCCGCTTCGCCCGTGGGCACCTCGTCCACGGCGAACCCGTCGGTGGCGAGCCTGAGGGCGATCGCGCTGCGAAGCGCATCCTCGTCCTCCACCAGCAGCACGTGTCTCACGCGATCAACCATGCCCGTTCATGCGCCAGCATTTTGACAGTGGCGATCGACACGGTCAACGGCGCATGACCGCGGGACGTGACGATCCCGGCTACAGAGGCTGGCGCCAGCCGCCGATACGACGGGCTGAACCAGGACCGCGCGACTGGCACTCCGGTGTTCTCACCGTGCGGGCGCGGGCATCGGAAGAGCTCATGATCGGCGATCGCCAGACCGTCTCGATAGTGGAAGCATGCCGCCAGGTCGGGGTGTCCCGCCGCACGATCTACAACTGGATGGCGGGGGGAAAGGTCGAGTACGTGCGTACGGCCGGTGGCGCCGTTCGCATCTTCTCAGACACCCTGTGGCGTCGACCCGACGGGCAGGCGCCGCCGCGGCGGCCGGGCGGCGGGGCGATGGTCACGGAGTGAGGCCATGCGCGGATTCAGTGCCTGGCCCGAGGATCTGATGATGGAAAGGAGGCCCGTGGTGGCCGGGCCCGACCTGCCCTCACTCATTCACCGGCTGAACAACCAGCTCGGGATCATCCTGGCCAACGCCGAGCTGCTCGAAGTGCAGATTACGGATCCTGCCCAGCGGGCCCGCGCGGCCCAGGTCGTCTCGAGTGCCCTCGACGCCATGGCCACCACGCGCGACCTGCGCACCCTGCTCAGCCTGATCGCCGCACGCTCCGACACCCCGTCTCCGTAGTCATTTTCCGCACGTCCCACACGGGCCCGATCCCGGGCGCCGCGTGGCTGGCCGGTCCTGCGGCGTGTCGTGCGCCGCGCCTGGCGCGAGGGTCGTCGCACGGGACGTGCGGTGGTCGAAACTCCTGCCAGATATGTCAACAACCCGTCAGGTCTGAGATGGGAGAGTCAACGATTTGGCGCACCCTTGCCCGGGTTTCCACACGATTGCACACTTCTGCTCCCTTTGCCCTCTGCCTCATAAGATACTGAAAATACAGGGTTTGCCTGATTTGACCCGCCGCGGCGTGTGTTGAATCCGCACAAGTGCCCGTCGATGGTACCGGCCTTGCCATTCAGGGGGACGCCAGGCGTTCTACCGGGTGTCCGAACAGGCGAGACGCGACGTAGGCACGACCCACGGACGGGAGCGAACGATGCAGCGGCAACCAGTTACCGAGGCGCAGCGGGAGCAGATCACGGCGGCCCTTCCCTTCGTGGAGACCCTCGCCCGGCGCGTAGCCTCCTCCATGCCGAACTCCATCGACCTGAGCGACCTCGTGCAGGACGGCATGATCGGGCTCATCGACGCGGCGCATCGTTACGACGAGAGCCGTGGCATCAAGTTCGAGACCTTTGCGGAGCGGCGCGTCCGCGGGGCGATGATCGATGCGCTGCGCCGCGACGCCTGGCCGCGGGGCGTGCGCCGGATGCGGCGCCGGCTGGAGTCGGCGCGTGAGGAACTGCGCCGCGAACTGGGTCACGAGCCGTCGGTGGCCGATCTCGCCGCGCGCGTGGGTTCCGACGAAGCGCGCCTGAACCGCACGATCGTGCGCATCAACACCATCGAGTCGACGTCGCCGATGGCGACCGCCGACCAGACCGACGAGAGCATGCTGCCGCCGGTGCTGGTGCCGTCCGAGCCGCCGTCACCCGAGCGTGCCTACGAACAGGTGGAAGTGCGGGAGCGGGTGCGTGCGGCCATGGCGCAGCTCCCGGCGCGCGAGCGGCGCATCATCGGCCTCTATTACTTCCGCGAGGTGACGATGAAGCAGATCGGCGCGGCGATCGGCGTGAACGAGTCGCGTGTCTCGCAGTTGCACGCGCGCGCCATGCAGCGGCTGCGCAAGGTACTTGGCGCGACCGCTGACGCGCCGGTGGCCACCCCGGTCATGCCATTTGCCGCCGTCGGCCGCAAGCAGATGGCCAGGGCGACGCTCGACGGGGTGACGATGGCCGCGCGCCCCGAGGTGGCGGTGGCGGCCGATGCCCCGCGTGCTATGCGAGCACTTCGCGAGCGGCGCGCAGCAGGTCGGCCAGCCTGAAGGGTTTGGTCAGCCAGCGACAGCCGCTCTCCTCGAGGAAGCGCTCGGCGTCGGTGCCGGCCACGTCGCCGGTGACGAAGATGACGCGCGTGGCGAGGCCTGGCAGGCTGGCCGCGAGGGCGCGGTAGAAGGCCGGACCGTCGAGCCTCGGCATACGCAGATCGCAGATCACCAGGTCGAACGGCTGCGCGCGCGTCAGTTCGATCGCGGCCTGTCCGTCGGCCGCCCGCTCCACGACGAACCCCTCCTCGGTCAACGCGGCCGCCACGGCCTCGGCCAGCTTCGGCTCGTCGTCGGCGAGCAGCACCCGCGCGCCGCCTCCGGCGTTGCGAGGCTCGGGGACCGGCCTCGGGATCGGCAGACGCGCCCGTGCGGCGGCGGCCGGCAACTCCACGAAGAACGACGCGCCGCCACCGTCCTGTGCGGTGGCCCGCAGGCCCCCGCCGTGGTCCTCGACGATGGCGTAGGCCACCGTCAGGCCGAGCCCCGTGCCCTCCCCGGCGCCCTTCGTGGTGAAGAAGGGATCGAACACTCGCGCCAGCGTCTCGTCGGGCAGCCCGGGCCCATCGTCGTTCACCTCGATGACGACGATGTCGCGATCGGGCGGCTGCCAACTGCGCATGACGAGCGTCCCGCGGCCGTGTGCCGACACCATCGCCTGCTCGGCGTTGATCACGAGGTTCAGCAGCACCTGCTGCAACTGATGAGGATCGGCGAAGACGGGGGGCAGCCCGGCGGCGAGTGCGTCGATGGCGGTCACGTTGGCGAGCCGTTGTTCGTAGGCGCGCAGTGCGAGCGTGTCGCGCACCACCCGGTTGACGTCGACCATGGTGCGCGTGGTGTGGCGCTTGCGCGCGAAGGTCAGCAGGCTGCGGACGATGCGGGCCGCACGTTCCGCCTCACCGAGGATCGTGGTGACGGCCTGGCGCACCTCACCCTCGAGCGGGCGAAGAGCGAGCCGCTCGGCGGAGGTGAGGATGGTCGCCAGGGGGTTGTTGAGTTCGTGCGCGACGCCGGAGATCGTCCGGCCGAGGGCCGCGAGTTTCTCCGCCTGCAGCAACTGCTGGTGCAGGTCGCGCGTCTGGTCGTCGAGGCGCTTGCGCTCGGTGACGTCACGCAGCACGGCCCAGGTGCGCATCGACCGGGCGCCGTCCGACACCAGCGCCGCGGCGGTGAGTTCCACCCACACGAGCGATCCGTCGACGCGCCGCAGGCGCAGCAGCAGGTCGCGCACGCCGCCGTCGCGGGCGAGTTGATCGATCAACGCCTGGCGAACGGGCGGATCGGGGAACCGGTCGATCGACAGCGGCCTGACGTCGGCGTCGGCCGCCTCGGCGGCGTACCCGAACATGATGCGCAGGTGGGCGTTGGCGCGCGCGGTGACGTCACCATCGCCGGCCACCCACCCTTCGTAGACCCCGAGTGGGAGGCTGTCGAACAGCCTTCCGGCCGGGGCGTCGTCTCGCGCGACGGGAGGGCCGGTGTCTGCCATGGTGGATCGCGGAACGGAACCGGGACGGCCCGACGACCGTCGGGAGAGGCTACCAGTCCCGAGAGCGCTTGGGTAGGGGCGGGGTTCTGGGGCGAGGGCTGTCGTCGGGCCGGGCTTCCAGCCTCCCGGACGAGTGTCGGTTGTCGCGGCGGCGGGTCTGATGGCCAGCGGGTGTAAACTACACGACTGCGATTACCGATAGAATGACGGTCTGCTTCCCACAGGCTCGCCTGGGCGGCGAGACGTCGCCTCAGGTCACGGAGGAGGTCCGGTTCCATGCGTACGTTCACGTCTCGACTGATGGTGGCGACTGCGGCGCTGCTGACGATGGTCAGCGTTGCGCCGGCGTTCGCCCAGGCCCGATCGTCACGGCCGACCGTGGCGGTGCTGGACCTGGACTTCGCAGCCGTCCAACGATGGTGGGAAGGGAACTGGGACGTCGGCAAGGGCGTCGCCGATCTCATCGTCGATGAACTGGTGAACGACGGCTCCTACCGCGTGATCGAGCGCAAGCGTCTCGATGCGCTGCTGGCCGAGCAGAACTTCTCGAACAGCGACCGAGCCGAGCCCAATGCGGCCATGGTTGCGAGCATGGGCAAGATGCTCGGCGTGAAGTACCTGATCGTCGGTTCGCTCACGAAGTTCGGCACCGAGAACAAGAAGGTGGGCATCGGCGGCGGCGGCTGGGGTATCGGCGCGCTGGGCGGCGCCAGGATCGGTACCTCCAAGGGCAAGGCCAACGTCGCGGTGACGATGCGCATCATCGACACCAGCACGGGCGAGATTCTCGCCAGCGCCAAGGGTGAGGGGACGTCCTCGCGCAGCGGCCTGCTGCTCGGCGGCGGCGGCGGTCACTGGGCCGGCGGCGGCGGTGGTGAAATCAGCATGGGCTCGACCGACTTCCGGGAGACCATTCTCGGAGAGGCCACCGACAAGGCCGTGAAAGAGGTCGTGGCCAGGCTCGTCGCCGCCAAGGATCGCCTCGGCTCGAACTGACGTCTTTCTCCCGGGCGGCAGCCGATGACGTCGGGTGCCGCCCGGTGTACTCTGGCGGGTGCCCTCGCCGGGCCGTGGACTGGCGCGCCGCGCCGGAGCGCGCGGGCTGGCGTGGTCTCAGCCGGGACATCCTCTTGGGACCGCCGCCCGCCGCCTACCTCGCCTGGGTTGCCATCTGCGTGATCTGGGGTACCTCCTACCTCGCGATCAAGATCGCGCTCGAGACGGTCTCTCCGCTGCTCATCACCGGTCTCCGCTATGCCGCGGCCGGCGCGTTGCTGATGGTCTGGGTCGTGGCCCGGCGCCAGCCCCTGCCGTCCCGGCGCGACTGGCCGGGGCTGGTCGCCGTCGGCCTGCTCATGTTCGCCGTGGGCAACGGCCTGCTCGTCGCGGCCGAGCAATCGGTGCCGTCCGGCCTGACGGCGGTGCTCGTGGCGACCACGCCGTTCTGGATGGTTGGCGTGGAAGGCCGTCTCGAGGGCGGCGAGCGCATCACGCGACGGCAGTGGCTGGGGCTCGGCGTGGGTTTCGGGGGCATCCTGCTGCTGGTGTGGCCGGAGATCTTCACGGGCCACGGCGTGAGCTGGACGTTTGCCGCTGGCGTCGTCGCGCTGCAGGTGGCCTGTCTGGGCTGGGCCGTGGGGTCGTCGTTCGGGAGGCGGCAGGCGATGGCGGCCTCGCCCTCGCAGGCCTCGGCGGCGCAGATGCTCTCGGCAGGCCTCGTCATGCTGGCGCTGGCCACCGCCGCCGGTGACTGGGGCGTGCTCGGACTGGCGAGTCCGCGATCGCTGCTGGCGCTTCTCTACCTGACGCTCGTGGCCAGCCTGGCGGCGTTCGTGGCCTATACGTACGCGCTGATGCACCTGCCGACGTCGTTCGTCTCGTTGTACGCCTACATCAACCCGATCGTGGCCGTGGGGCTGGGCGCGGCGCTTGCCGGAGAGCCCTTCACACCCCGCGTCGCCGTGGCGATGGGCGTCATCCTCGTGTCCACCGCCATCGTCTCGAGCAGCCGGGGAGAGACGGTGCGCTGAGCCGCCGGTCCGCCTCTTCGGATACCGTCTCGGACAGGAGCCCCGCGATGCCGACGCCACTGCCGCCCATCACCGAGCTCGTACCCGGCCTCAGGGGCGTCGCGTTCTTCCTGTGTGCCCGGAAGGAAGAACGCCCGACGCGCACGGGATCCACCTACCTGCTGCTGCAGTTGCAGGATCGGACGGGACGCATCACCGGAAAGATCTTCGAGCAGGCCGACCGCCTGAAGGAGGCGTTCGCCGAGAGCGACTACGTGAAGGTGGACGCCGCCGTGGAGATCTATGACGGTCGCCGCGAGTTGATCGTCTCGCAGATCCGCCGCGTGGACGAGGCGCGCGATCGTGACGCGGGTTTCCGGGAGGAGGACTG
>JBDIBB010000005.1:0-60668 GCA_039812685.1 Vicinamibacteraceae bacterium
CTCGCCGCCCGCCGCGCCGGCCACCACGCCGCCAGCGGCCTCGCCGGGCGCGGCGAGCGTCCCGGCCGACGCGGCGCCCGCTGGCGCCCTCACGATCCAGGTGACCGCGCTCAAGGAGCGGGCCGAGGCCGACCGTGTGGCGTCGCGCCTCAAGGGGCGCGGGTACGAGGCCTACGTCGCCGAACCGGCGCCGGGCACGTCGATGTACCGCGTGAGGGTGGGTCGCTTCACCGACCGCGCCGAGGCCGACCGCGTCAAGAACCGGCTGGCGCGAGAAGAGAAGTTCAAACCCTGGATCACGCGCTAGCCCTCCTCGCCGGCGCGCTGCTCGCGCTCGCCTTCCCGAAGTTCGGTCACCCCGCGGTGGCGTGGGTGGCGCTCGTCCCGCTGCTGGTCGCGCTCGCGCGACCGGCAGCCTCCGGCGGACCCCCGCGTGTCAGCGCCGGCCGGGCGCTCACGCTCGGGCTGACCTGCGGCGCCGCCTACTTCGCGGGAACGCTCTACTGGCTCGCCGACGTGATGGTCACCTTCGGCGGGCTCTCGCGTGCCGCCGCGGTGCCGGTGGCCGGTCTGCTGGTGGCCTATCTGGCACTGTTCCCCGGGCTGTTCGCCGTGATCCAGGCGCGTGCGCTGGGGGCCGCCGGCCTGCGCGCGTTGTGGCTGGCGCCCGTGCTGTGGGCCGCCACCGAGTTCCTGCGCGGCTGGCTGTTCACCGGCTTCCCGTGGGTGGCGGTGGGCTACAGCCAGGCGCGCGTGCTGCCCGTGGCCCAGGTGGCCGCCATCGGCGGCGTCACGCTGCTCACGCTGCTGGTGGTCTTCGTGTCCACGGCCCTGACGTTCGCGCTGCTGACCGGTGAGCGTCGTCGCGCCGCGTACGCGGTTGGCGCGGCCGCGCTGGCCGTGGCGGCCGCGGCCGGCTGGGGCCAGTGGCGAATGCGGCGCGGTGAACTCACCTCGGCCGGCGCGCCGCTGCGCGTGGCGATCGTCCAGGGCAACGTGGCGCAGGACGAGAAGTGGGACCCGGCGTTCGCCGATCGCATCCTCGACCGCTATGTCGATCTCACCCGTCAGGTGGCGGCGGCCGGCGCGTCGCTGGTGGTGTGGCCCGAGTCCTCGACGCCGTTCTTCTTCGAACTGGATCCACGGGGGCGCCAGGCGGTGCTCGACCTGGCCCGCGACCTGCGCACGTGGCTGCTGTTCGGCAGCGATCAGCTGGAGTACGCACCAGGGGCCCGCTACTACAACGCCGCATTCCTCGTGTCGCCCGACGGACGGCAGGAAGCGGTCTATCGCAAGCGGCACCTCGTGCCGTTCGGAGAGTACGTGCCGCTGCGACGGCTGCTGTTCTTCGCGCAGCCGCTCGTGGATGGCGTGGGTGACTTCGCGTCCGGGACCGAAGCCACGCTGCTGCGCGTCGACGGCGTGCCGGTCACCACCGTCATCTGCTACGAAACGGTGTTTCCCTACCTGACGCGCGACGCGGTCGAGAGGGGCTCGCGCCTGCTGACCGCGATCACCAACGATGCGTGGTACGGCCGGTCGTCGGCGCCGTACCAGCACTTCGAGCAGGGGGCGCTGCGGGCGGTGGAGTTCGGGCGGTACTTCGTCCGCGCGGCCAACACCGGCATCAGCGCCATCGTGGATCCCTACGGGCGGGTGATCGCACGGCGCGGCCTGTTCGAGACCGCCACGCTCAGTGGCGAGGTGCGACTGCTCGAGGACCGCACCGTCTACGCTACAATCGGTGATTCGCCCGCGTGGGCGTGCGTGGCCATCGCGCTTGCGACGCTGGTCGTCGCGCGCCGGCGCCACGCGTGACCGGTGGCCACCCGCGCCACACCAGGCCGCGCCCGCAGGTTCCCAGAGACGTCACATGTCGCTCACCCGTGAAGAACAGTCCCGCCGGTACGAAGATCTGATGAAGCGCGCCGCCGAGCTGCGGAGCCATCTTTGAGGCCGCCAGGCCCGCCGCCGAGCTGACGAAGCTCGAGGCCACCATCGCCCAGCCCGACTTCTGGAAGGATCAGGCCGACGCGCAGAAGATCCTGCAGCGCCGCCGCCGGCTCGAAGACGATCTCAAGCTCCGCGATTCACTGAAGCGGCAGGCCGACGACCTCGGTGTGCTCGGCGAATGGCTGGAGGCCGGCGAACCGGTGGACGACGATTTCCTCCGGGCACTCGACGCGTTCGAGGCCGCGGTGGAGGCCGCCGAGACGAAGAAGATGCTCGGCGGCGAACACGACCGCAAGAACGCCATCGTCACGATTCACCCGGGCGCCGGCGGCACCGAGTCGCAGGACTGGGCCTCGATGCTGCTGAAGATGTACCTGAAGTGGTGCGACCGGCGCGGCTTCAGGAAGGAACTCGTCGACTACCAGCCAGGTGACGAGGCGGGCATCAAGGACGCCACCTTCACGGTGACCGGCGACTACGCCTACGGTCTGCTGCTGGCCGAGGCGGGCGTGCACCGGCTGGTGCGCATCTCGCCCTTCGATCAGAACGCCCGCCGCCACACCTCGTTCGCCTCGGTCTTCGTCTGGCCCGAACTGCCCGACGACATCGACATCGCCGTCGAGGACAAGGACATCCGCGTCGACACCTATCGTTCGAGCGGCGCCGGCGGCCAGCACGTCAACGTCACCGATTCGGCCGTGCGCATCACGCACCTGCCAACGGGCATCGTCGTCAGTTGCCAGAACGAGCGGTCGCAGCACCGCAACCGCGACATGGCGATGCGCGTGCTCAAGGCCCGGTTGTTCGACATGCGTCTGAAGGAGCAGCAGGCGAAGCTCGAGAAGCTGGGCGGCGAGAAGAAGGACATCGCCTTCGGCAGCCAGATCCGCAGTTACGTCCTCCAGCCCTACCAGATGGTGAAGGACCACCGCACGAAGGAGTCCGTCGGCGACGTGGATCGCGTGTTCGACGGCGACCTCGACGGCTTCATCATGGCCTACCTGCGGAAGAAGGCCGCCGGCACGCTGTCGGCCGCCGCCGAGGACGACGTGTGAGGCGCGGCGGGGGTGGCTGCCGCGCCCGCCGTCAGCGTTCGATCCCGAGCAGTTCGATGTCGAAGACCAGCATTCCGCGCGGCTTGCCCGGCTCGTTGTTGTAGGCGAGCCGCGACGGAATCCAGAACCGGCGCTTCTCGCCAGCCACCATCAACTGCACGCCTTCGGTCCACCCCTTGATGACCTGATCGAGGGGGAACACCGCCGGTTCGCCACGCATCACGGAGCTGTCGAACATGGCGCCGTCGGTCGTCCACCCCGTGTAGTGCACGCGCACGCGATTCCACGACCTCGGCCGTGCCGTGCCGGTGCCCGCGCGCAGCACCCGCGTGACCAGGCCGGACGGCAGCCGGCCGTCCTCGGCGGGCGAGAGCAGATCAGGCGGGGCCTTGCGCGGATCGGGATCCACCGCGAGCAGTTCCACGTCGAAGACCAGCGGCCCGGCCGGGCGGCCGGGGTCCTTCCTGAACGCCAGGTCCTCCGGCACCCACAGCCGCCGCCTCTCCCCGGGCGTCATCGCCTGCAGGCCCTCCGCGAGGCCCGGCAGCAGCCGATCGAGCAGGCTCTTTGCGGGAGCGCCGCGGGTCAGGGTGCTCTGGAAGGCCTTGCCGTCGCCAGTCCAGCCCGTGTAGTGGAAGGTCGCGAGATCGGTCGGACCCGGGTGTTCGCCGCCGCGGCCTGCCTGCAGCACCCGGCTGACGAGACCGGTTTGGCTCCGGGTCGCGTCCGGCGGAGGGGCAGCCAGATCGGACGGGGCGCTGAGATCGACGGCTGCGCGCGGCGTGGCGGCCTGCGGGGCCGGGCGCTGGGCGTGAGCCGGCCGGGTGCCGGAAAGGAGGGTGATGACGCAGACGGCGATGAGCGGGAGTCGGTGGTGGATCACCCGGTTATCGTGCGCCGGAAGCAGGCGGGCGAGCAACCGCCAGGCCACGGCCGGGATCCGGCCGTGTTCAGCCTGCGGCCTTGACGCGGGTGCGGCGGCGTCGCGGCGTCACCGGATCGACACGGTGCGCCGCGGCGTCAGGGAGGCTGGTGTCAGGCTGCGCCGCCGCCTTGGCCTGCCGGCGTGGCGCCGGGCGCTCGCGTCTCGCGGGCCGTCGGACCGCCGGAGGCGGGACCGCGCGCTCCAGTTCCGCGAGCGCGTCGCCGGCGTACACCGCGAGCCGCTGCATGTGCGGCAGCGTGTTGCGGCAGCCGGTGAACCCGAAGTGCAGCCGGCCGTCGTAGCTGAGGCACGTGATGTTCAGGGCCTGTCCGTGCGAGAGCAGCGACATCGGGTACATCGCCTCCATCCGCGCGCCGTTCAGGTAGAGCGGACGATCGGGACCGGCGACGTTGGAGATCGTGAGGTTGAACACCGGCCGCAGGCGCCCGCCCAGCCCGGTGAGCAGTTGCAGGATGTAGGGCGCCATGAAGGTGACCGTGTAGTGGGTGAGCGCCGTGCGCGGCAGCCCCTGCAGGTGCTGCTTGGCCCGCTGGGTCGACGCCTTGATCAGCGCCAGGCGATCGAGCGGCGCCTCGAGGTGGGTCGCGAGGTTGGCGCAGATGAAGCTGATGGCGGTGCCCAGCCCCTCGTCATCGGCAGGCCTCACGTTCACGGGCAGGCCCGCCGTGATCGGATCCTCCGGCAGTGCGTCGGCCTCGGCCAGGTAGCGGCGCAGCGCCGAGCTGCAGACGGCCAGTACCAGGTCGTTCAGCGTGCAGTCGGCCCGGCGCGCCAGCTCGCGCATGTCGGCCAGCGGGAGCCGCTGCGTCGCCAGTCGCCGGTGCGGCGTGATGCGGCCGTTGATGATCGACCACGGACAGGTGAGCGGCGCGGTGAGCGGGTCGCTGTCTCCCTTGCCGGCCATCTGCAGCATGGCCAGGCCGACGTTGCCGAGCGAGCCCGCGTGCTCGCGCACGACGTCGACCAGCGAGCTGACGCGCCAGGCGGGCTCCTCGCCGGCGTCCCGCGTCAGGGCCGTCGTCTCGCGCGGCGTGACCGACCAGGGTGCCGGCATGCCGCGCTCGCCGGGATCGGTCGACAGCATGCGCTGCAGCAGGCGCATGCCGCTCACGCCGTCGATCATCGAGTGGTGCATCTTGGTGTAGACGGCGAAGCGGCCGTCCTCCAGGCCCTCGATGAAGTGACATTCCCAGAGCGGCCGGGTGAAGTCGAGCGGGTGGCTGTGGAGCCGTGACACGAGCACGCCGAGCTCCCGTTCGCCGCCCGGCCGGGGCAGCGCCGAGTGCCGGACGTGGTAATCGAGATCGATCTGCGCTTCGACGACCCACGAGGGGAAGAGGCGGTCGATGAGGCCTCCGGCGAGCCTGAGGTTCCAGGGCGCGCCGACGACCTGACCCGAGCGGAACCCGGCGAGGATCCGACCCACGTAGTCATCGGGCGATCCCGGCGGCGGCGAGAAGATCTGCAGTGCCGCGACGTGCATCGGCGTGGCGGCCGTCTCCACGTACAGCCACGCGGCGTCGAGCAGATTCATCACGGGTCCGGCGCTCCTCCGGCGGCAGTCTTCGCCAGGGACGGCGGCCCCGGCTGGCCGGCACGGATGGCCAGTCTACTCCCTCTGCTGGTCGGGTACCCGCGGGACACCAGGCGGCGGCATCGGCTTGTCGGGCGGGGGCGCCTCCGGGTCGTGGGCGGCGGGCGGTTCCGGTGGGAGCGGGGGTTCGCCGGCGGCAGGCTGCGTGCCGGAGATGAACACCTCGTTGAACCCGTCGCCGGAACCGCCGGCCGAGAGGTTCACGAGCATGACGTTGCCAGGGCGCACGAACTCCGGCCGCTCCGTGCGGCCGCCGATCCAGACCTTCATGAAGTCCATCCAGATCGGCAGCGCCGCCACGGCGCCCGTCTCGCCATAGCCGATCGACTTCTTCTGATCGAGCCCGATCCACACCCCGACGGTGATGTCGGGATCGAAGCCGACGAACCAGGCGTCGGTGTAGTCGTTGGTGGTGCCGGTCTTGCCGCCGATGGGCCAGTTCAGCGCGGCGGCCCGGCCGGCCGTGCCCCGCTGCGTCACGCCCTGGAGCAGGCTCGTCATCACGTAGGCCGTGTCGGCGCGGATCGCATCGGTCGGTTCGGGCCGGTTCTCCTCGAGGACGTTGCCCTGGCGATCGACGACCTTCAGCACGGCGTGAGGTGTCATGCGCACGCCCTGGTTGGGAAAGACGGCGTAGGCGGCGACCACCTCCTCGAGCGTCGCCTCGGCGGCGCCCAGCGCGAGCGACAGATAGGGCGGCATCGGTCCCGTCAGGCCGAAGCGCCGCACGTACTGAATGACCTGCCTGGGGCCGAGCGCGTCGGTGAGCCGGACGGCCGGCACGTTGCGCGACTGCTCCAGGGCGCGCCGCAGGGTGATGGGACCCTGGAACGTGCGGTCGTAGTTCGACGGCGAGTACGGCGGCGAGCCGGCGCCGCCGGGAAAGCTGACAGGGGCGTCGAGGATGATGGAGGCGGGCGTGTAGCCCCGGTCGATCGCCGTCGTGTAGACGAACGGCTTGAAGGTGGAGCCGAGCTGCCGGAACGCCTGGACGGCGCGGTTGAACTTGCTGCGCTCGAAGTCGTAGCCGCCGACCATCGCCAGCACCTGGCCGGTGCGGTTCTCCACCGCGAGCAGGGCGCCCTCGAGCAACGGTTCCTGTTCGAGTGACGCCATCTGCGGGCGGCCGGCCTCGCGCGGCAGCAACCGGGCTTCCACGAGGTCGCCCACCTTCACGATCTGCGCGGCCGAGGCGCGGCGCGTCCAGGCGAACCCGTCGCGGCCAATCTCGGCCCGCTCGACGCCGATCCGCACGCGGATTCGCGCGGGCTCCACCGCCTCGACGACCGCCGGCACCACGTCGCCCGCCGACATCGGCAGATCCCACCGCGGGAGCTTGAAGGCGTCAATCGACCGCTGTTCGGTGAGCACGTTGCGGCGGGGCGCCCGCCAGCCGTGACGCCTGTCCACGCGGCGCAGACCGTCGTCCACGGCACGGTTGGCGGCCTCCTGCAGGCGCACGTCGAGGCCGGTGCGGACGCCGAGGCCCGTCTCGTACAAGCGCTGCGCACCGAACTTGCTCTCGAGGTGCTTGCGCACTTCCTCGACGAAGTAGGGCGCGACCGACTGCGGCGGCGGCGGCAGCCCGGCGGTCACGATCGGCCGGTTGCGCGCCGCCTCGGCCTCGGCCTCGGAGATGTAGCCTTCCGCGGCCATCCGTGTCAGCGCGTAGTTGCGCCGGCGCAGCGCATTCTCCATGTTCACGTACGGACTCTGGCGGCTGGGCGACTGGACGATGCCGGCGATCACCGCGGCCTCTTCCACCGCGAGATCCTTCGCCGGCTTGCCGAAATAGAGCCGCGAGGCGGCCTCCACGCCGTAGGCGCCGTGACCGAGGTAAATCTGGTTCGCGTAGAGCGTGAAGATCTCGGGCTTGGTGTAGCGCTTCTCGATCTGGACCGCGAGCAGCGCCTCCCGGATCTTGCGCTCCCAGGTCTTCTCGGGCGTGAGGAACAGGTTCTTGGCCAGTTGCTGCGTGAGCGTGCTCGCCCCGGCCTTGCGCCGCTCGAGGATGTCCCTCAGCAGCGTGATGACGATGCGCGGGACGCTGAGGCCGACGTGCCGTTCGAAGGACTCGTCCTCGGCCGCGATGATGGCGTGCCGCAGGTGCGGCGAGATCTGGTCGTAGGTGACCACGATCCGGCGTTCGGTGGCGAACTCGCCGATGACCTCGCCGTTGCGTGCATGGACCCGCGTGATGGTGTTGGGCGCGTAGTCGTCGAGCGCCGAGACCTGGGGCAGGTCGCCGGCGTAGACGAAGAACGCCCCGCTGGCGGTGCCGAGCACCGCCGCCGCGACGAAGAGCAGGACGAGAACGGCGTTGCGCGCGATTCGGACGACGAAGGTCTGCATGGCAGGCAGGCGCCTGGAAGCCGGCGGACGGGCGGCCGTGACCAGTTCGGCCGGCAGTCGCCTTCGGGCTAGCTTACCCCGGAGAGCGCGACCGGCGCCGGCCCGATGGGGTCGCTCCTCACCCGCGCGGGCTGCGGCTGCGCGGCGATGAGCGTCCCGGCGATCCGGAACTGCTGCCGCCGGAGTTGCCTCGCGGCGCGGTTCGTGACGGACTGCCTCCGCCGCCGAACGAGCGCGAGGGCGCGCTGCGCGGTGCTGCGACACGCGGCGCGCTGCTGCGTGGACTCGACGCGAATCCGCCGCCGCTGCGCCCCGGGCCCGACGACAGGTCTGGCGATCGGCCGGGCAGACTCCGCGGCGCCTGGCCAAGATACGGATTCCTCGGTTGCACGGCCCTCGAGCCCGGATCGCTGCTGCCGGGTGCGCGAGGGGTGTAACGCGGCGGGTCGCTGCTGCCGGGCGCGCGAGGGGTGTAACGCGGCGGTTCGCCGCTGCGCGGCGTGTCACCGCGCGGTGCGGCACGCGGAACGGGCGTCTGCGGCGTGGTACCCCAACCGCTGCGCGGCCGGGCCGTCGAAGGCAGCCCATCGGAGGGCGAGGTCCCCGGCGTGTATCGCGGGTTCATGTAAGGCCTGGCGCGCTCGTACGGTTCCGAGCCGGGAGAGCGATCGACGCCGGCGTCCTGACCGGGGACGTTACGCCGGTCCATGAAGGGTTGCGCACGCTCGTAGGGTTCGGCGCCGGTGGTCGAGTCGCCGCGCGGGCGCGCGAAGCCGGGACCCACGCCGCCGTAGGCGGGTCCGCGTGGTGAGTCCACCCGGGTGTCGCCGATGCCCGACCCCCCCCATGGGCCGCGGGGCGTGCCGTAGCGCGGCACCGCGTAGCGGCCGTTGCCGCCACCCCAGGCCGCTGGCGCCCTCCGCTGCGTGACGAAGGCCGAGGTGACCTCGCGGGGCAGACGCCGCGCGTCCAGGTAGTCGCGACCGTACGATCGCCGGCCGTAGAAACTGTCGCTGGACAGGACGCTCCACCCGCGCCAGTAATCGTAGCGATCGTAGTAAGGCCGACCCCGGTAGTAGTACGAGCCACCCCACGACGAGAATCCGACTCCGAAACCGAAGACGGGCTGGTCGTCGTATCCGAGCGGACACCAGCCCACGTAGCCGGGCCCGATGCTCCACGACACCCAGGCCGGCGCGAAACCGAGACGTGGCGCCCAGAACCAGCGACCCGCACGGTAACCCCAGCGCCCGTAGTGGTGAGTAGGCCAGGCCCAGGGATCCGCACCTATCCAATACCAGCCGTAGGCGCCGACGCGGTCCCAGCGGCCGACTGAATAGGGTCGCCAGTCGGTCGTCACCGAGGGGTACCAGACGTAGCCGTAGTCGTCCTCGTAATCCCATGACCCGTAGCGGCCCAGCGTCGCCCGGTAGCTGCCCAGATCGTCGGGCAGGTAGGAGGCGGTCTCGGCCGTGGTGGCCGGCGGTTGGTAGCCGCGCAGCCGTTCGTTCACCCAGATGTCGAACTCGTTGCGTTCGGCGCGGGTGTAGCCGGTGGCTGGCGTCGGGGCGCCGCCGGCCCGCAGCGAGGCCGACTCTCCGGCACGCACGAGCGTGGTGCCGCGATCGCCGGCGAGTTCCACGACGCCTTCGTCCACGGTGAGCACGACCTCGTCGCCGCGCGGCCCGACGGTGGCCTCCAGGACGAACGCCGTCACGCTGCTGGGCGTGACGGTGGCGCCCGGGCCGTCGATGATCACATCCGGCGGCTCGGCCGAACCAGGTGAGGCCAGCCTCAGCCGGCCCTCGATCAGCCGCAGCCGGTTGGCCGCGCGCAGGTCCACGGTGGTGTGCCGATCGATGAAGATCACGGCGCCCCGGGGCAGGCCGAGTTCCGCCCGGCCGCTGGTCGTCCGGAGGCGGTCGCCCTCGATGAGCGGAGCGTTCACCTCAGGCTCGACCGCGCCGCCGTCGCGCAACAGCGACACGTCGCCCTGGACGTGATTCACGCGGAGTGGAGGCGGCAGGTCGGCCGGAGGGACTTCCTGGGCCGGGACGGCTGCGGGCCACCCGGCGACGATGGTCGCGACGAGCACCGCGGTGCGGACGGGGAAAGGCAGACGGCGCATCGAAGTTCTCCGGACGTGCCGGGCACGGGGAGACGAGGGGCCGATCGTGAAATCGGCCCCGTGGCAGGCTGGCCCTTCAAGGATAGCACTACCCGGGGGCCACCTGCCGGCGACCTCGATGCGGTCGCCGGCGGTCCGCGACACCACGTGCGGGCGTCGCCGCTGGTTGCCTACTTCTTCTTCTGAAGGTTGGCGCAGCGCGGATCGACTGGCGGCGCCTCCTGCTTCTTGCGGCCGAAGCGACCGAGCAGGCGGCCGCCGGGAATGGCATCGGCCACGCTGGGCTTCTGGGCCTGCTCCCGCTCGAGCTGGGCGCAGTACTCCTCGTCGGACAGCTCCTTGTTGGACGTGGTCGGGGCGGCCGACCCTTGAGACCGCGACCCGCCGCCCATCATCTCCGACATGTCCATCACGCCTTCCGGCGAGAGCATGTCCATGCGCACCGACTTGTAGCTGACGCGGGCGAACCAGTCCTGGTCCCACGTCACCTCCGGATCGGCCGGCCGCGCCGGGTAGATGAAGGTCGACTCGTCGCCGAAGGCCGTGAACAGCAGCATCGAACCGGCCTTGGTCGCCTTCACGACCTCGGCTGGGACGGTGCAGTTGGTCGCGGTCGCCGGCAGCACGGCCTTGAGCGCGACGAGGCGCTTCACTTCGGCCGGCGTGAGGTACTCCATCTGAACGAACGTGGCCGGCCGCTCGGCCGAGGACCACATCACGAAGCTGGCGCTCTCATCGTCGACCTTCTCGGGCGCCATCACGCCCAGCGAGTAGCCGGTGACGCGGGGCGAGCTGTTCCAAGAGAGCGCCAGCGCGCCGGAAGGCTGGATCGCCTTGGAGGCGTAGCGGACCGGATCCATGAAGTTCCGCGTCTCGGGCAGCGTGAACTCGATCTTCGGCGAGTACGTGCCCTCGATGGCGTGCTGGCCCGCCAGTGTCGAGCCGATGGGGAAGGCGGCCTCGAGGTCGCGGTTGAGCTTCTTCCTGTCGCTGTTCGGCCAGTCGCCGTACGTCTTGGAGTTGGCCGTGGTCGGCCGGGGGACCGCACGGCCGCTGACGGCATCGGCCAGCGTCTGGAGCTCCGGATCGTTCTCCCCGCGCAGCAGCTTGTCGAAGGTGAGCACCACCGGCTGGCCAGGGCCGGCCTTCTCGCCGCAGCCCCAGTAGAACGAGATCTGACCCTTGGGTGTCTTGAACGGTTCCTGGGTGACCTGGCCAGGCTTGCCTGGCTCCGGCGTCTGGAGGTAGATGGGCTTGTTCACCTGGGCGCCGGCAGGAAACGTGTGGAACGCCTGCGGATCCCCCGTGGGCGCCAGCGTGGATCCCAGCCGCAATTCGACCGTCTGGCTGGCAGCGGGCGGTCCCGACGTCGCCATCCGCATCAGGCTGCCGAGCGAGGGTTTGCCGCCCCCCCCCATTGCGGCCATCGCCATCATCCCGCCGCCGGTGGTCACGCCCATCCAGTAACGCGCCTCCGGCGGTACGATCTTCTGCTCGGCGGCCGTCTTGGCTCCGGCACGCTGCGCCTGGGCTCGACCCACGAGGCCGGCCGAGATCGCGATGATCGGGATCGCCGTCACGACGACGGCCACTGTCCTTCGCATAACCCTTCCTTCCGTTGACGACGGCTTCCGGACTCACGCCGTCCGGGTGTGCCCGGCCGGCCCGCATGGTTCCGGCCGTCATTCAGGCTGCCTCCAGCCCCATGCCCAGCCCGCCACTCGCCGCTCGGGTCCGAGCCGTGGCGCGCAGGCCCGCGGTGGAGGCGGGGCACGGCGACACAGGACGGCTGGCCGAGCCCGGAAAGCGTCGGGCACCGACCTCGACCTTCGAGGAGTGGCAGACACCGGGATTATACGCAGAGTAGCTGCGGCGGTGATTATCGTGACGGCAGAAGCCGACGGTGGTCCTCGACGCGGGCAGGAGAGGGGCGTGGAGTGTCTTGGGTGCAGGGTGCTGCCGCTCGGGAGCCGTCGCGCCGCCAGGGGCGACTGAAGTCATCCGTGATGGAGATTCTTGTGGGGATGTGATGCCTGATCGGCGATTCCTGGATGGCGCGAGATCTGCAATCCAAGAGCCAACGTGCCGGCTCCCTTGATGAGCCGGCGTCAGCGAGGAGCGATCGTGATGAAGCGTGTGGCGTTGTTGGCTCTGGCCGTGTTCTGCGTCGCGGCGTCGGCCCGGGCCGACCTGATGTATGCGACGGGAACGGATGCGAACTCCGACGGGATCGATGATTTCTTCACCGTCAACGGCGGTTCCGCGTATCTCGTCACCCAGACGGCCGCCGGATGGCCTTCGCTGCCCAATGCCGGCATCACCACCGGGAGGTACATCTCCTGGGCCGCCGACCAGTCCAACGCCACCCAGGGCTCCCAGACCGGCCAGCCGTTCACCTACGCCTTCAGCTTCAACTGGGCTGGCGCGGCCCTGAGCACGACGTTCGATTTCCGCTGGGTGTCGGACGACTACCTCTCGGACGTCCTGCTCAACGGCACGAGCCTCGGCGTGAACAACCTTGGCGCGTCGAGCCCGTGGACCATCTCCAACGCGGTCACCGGGGTCAACGCCACGGTGCAGAGCGGGATCAATACGGTCGCGTTCATCGTGTGGAACACGGGCGGCCAGCAGCCTCCGTATTACGGCCCGAGCGGCCCGACGGGTCTGGCGGCCGACTTCACCGTTCACGGCGATGCGACCCCCGTGCCAGTGCCTGAACCGGCGTCGATGCTGCTGCTGGGCCTGGGCATTGCCGGGGCGGTGACCGTTCGCCGCCGTCAGGCCTGAGCCGGTTCGCCATCCCCTGCCGATCGGCGCTGGCCTGGCGGGACACCATCTCGCAGGGGCGGGTTTCGGGCCCGCCCCTGCATCGGCACGCCCCCGCACCGGCATCAAACGCGACGCCGCCATCGGATCCGACGCGCCACAGCCCGATGCGGCTCGGCCCGACGCTCCCGGTCCCACGACCCCCGGCCTGATGCCCCTGGGCCCTGAACACCCCGTCGTCCCTGCATCGGCCTGTCGGGGCGCCATTCCGTAGGGGCGGGCTCAGAACCGCTCCGACATCCACATCGAAACCACGCCGCCCTGGTTCGCGCACCTCATTTTCAGGGTGCGGACGGCCGCCCGTTCCATCCTGCCAATGACGCATCCCGTCGGGCGCTCCCGCCGACGCGCGCTCACCGCGCGCCGATGAGGCGTTGCCGGAGGGGAGCAGACCGTCCGGAGGACGGAGCGACGCGGGCATTCAAATATTTCTTGACACGAAGAGACTCATATTTTATTCTCTCGTCGTTGTTAACTGCGGCGGGTTGCCGTAGTACCGCGCCCGGCTGGCGGGCGGATTCAGAGGTTTCCGGACATGAGCAAAATCATTGGAATCGACCTCGGGACGACCAACTCGGTGGTGGCCGTCATGGAGGGGGGCGAACCGACGGTCATCACCAACCCGGAGGGCAGCCGACTGACGCCTTCGGTGGTGGGGTTCGCCAAGACGGGTGAGCGGTTCGTCGGCCAGGTGGCCAAGCGCCAGGCGGTCACCAACCCGGAGAACACGGTCTTCTCGATCAAGCGGTTCATGGGACGCCGCTACGACGAGGTGAACGAAGAGATGAAGATGGTGCCGTTCCACGTCACGCGCGACGGCGATCGCGTGGCGGTCACCATCACGGCCTCCGGCAAGGACGAGCGGTTCCCGCCGCCGCAGATCTCGGCGATGGTGCTGCAGAAGCTGAAGCAGGCCGCCGAAGCGTATCTCGGGCAGACCGTGACGAAGGCCGTCATCACCGTGCCGGCCTACTTCAACGACGCGCAGCGGCAGGCCACCAAGGAAGCCGGCCAGATCGCGGGCCTCGAGGTGATGCGCATCGTCAACGAGCCGACGGCCGCGGCGCTCGCCTACGGCCTTGACAAGAAGAAGGACGAGACGATCGCCGTCTACGACTTCGGCGGCGGCACCTTCGACATCTCGATCCTCGAGGTGGGTGAGGGTGTGGTCGAGGTGAAGTCGACCCACGGCGACACGCACCTCGGCGGCGACAACCTCGACCAGCGCGTCATCGACTGGATCGTCGCGGAGTTCAAGAAGGCCGAAGGCATCGACCTGTCGAAGGACCGCATGGCGCTGCAGCGTCTGAAGGAGGCCGCGGAGAAGGCGAAGATGGAGCTCTCCACGGTGATGCAGACCGACATCAACCTGCCCTTCATCACTGCGGACCAGAGCGGGCCCAAGCACCTGATGATGCCGCTCACGCGCGCCAAGTTCGAATCGCTGGTCGACGATCTGCTGCAGCGGACGATGGGTCCCTGCAAGCAGGCGCTGGCCGACGCGGGCCTCAAGCCCTCGGACATCGACGAGGTGGTGCTCGTCGGCGGCAGCACGCGCATCCCCCGGGTGCAGCAACTGGTGCGCGACTTCTTCGGCAAGGAACCGCACAAGGGCGTGAACCCCGACGAGGTGGTGGCCGTGGGCGCCGCCATTCAGGCGGGGGTGCTCGCCGGCGAGGTGAAGGACCTGCTGCTGCTCGACGTCACGCCGCTCAGCCTGGGCATCGAGACGCTGGGCGGGGTGCTGACCACCCTGATCGAGCGCAACACGACGATTCCCACCCGCAAGGGCGAGGTGTTCTCCACGGCGGCTGACAGCCAGACGCAGGTCGAGGTGCACGTCCTGCAGGGCGAGCGCCCGATGGCGCGCGACAACCGCACGCTGGGCCGTTTCCACCTGGTGGGCATCCCGCCCGCGCCGCGCGGCATTCCGCAGATCGAGGTCACCTTCGACATCGACGCCAACGGAATCGTGAACGTCTCGGCCAAGGATCGCGGTACGGGCAAGGAACAGAAGATCACCATCACGGCCAGCAGCGGCCTCAGCAAGGACGAGGTCGATCGCATGATGAAGGACGCCGAGGCGCACGCCGAGGAGGATCGCAGGAACCGCGAGGCGGTGGAGGAGCGCAACCGCGCCGACCAGGCGGTGTACGCGGCCGAGCGCATGCTGGCCGATGCCGGCGACAAGCTCACGGCGGCCGACAAGGCCCCGGTCGAGAGTGCCATCGCCGACCTGAAGAAGGCGCTCGAGGCCAGCGACCCCGACGCGATGAAGCGGGCGATGTCCGCGCTCACCGCGGCACAGCATGCGGTGGCCGAGGTGCTCTATCGCACGACGGCGCAGGGCCCCGGCGAAGCGGGCGCCGGCGGCCAGGCGGGTCCGCAGCCAGGCGGGCCTGCCCAGGGCGAGGTGATCGACGCCGAGGTGGTGGACGACGAGAAGAAGTGAGTCGGCCGGTGGCGGTTTCGGGCTTCGTGCTCCGCGCGTCGCGGCGCCGGGCCCGGATCCGCGCCGCCCGCTCCGGGCAGGACGTTGCGCCGGCCCGCGATCGCATCAGGTTCCAGGCGTCAGGTCCATGGATTTCTACGTCATTCTCGGCGTGCGACAGCAGGCGTCGCTCGACGACATCAAGCGCGCCTATCGCCGGCTCGCACGCAAGTTCCATCCCGACATCAATCCGGGGGACGGCGCGGCCGCCAGGCGTTATCGCGAGATCGCGCAGGCCTACGAGGTGCTCGGCGACGATGTGCGGCGCCGTGCCTACGATTCGGGGCGACTGGCGGCGACGGCGCCGGCCGAGACGTCCTTCGAGTTCCAGGGGTTCGATTTTTCCCGGCCCGTCGAGGGCCCGCCGGCAGCGACCTTCACCGAACTGTTCGCCGACGCGCTGCGCCACGCATCGCAGGGGCCCGAACGCGGCGCGGATCTCCACGAGACGACCGCGCTGTCGTTCGACGCGGCCCTGCTCGGCGGCCGGCACGGCCTGACGCTCACGCGACTCGAGCGCTGCGCGCCCTGCCGCGGGCACGGCGTGTTGAGCGGAGCGACGTCGGCCTGCGCGGTGTGCGAGGGGCGCGGGCAGGTGCGCGGGGCACGGGGGCACATGGTGTTCACGCGCCCGTGTCCAGCCTGCGGCGGAAGCGGCCAGGTGACCAGCCGCACCTGCGCGGCGTGCGGTGGAGAGGGCGTGGGCGTGCACACCGGACCGCTCGTCGTCGACCTGCCGCCGGGCCTGGTCGACGGCGCGGTGCTCGTGGTGCCGGGCCAGGGCCACGCGGGCCGTCGCGGCGGTGCCGCCGGCGACCTGCGGCTGACGGTCACGGTGGCGCGGCACCGGCTTTTCCGGCGCGAGGGCGACGACGTGCACGTGGAGGTGCCCGTCGCGATCCACGAAGCCGCGCTCGGCGCGCGAATCGAGGTGCCGGCCATCGACGGGCCGGCGCGGCTCCGCATCCCGCCGGGCACGCAGGGCGGCCAGGTGTTCCGCCTGCGCGAACGCGGCGCCCCGTCGCCGCGGACCGGCCAGCGCGGCGATCTCGTCGTCACGGTCCGGCTGGCGCTGCCGGCCTCGCTCGACGAGCGATCGAAGGAACTGCTGCGGCAGTTCGGTGAGTTGAACGCAGGGAACGTGCGCGCGAACCTCGGGGACTGAGCGCAGACACGGATGGAGACGATGGCGGCACGCCGGCCGGGGAAACCCTCCTACACGATCAGCACCGTGGCGCAGCGGTACGGCATTCATCCGCAGACGCTTCGCCTGTACGAGCGAGAAGGCCTGCTGGCGCCCTCACGGACCGACGGCAACACACGGATGTACTCCGACGAGGATCTGGAGCGGCTCGAGACGATCCTGTCCTTCACGCGCGACCTGGGCGTCAACCTGGCCGGCGTCGAGATCATCCTCAACATGCGCGCCCGGATCGAGCAGATGCAGGCCGAGGTGAACGAGTTCATGGCGTACGTGAAGGGAGAACTGGCGCGCGGTCTCGGCGACTGGGAGCAGCGTCTGAACACCGCGATGGTGAAGTCGTCGCCCGCTCCCCTGGCGCGCTCCGCGGCGTCGGCCCCGGTCGCACGCGAGGCCGGTGGCGAGGACAGGCAGCGCTGACGCGCCTCGGCGTCCGGCGGCGTGCGGCCGCGGCCGCCGCGGGTGCTATCATCGGCCCTGTCCCGCCGGATGTCGCCATCCCCGGGCCAGCCCAGAGTCACCTGATGCCCTGCCCCCTGTGCGACGACACCGGCTGGAAGCGCGTGGAGCGCGACGGCCAGATTGCGGCCGTCACCCGCTGCGACTGCTGGCTCGACACGCGCGCCCAGCGGCTGATGACGGCGGCGAGGATCCCGCGCCGGTACCAGCACTGCACGTTCGAGAGCTTCGTTACCTACGGGAACGAGACGCTCGATCGCGCCGTCGCCGCCGCGCGGCGGCTCGGCGCCGAGTTCCCCGTCGTCGAACGCGGGCTGTTCCTGCTCGGACCGCCCGGCGTGGGCAAGACGCACCTCGCGGTTGCGGTGCTCAGGCAGGTGGTGTCCCGCGCGCGGGCACGCGCGCTCTTCTACGACACGCGCGAGCTGCTGCGCGTGATCCGCCAGACGTACGATCCCGTGGTGCAGGCCACCGAGAGCGACGTGCTGCGGCCCGTGCTGCAGGCCGACCTGCTCGTGCTCGACGATCTCGGCGCCGAGAAGACGTCGGAGTGGGTCGAGGAGACGCTGAACCTGATCGTCAACCACCGCTACAGCGAGCGGCGCGTGACGCTCTTCACCTCCAACTACGACGACAAGCCCGATCACACCGATCCCGACTCGCTGCTGTTCCGGATCGGCATCCGCATGCGGTCGCGCCTGCACGAGATGTGTGACTTCCTGCACCTGGACGGCGCCGATTACCGTGAGCTGCCGGCCAACGGCGGCAGCGACGATCTGCGGGCGCTCTGGGAGATGCGCCGCCGGCACGGCGGCCCATCCAGGCGGCCGCTGCCGTCGCGCGGTCAGCCGGCGCGCGCGCAGCTCGAGGATCGCGATCCGCACAAGGTCGAGCTGAAGTGGACGGGCGGCCGCGCCGGGACTTAACCGCCGTGGACGCCAGCCAGTGGCCTCCCGCCGCGACGACGCCGCTCGGCCTCTACGTCCACGTCCCCTTCTGCGCCTCCATCTGCAACTACTGCAACTTCAACCGCGGCCTGCTCGACGAAGCGCTCGCGCGTGCCTACGTCGGGGCGCTCGAGAGTGACATCGCGCGTTCGGCCGGCCTGCTGGCGGTCGATGCCATCTACTTCGGTGGCGGCACGCCGTCGTTGCTGCCGCCCGGCGAGGTGCGTCGCGTGCTCGACGCCTGCCGCGACGCGTTCGACGTGGCGCCCGACGCGGAGATCACCCTCGAGGCGAACCCCGAGACCGTGGACGCGCGCTCGCTGGTGGCGCTGCGCGAGGCCGGCATCACCCGCCTCAGCCTCGGCGTGCAGTCGTTCCGAGACGAGGAGTTGTCGCGGCTGGGGCGTCGCCACGATGCCGGGCGCGCCAGGCGGGCCGCCGGCGAGGCCCGGCGCGCGGGGTTCGAGAACCTGTCGCTCGACCTGATGATGTGGCTGCCGGGCCAGACCCGCGCCCAATGGCGGTTCTCGGTGGAACGGCTCATCGAGGTGTCGCCAGATCACGCCTCCCTCTACCTGCTGGAGGTCTACCCGAACGCGCCGCTGCGCGAGGACATGGCGCGCGCGGGCTGGTCGCAGGCTCCCGACGACGATGCCGCGGAGATGTATCTGGAGGCGATGGACCGGCTGGAGCAGGAGGGCTACCGACAGTACGAGATCTCGAACGTCGCCAGACCGGGCCGCGAGTGTCGTCACAACCTGAAGTACTGGCAGGACGGGGCCTGGCTCGCCTTCGGGAGTGGGGCGCACGGCGCGCGCCAGGGCCTGCGCTGGCGGAACGTCGCGGGAACGGCCGACTACGTGACGCGCGTCCGCAGCCAACTCGACGTGCGCGCCGAAACACGCCGGCTGACACGCGAGGAGGCGGCCGCCGAGGCCGCTTTCATGGGGTTGCGTCTGGTCGAAGGAATCGATGCGGAGGCCATCGGCCGGCGCTACGGGCTGGATCTCGCCGCGCGCTATGGCGAGCCGCTGGCGCCGGCGCGCGAGGCCGGGCTCCTGCGCGTCGAGGGGGACCGGTGGCGCCTCACCCGCGAGGGGTTCCTGTTGTCGACCGAGATTCTTGCGGTTTTCGTCTGAGCGATCTGTACGCTAGACTTTGCCCCTCACCGGGGCTCACGTCCGTTCTTTCGGAGGTAGGATGATGCTGTTTCCGTTGGGTGCACGCCTTGTGCGCCGGGCCGCGACGACGGCCGCAGTTCTCGGAGTGATGACCGTCGTGCCCGCGGCGGTTCAGCAGGCGGCGGCCCAGGAGGCACAACCGCAGGCCGCCGCGCCACAGGCACCGCCACCCGTCACCTTCACCACCAACGCGGGCATCCTGTTCCACCAGATCAAGGCCGACCGTACCGCCGACTTCGAGTGGGTGATGGGGAAGCTCAAGGAGGCGCTTCTGAAGTCCGAGGACGCGACGCAGAAGAAGCAGGCCTCGGGGTTCAAGGTCTACAAGAACGTCGACCCGCTGCCCCAGACCGGCAACATCATGTATGTGGTCCTGGTGGATCCCACGGTCCCGGACGCCGACTACAACATGATCACGCTGCTGAATCTGGTGTACAAGGCGTTCCCCGAGGAACAGCAGGAGATCTACAAGCGCGTCCAGGGCGCGTTCGGTGGCGGTGTCAATCGCCTCAACGTCGACCTCATCGCCGACTTCGGCAAGTAGCGTGTCTCGGTTCGCGGCGCCATTCCGGACTCGCATGCCGGATGTGAGCCCGGTTCCGCCATCGCGACAGCGCGGTGCGCGGTCATGGGTCTGGATGGCGCCGGCGGTCCTGCTGTCAGCCACGTTGGCGGCAGCCCAGCCCGTTCCCGTCACGCCTTCCGCCGAGCCTCCCGCGGCAGACGCCGCGCAGGCCCTGGGCGCCCAGCCGGTGGCGCCGCCGGTGCAGGCCGTGGGCTTCACCACGCCCGCCGGCGCGCTGCTCGTCTCGATCCTCCCGGCGAAGACCGGCGACTTCGAGTTCCTGCTCGATCTGTACGTGCAGGCCCTGGCGACGAGCCAGGACGAGGCCGTCAGGGCGCTCGCCCCGGGCTGGCGCGCCTACAAGGCCGGCGAGCCGGTGCCCGGCGGCACCAACGTCCTGTACGTGATCCTCGTGGATCCGGCGGTGGCCGGCGCCGACTATTCCTGGCAGGCCATCCTCTCGACGATTGTCGCGGCGTTCCCCGACAAGCAGCAGGACGTGTTCGAGAAGGGCACGAGCGTGCACGCCGGGCCGATGAACAAGCTGACGCTCACCAGGGTGCCCGCGCCGCGGCCGTAACCCGGGGCGGCGCGCCCGCCACCTGGCGGCCCCGCCCGCCGGCCTCAGAATTTCAGGTTCAGCCCGGCCGTGAACCGCTGCGGCGTCTTGTGCACCGCATCGCGCGTGAACGAGAACACCCGGTAGTCGATCCGCAGGCGGAGCGGGCCGGTCAGTTCGATCTTCACGCCGCCGCCGACGTTGGTGCCGAAACCGGTGATGGAGTCCGCGGTGGCTGCGCCCGTGTCGAAGCTCTCGCGGTAGAAGCCGGCGCCGGCCGTCGCGTAGAAGGTCAGCCCGTTGATCGGAATCGGGTTCTGGACGAAGACGTTGCCCATGTAGGTGCGCAGCGCCGGGCCCGGCTCCCTGGCCTTCAGGTCCTCCGCCGTCCGCGCGTATTCCACTTCCCAGCCCACGATCACGAGCGTGAGGCCGCCCGAGAAGCCGACCGTCGGCCGCCAGGCGGGCGTTGGCGTGAGACCGGCGAAGGCGGTCACATCGGCGCGCGCCGGAACGGCCGACAGGGTGATCAGCAGCGCGGCGACGGCGAGCGGGACTGAAGCGCGAACGGCCATGCCGCCATTATCGCCGAGGGCGTTCCCGAACGGGGCGCCTCCGGGCGATCCACCGGCATCGCGGCGGTGGCGCGCCCGCGCGTCAGAACGTCGCGCCGCCGGCGGCCTTGAAGAGGCCGCGCGGCTGCGACGGCGCGATGTTGGCGATCGCGCTGCCGGCCACGGCGATCGTGGCGCCGCTGCGCGGCCCCTCGCGCAGCGTCTCGAAGTCCACCAGCGCCGACTGGTAGTCGAGTTGCGCGCGCAGTTCGTTGGCCCGGGCGAGGGCGAGATCGCGCTGCGCCTGGACGACGAGGAAGCTGGTCGACATGCCGACGTCGTAGCGCTTCTGCTCGGCGTCGAGCCGCTGCTCGGCGAGATCGCGCGCGGCGCGGGTCGCCTCGATGCGCTGGCGCGTCGCGTCGATCTGGCGGGCGGCCTGGCGCAGTTCGCGCTGCGCCCGCAGTTCGAGGCTGTCGAGCCGGCCGCGCGCCTGCTGCCGCTCGATCCGCGCGCGCGCCAGTCCCGCGTCCTCGTAGCTGCGCCCGATCGGGTAGCTCACGGTGATGCCCACCGACCAGGTCGGGTAGTCGAAGCCCCACACCTGCCCGAGCATGGCGCCGAAGCTGCCGGGGGTCACGCCCGTGACGAATCCCGGGAATCCACCTTCGCGAATGAGGCGGTCGCCGCCGAGGCCGGCCCCGCGCAGGCTCGCCTCGAGCCGCAGGTCGGGCAGCCGCTGGTTGGCGAAGTACTCGACGGCCGTCTCCGCGTTCTCCAGGTCGAGCCGGGCGCGCCTGATGTCGGCGCGGTCCGCCAGCATCTCGCGCACCGCCGCCTCCACGTCTGGCGCCGGCAGCCCCAACTGCGGTTCGTCGGCCGGGGCCAGCCGGGTCGACCAGATCTGCGCATCCCCCGGGCGGAGGATCAGCACCCGCAGGCGATCCTCGGCGTCAGCCGCCGCCTGGTCGGCGACGATCAACTGCTCGCGGCGCAGGGCCACCTCGGCGTCGGCCGAGACCAGGTCGAGTGGCGGCGCCTGCCCCACGTCGACCCGCGCCTTGTTGTTGCGCGCGAGTTCCTGCGCGAGCTCCAGCGAGCGCCGCTGCACGGCGACGTTGTCGCGGGCCACCACCAGGTCCCAGTAGGCGCGCTTGACGTCGGCCATGGTCTGCAGCACCACCTCCCGGAACCTGAGCTCGGAGATGTCGCGGTTGCGGCGCGTCACGATCAACTGCTGTCGCGACGCGTCGATGGCGAAATCGCGCAGCAGCGGCTGGGAGAACGCCGCCTGCAGGCCGGAGGTGAGCGCGGGCGTGTAGGTGGTGAGGATGCTGTTGGAGGTGGTGCGTGCCGCATCCCACGAGACCGACCACACCGTGCCGGCCACCGGCAGCCGCTGGCGCACGCCGGCCGATCCGAACCAGTCGTCGGTCAGCACGCCGTCGCCGAACAGGGAACTGCTCGGTGGCTGCTTGCTGCTGGACCGCCCGAGCGTGCCGGATGCCACCGGCGCGAACGCGCTGCGGGCCTGATCGAGGCGTGCGCCGGCGGCCTGCGGCTCGAGCCGGGCCACGACCACGTCGGGGTTGTTCTCCAGCGCGAGGCGCACGGCCTCCTCGATCGACAGCCTCCGCTCGGTACCGGCGGGCGGCGCGGCCTCCTGCGCGCGGGCCGGAGGCGAGGCCAGCGCCAGCGCGAGCAGCATCATGCCGGCCGTGGCGGCGACGCGCGCCGGCCAGACCCGCGCCCGCAGGCGCGCCAGCGGACGCGCGGCCACGAACTGGTCGAACAGCGAGTAGGCGACGGGCGTGACCACCAGCGTGAGCGCCAGCACCAGCGTCTGGCCGCCGATGATCACGAAGCCGATCGCCCGGTTGGTGGCGGCCCCGGCCCCGCTCGATGAGACGAGCGGGATCATGCCGGCAACGAACGACATCGTCGTCATCAGGATCGGCCGCAGCCGATCGCGGCTGGCCTGGATGACGGCCGCGTCGCGGTCCAGCCCCTCCTCGCGCAGCTGGATCGCATGATCGATCTGCAGAATCGAGTTCTTCTTCACGATCCCGAACAGCACGAGCAGGCCGAGCGACGAGTAGATGTTCACCGACTGGCCCGTGACGATGATCGACAGCAGCGCGAAGGGCAGCGTCAGCGGCAGCGCGAGCAGGATCGTCACCGGGTGCAGCCACGATTCGAACTGCGCCGCCAGGATCAGGTACATGAAGATGAACGACAGCGCGAACGCCAGCGAGAAGTTGGTCGCGGCCCGGCCGAGCTCGCGCGATCGTCCCGAGAAGCCCGCCTGGTAGGACGGTCCGAGCTCGAGCTCGTCGAAGGCCGTCTGCATCGTGGCCATGCCGTCGGTCTGCGATCGCCCGGGCACGACGTTGGCGTACACCGTGACCTGGCGCTGCCGGTTGAGGCGGTTGATGTCGGCCGGCGCCGACCGCGGGGTGAGGCGCGCCAGGCTCGAGAGCTGCACCGAGCCCACCTTGGAGGAGGGGACCGTCATGAGGCCGATGGCCTCCGACGTGGTGCGATCCTGCTGCCGCGCGCGCAGGAACACGTCGTACTGCTCGCCACCCTCGTTGTAGGTGGTGACCTCGTCGCCGCCGACCAGCAGGCGCAGCGCGTTGGCGGCGTCGGCCACCTGCACGCCGAGGTCGGCCGCCTTCGGGCGATCGAGGCTCACCGCCACCTCGGGCTTGCCGAGATTGAGCGAGGTGTCGACGTCCACGAGCGACGGATCCTTCGCGGCCCGCTCGGCGACGTGCCGTCCGGCCTTCTCGAGAACCGAGAGGTCGGGTCCCTGGACCAGGAACTGGACGGCAGCGCCCTGCCGCCCCCCGCCGCCGAAGTCCGACACGGCCTGCACCATCGGGCGCAGGTTCCCGCCGAAGGCCGGCAGGACTTGATCGCGGACCTGTCCCATCACCGCGAACTGCGATCGCGTGCGTTCGTCGATCGGCACGAGGCGGACGTAGACGCTCCCCGAGTTCGGTGTCCGCGCCTCGTCGGCGCCGGCGGTGACGATGGTGTAGTCGACTTCGGGCACCTGCTGGCGGATCTGGCTCGCGAGGCGGTTGAGCGTCAACTCGGTCTGCTCGAGGCTGGTCCCCTCGGGCGCCCGGATGCTCACCTCGATCTCCGAGCGATCGTCATCGGGCATGAACGCCTTGTTGGTGAGCATGAACAGCGGCACGCTCGACACGAACACCGCGGCCGCCGCCGCCACCACCAGCGCACGGTGCGCCAGCGCCCAGTGCAGCACCGCGGAGTAGCGCCTGTCGACCCACCGGAAGAACCGCGATTCCTTCGAGGCCTCGTGGCTGGCGCCCTCACGGCGCAGGAAGCGGGCCGACATCATCGGGGTGAGCGTGAAGGCGACGAGCAGCGACACCAGGATCGCGAACGCCATCGTCAGACCGAAGCTCTTCATGAAGCGCCCGACGATGCCCCCCATGAAGGCCACCGGGATGAAGATCGCCACCAGCGAGAAGGTGGTCGCCATCACCGCGAGGCCGATTTCGCGCGTGGCCGCCACGGCCGCCTCGAACGGCGGCATGCCCTTCTCCTCGATGAACCGGTAGATGTTCTCCAGCACGACGATGGCATCGTCGATGACGATCCCCACCGCCAGCGTGAGGGCGAGCATCGTCATGGAATTCAGGGTGAAGTCCATGTACCACATGACGCCGAAGGTCGCGACGATCGACGTCGGAATGGCGATGGCGGCGACGATCGTCGACCGCCAGTTCCAGAGGAACAGGAAGACGACGATGGCGGCGAAGACGGCACCGAGCACGAGGTGCTCTTCGACGGCCCTGATCGAGGCCTCGATGAACTCCGACTGGTCGCGCACGATGCGGATGTCGTACCCCGACGGCAGCGTCGGACGGACGTCCTCGAGGCGCTGCTTCACGTTGCGCACCACCTCCACGGTGTTCGTCCCCGACTGCTTGCGGATCATCACCGCCACGCTGGTGACGCCGTTGACGTTGGCCAGCGACTCCGCCTCGGCCATGCCGTCCTCGACCGTGGCCACGTCGCCCAGGGTGATGGCATAGCCGTCGCGCTCGCGGACGACGATGCGGGCGAACTGTTCGACGGAGGTCACGCGACCCAGCGTGCGCAGCGAGAGGATCTGCTGGCCGGCCTCGACCCGTCCGCCCGGGATGTCGGCGTTCTGCGCGTTCAGCGCGCGTGACACGTCGGTGACCGTGAGGTTGTAGGCCCGCAGGCGGCTCGCGTCGAGCCAGACGTTGATCTGCCGCTTGCGGCCGCCGACCACCAGCACCTGGCCCACGCCGCTCACGTTCTCCAACTGACGGCGCAGGCGCTTGTCGGCGAACTCCGTCGTCTCGCGGATGGATCCGGTCGAACTGACCGCCATCGTCATGATCGGCGTGGCGTCGGGATCGAACTTCTGGACCGTGGGCGGATCGACGCCCTCGGGCAGCTGCCGCAGCACGGTGTTGATCTTGTCGCGCACCTCCTGCGCCGCGACGTCCACGTTCTTCTCCAGCAGGAACGAGACGATCACCTGCGAGATGCCGTCGGAGGAGACCGAGCGCAGCTCGTCGATCCCGCTGATCGTGTTGACCGCCTCCTCGATGCGATCGGTGATCTCGGTCTCGATCTGATCCGGCGACGCGCCGGGCTGCAGCGTCGTGACGATGATGGTGGGGAAGTCGACCTTCGGGAAGCGGTCGACGCCTAGCTGCACGAAGCCGAAGAGGCCGACCACGGTGAGCAGCAGGATGAGCACCGACGCGAAGACCGGCCGGCGCACGCACAGTTCAGCAAGCTTCTGCATGGCGGGGCCTCAACGAACCTTCACGTCCGCGCCTTCGGCCAGCGGCGCGTGCCCGGGCAGGGCCACCACCTCGCCGGCGGCCACCCCGCTCGTGACCACGACCCGATCGCCCACGGCCTGACCGAGTGTGACGATGCGATCCTCGAGCCGCGAGCCCTTCACCACGAACACGCGCTGCGTGCTGCCCACCTCGCGCAGCGCGGCACGCGCCACCAGCACCGACGCCTGCCGCTGCGGTTCGGAGATCCTCGCGGTGGCGAAGAGACCAGGCTTGAGCAGACCCTCCGGGTTGCTCACCACCGCCTCGACCACCATCGCGCGCTGGTCCGTGCGCAGCGACGGCGAGATGTAACGCACCGTCCCCGTGAACTCGCGGTCCGGATAGGCGTCCACACGGAACGACATCTGCTGGCCTGCCGCGATGCGCGAGACGTCCTGCTCGGGAATCGACAGCTCCACCCGCAGCGGGTTCACGCGCACGACGACGGCCACCACCTGCCCGCGCGTGACGTAGTCGCCCGTGCTCACCTTGCGTTCGACCACGATGCCGGAGAACGGCGCGCGGACCGTCGTGTCGGCGAGCGCCTTGCGGGCGAGCGTCACGCGGGCGAGGCTCGCCTGGTAGCCCCGATAGCGCTGGGTGGCGACGTTGCGGGCGGCCTCGTAGCCCTGCCGCGCGGCCTCCACCGACGTCGCGCGCTGGTCGTACTCCGACTGCGACACGACCTTCTGATCCAGCAGCGACCGGATGCGGGTGTACTCCGACTCGGCCAGCTGCAGACCGGCACGGGCGTTGGCCACCTCGGGTACCCGCTCCGCATCGAACGCCCCGCCGGTGCCGAGCGCCAGCGCCGCCGCCGCCTGCGCGGCCGTCGCTTCCGCCTCGGCCAGTTGCGCCGCGGCCTCGGTCGGCGACAACTGCACGAGCGGAGCGCCCTCGGCCACGCGCATCCCGCGCTCCACCGGCGTGGCGGCCACGCGACCGGCAACCTCGGCGCTCACCTCCGCCTGGTCGTCGGCCGTCAACGTGCCGGTGGCGCTGATGACCCTGGCAATCGTCTCCTCGACGGCCGTCGTCGCGTCGATCTCGATCGGCGCCGGCGCGGGTGCCGCCTGCGCGGCGCGGCCACCGGCCGGCGAGCAGCCGGCCTGCAGCGTGCCCGCGGCGGCCAGCGCCACAGCGAGCGGAACGAGGAACACGGGGCGAATACGAAGCGGCGTCATGTGGAATCCCTTGGGTGCCCGCGATGGGCGCGACGAATCAGTTCTGTCGGTGGCGTGGATACGTGCTGTCAATGCGAGGGCGCCGCCGGCGCCGGGGGCGAGGAGCCTTCACCCCGATCGGCGGCGGCGCCGGGCGAGTCGTCCGCCGCGGCCAGGCAGCCCAGCGGCATCCCCTGGAAGCGGAGGGCGCCGCCGGTCCGCAGGCCGGCGAGCACCAGATCGATCAGATCGCGGGCCAGCGCCTCGCCGTCCTCACCCGGGGTGAGCCGATTGAAGAGCCGCGCGGCTGCCGCGCCGTTCATGGCCGTGAACAGCAGCCGGACCACGGAGAGGGCGTCGAGGCCCTCCGGCAGGTCGCCGGCCTGGATGCACTGCCGGACCGTGTCCGCCATCCGCTGCCGCATCTCGATCAGGAGGCTGAGCTGCTCCCGGTACTTGATGATGCGGGGCACGGAGCGGTCGAAGAGCATCAGCGCGAAGTGCTCGGGGTGCGCGACGCTGAAGTGATAGACCGCCATCAGGCGTCCGCGCAGTGTCTCGAGCGGCGAGCCGACCTCGGGCACGACCGCGCCCATCTCCGCCATCAGGCGGAAGCCTTCCTCAGCCAGCGCCAGGAAGATGTCGTCCTTGCCCGCGAAGTAGCTGTAGATGGCTGCCGGGCTGTACTCAATCCGCTCGGCGATCTTGCGGATGGAGACCTGGGAGTAGCCCTCGGTGATGAACAGAGCCCGCGCGGCGTCGAGAATGGCCTGACGAACCAGCTCGCGCTCACGTTCCTGACGTTCCTTGATACCCATTCGTGCCTTGGCCGTTGTTTGGGCCGCGATCGACGTTCTGTGAATGAACGATGTTCAAGGATACGGGAGCAGCCGATGGCCGCGCAAGCAGATTCTGAACAGCGTTCAGGCGCGGGATTGCCCTGAGGGAATCGTGCGTCCTGGCGTCGGAGGCCGACCGCCGGCCACGGTCGTGTCCGGCGCACGGGCACGTGCATGTTGCGTCGCGCCGGGCCCGGTTCTGGCTCCCCGGCGGGCTGTGCTACGCTCTCGGGCTGGCGCAGACGATCATGGATTTCCGGCTCTCGACCGAGCAGCAGGTGTTGCGGCGTACCGTCCGGGAATTCGCCGAGGCGGAAATCGCGCCCCATGTCATGGCATGGGACGAAGCCCAGCAGTTTCCTCACGAGATCGTCCCGCGCCTGGCTGAGCTGGGCCTGCTCGGCATCCAGTTCCCTGAGCGCTACGGCGGCGCCGGGATGTCGGCCATCGACTACTGCATCTGCATCGAGGAGATCGCGCGCGTCGATCCGTCGATTGCCCTGCTCGTGGCGGCCCACAACGGTCTCGGCGCCGCGCAGATCGCGATGTTCGGCACCGAGGCGCAGCGCGAGCGGTTCCTGGCGCCGCTGGCCCGCGGCGAGATGCTCGGCGCCTGGGGGCTCACCGAGCCGACGGCGGGCAGCGACGCGGCCGGAACGCGCACGGTGGCGGTGCGCGATGGCGAGCACTGGGTCATCAACGGGGCCAAGACCTTCATCACGCACGGCAGCGTCGGCGGCGTGATGGTGGCCATGGCGGTGACCGACCGCACGCGCGGCAGCCGCGGCATCTCGGCGTTCATCGTGCCGCACGGCACCCCGGGCATGCGTGCCGGGAAGAAGGAGAACAAACTCGGGCTGCGCGCGAGCGACACCAGCGAGGTGGTGTTCGAGGACTGCCGGGTGCCGCTCGATCAGTTGCTCGGCGAGCCGGGGCAGGGCTTCATCAACGCCATGCAGGTCCTCGACGCCGGCCGTACCGGCATCGCGGCGCTCTCGGTCGGGCTGGCACAGGGCGCCTACGAGGCCGCCCGGCGTTATGCGCGCGAGCGACACCAGTTCGGGCAGCCGATCGCCTCGTTCCAGGCGATTCAGTGGAAGCTGGCCGACCTCGCCACGCGCATCGAGGCCGCCCGCTGGCTCACCTACCGCGCGGCCTACCTGAAGGATCGTGGCATCCGCACGTCGCGTGAGTCGTCGATGGCCAAACTCTACGCGAGCGAGACCGCGGTGCGCGCCGCCGAGGAAGGAGTGCAGATCCACGGCGGCTACGGTTTCACGAAGGACTATCCGGCCGAGAAGTTCTTCCGCGACGTCAAACTCATGACCATCGGCGAGGGCACGAGCGAGATCCAGCGGCTCGTCATCGCCCGTCAGTTGCTGGCGTGACCGTGCCGCTTGCCAGCCGCGTGCTCGACGGCGATCCGCGGGCCATCGCCCGGGCGATCACCCTGATCGAAGGCGAGTCACCGCAGGCGGCGGCGCTGGTGCGGCAGTTGTACCCGCACTCGGGCCGCGCCTATCTCGTGGGCGTGACCGGTCCGCCCGGTGCCGGCAAGAGCACGTTCGTCGACAGGCTCACCGCCGAGTTGCGGCGTCGCGGCCCGACGGTGGGCATCGTCGCCGTCGATCCCACCAGTCCCTACTCGGGAGGCGCCGTGCTGGGCGACCGCGTGCGGATGCAGTCGCACGCCGGCGATCCGGGCGTCTTCATCCGCAGCATGGCGACGCGCGGCCACCTCGGCGGGCTTTCCCGCGCGACCAGCGACGCGGCCGTCGTGCTCGACGCCGCGGGCCTCGACATCGTCATCATCGAGACGGTTGGCGTCGGTCAGGACGAGGTGGACATCGTCAGGACGGCCGACATCTCGCTGGTGATGCTCGTGCCGGGCACCGGTGACGAGGTGCAGGCCATCAAGGCCGGCATCATGGAGATCGCCGACGTCTTCATCGTCAACAAGGCCGACCGCCAGGGTGCCGATCAGACGGTGGCGGCCATCGAGGCGATGCTGGCCCTGCAGGGGTTCGTGGATGGGGCCTGGCGGCCGCCCGTGATCCGCACCGAGGCGACGGCGGGCAGGGGCGTGGCCGAGGTGTGGGAGGCGGTCGAGCGCTTCCGGGCCCACTCGGCCCACCGGCAGGGCGAACGACGCCGGGATCGCGCCGAGTTCCGGCTGCGCGAGGTGCTGGGCCGCGGTTTCCTGCGGCACGTGGAGGAGGTCGTGCTGGCGCCCGGCGAACTCGCTACACTGTTGGCTCGCATCGCGGCCCGGGAACTCGATCCGTATTCGGCCGCGGAGTCGGTGATGCGGCGCGCGCTCGGCCGGGGATGACCGGGGGCGCGGGTCGCCGATCGCGCAGAGGCGCACGGATGCAACCATGAAGATCGAACTCGATCACGTCGGCATCGCCATCGAGGGCCTCGACACGGCGCTCGCGTTCTACCGCGATCTGCTCGGCCTGCCGCTCGAGGGGAGCGAGGAGGTGGGCAGCCAGAAGGTTCGCGCCCACTTCCTGCCCGCCGGAGAGCCCCGGCTCGAACTGCTCGAGGCGACGCAGCCCGAGTCGACCATCGCCAAGTACGTGGCGCGGCGCGGGCCGGGCCTGCACCACATCGCGTTCCGCGTGGACGACATCCACCAGGTGCTCGCCGACCTGAAGGCGCGCGGAGTGCGCCTGATCGACGAGACGCCGCGACCCGGCGCCGAGGGTGCGCTGGTCGCCTTCATCCACCCCTCGGCCAGCCACGGCGTCCTGGTCGAGCTCAAGCAGCCCAGGAACTGAGCGAGCGCCTGGCGCCGGGCGCCGGGCCACGCAGGCACCCATGTCCATCCAGATCGGCATCATCGGCGGCAGCGGCCTCTACGACATGGCGGATCTCACCGACCGCCAGGAGGTCCACCTCGGCACGCCCTTCGGCGATCCGTCCGGGCCGTATGTCACCGGCACGCTGCGCGGCCGCCGTGTCGCGTTCCTGGCGCGGCACGGGGCGGGCCACCGACTGCTGCCCTCGGAACTGAACTTCCGCGCGAACATCTTCGGCTTCAAGGTCCTCGGCGTGGAGCGGATCCTGTCGGCGAGCGCCGTCGGCAGCCTGCGGCAGGAGTACGCGCCGCTCGACCTGGTGTTCCCCGACCAGTTCTTCGACCGCACCCAGGGGCGCGTCTCGACGTTCTTCGGCCGGGGCGTGGCGGCGCACGTGTCCTTTGCGCATCCGGTCTGCCCGTCGCTGCACGCGGTGGCGATCGAGGCCGCGCGGCACACCGGCGCGCGCGTGCACCCCGGGGGCACCTACGTGTGCATGGAGGGGCCGGCCTTCTCGACGAAGGCCGAGTCGGAGTTCTACCGGTCCTGCGGGTTCGACGTGATCGGCATGACGAACCTGCAGGAGGCCAAGCTCGCGCGCGAGGCCGAGATCTGCTACGTGACCATCGCCCTGGTCACCGACTACGACTGCTGGCACCCCGACCACGATCACGTCACCGTCGACATGGTGATCGCCAACCTGCAGCAGAACGCGACGAGGGCCCGGCAGGTGATCGCCAACGCCGTCGAGGCGTTGCCGGCGGCCCGGGACTGCGGGTGCGCGTCCGCGCTGTCGGCGGCCATCATCACGCGGCACGACGCCATTCCCGACGAGACCCGTCGCGCGCTCGCGCCGCTCATCGACAAGTACCTTGCCTGACAGACCCATGCGGATCATCGTCACCGGTTCGATCGCCTACGACTACCTGATGTCGTTTCCCGGCTCGTTCACCGAGCACCTGCTCCCCGATCACCTGGCGAAGGTGAGCCTGAGCTTCCTGGTCGACACGATGGAGAAGCGGCGAGGCGGCTGCGCCGCCAACATCGCCTACACCCTCGGCCTGCTCCAGGAGCACCCGACGCTGATGGCCACCGCGGGCCAGGACTTCCCGGACTACCGCCGCTGGCTCGAGGAGGCGGGCGTCGACACCTCGCTCGTCCGCGAGGTGCCGGGCGTCTTCAGCGCGTCGTTCTTCTGCAGCACCGATCGCGACAACAACCAGATCGCGTCGTTCTACACCGGCGCGATGGCGCACGCCGGCGAGCTGTCGTTCCACGAGGCAGGGGCCTGCGATTTCGCCATCGTCTCGCCCAACCATCCGTCGGCCATGGTGAAGTACGCGGAGGAATGCCGGGCCCTGGGCATCCGCTACATGTACGACCCCGGCCAGCAGTGCGCGCGCTCCACCGGCGAGGAACTGCGCGCGGGCATCGTCGGCGCGACGATGCTGATCGTCAACGAGTACGAGTTGGAGCTGGTCCGCCAGAAGGCCGGGTTGGACGAGCGTCAGATCCTCGAGCGATCCGAGGCCCTCATCGTCACCCGGGGCGAGCACGGATCGACGATCTACACCAGGGAGGCCGAGATCTCGGTGCCGGCCGTGGCCCCGGCGTCGGAAGCCGATCCGACCGGCGTGGGCGACGCGTTTCGCGCCGGGTTCCTCAAGGGGCTGGCGCTGGGCGCCGACTACGGGACCTGCGGTGAACTCGGCAGCGTGGCGGCCACCTACGCGCTGGAGCACGTGGGCGCGCAGGGCCATGTCTTCAAGTGGGACGAGTTCCGCCGGCGTTACACGCAGCACTTCGGTGAGCTGCGCGTGAACGTCGCGGCCTGAGCGGCTGGCGGACGTCACGGTGTTCCCGGCTGCCTCGCATCGCCCGCGGCTGCCCGCCGTCCTGGCCATGGTCGCCCTGGCCTGGTGGGGCGCGCTGGCGGCCGCGCCAGCCTGTCGTGCGGCTGGCGGGGCGTGGGGTGTGGCCGCCGCGGTCTTCCACGGCGCCTGCGGGCGTCTCTGTCACCAGCGACCCGACCGGTCCTTCGGCGACGGCGGAGGCCAGTGGCCCGTGTGCGCCCGTTGCGCCGGGCTCTACGCCGGCGCGGCGATCGGAGCCGGTGCGGCCTGGCTGGCCGTCCGGCGATGGTGGCGTCGGGGCCACCGCGTGCCGCCGCCGACGACCTGGCGCGTCCCCGTGATCGTCGCGGCGGCGCCGACCGGGCTGAGCTGGGCGCTGGAAATGACGGGAGTGACCGGCTTCACGAACCTCTCCCGGTTCGCGGCCGCGGTACCGCTGGGCGCCCTGGCGGCGTGGGCCGTGTCGGCGGCGCTCGCCCGCGAGGCCGCCTGCGGGCTACACTAGTCGGCCAGTCTCATGCGCACCGCGACCGCCGATCGTTCTCCCGCCCTTGACCGCGGTACCCTCTGGATGTTGTGCGTGGCCGCCTGGCTCGTGCCAGGGTCGGCGCACCTGTGGCTGCGCCGCACCAGGGCCGGCCTGGTGTTCCTGGTGGCCCTGCCGCTGATGTTCGCCATCGGCCTGGCGCTGCACGGCCGGCTGTTCCCGTTCGAGGCCGGCGAACCGCTGGCGCTGCTGGCCGCCTGTGCCGATCTCGGCATCGGCCTGCCGTACTTCCTCGCGTGGCTGTCGGGCGCGGGCGCAGGCTCGGTCACCGCGGCGAGCTACGAGTACGGCAACAGCTACCTGATCGTCGCGGGCCTGCTGAACATGCTGGTCGTGCTCGACGCCTGCGACATCGCGCTGGGGCGCAAGTGACCAGCCACTTCCTCTATCTCGTGATCTTCGCGGCGCTGGTGTCGGCGGTGTTCGCCGCCCTGCAGCGGCAGGAGCCGCGCGAGCAGGTGCGCTTCGGGCTGCTGCTGTTCGGCGCCTTCATCGCCTCGGCCCTGGTGCTGGGCTGGCTGATGCTGCCGCTGCCCATCGGCGGTCGGTAGGCGATGTCCCGCTTGGCGCGGTGGGCGCCGGTCGTGGCCTGCATGGCGGCGATCTTCGCGCTCTCCGCTCAGCCGCGGCTGCCGGACCTGCCGGCGGCTGTATCCGACAAGCACGCGCACGCGGCGGCCTATGGTGGGCTGGCGGCCTTGAGCTGCCGCGCGCTGGCGGGCGGCCCGATGGCGGGTCTCGGCCTTCGTGGTGCCATCGCCGCCTGGACCCTGGCCGCCGCCTACGGCGCCACCGACGAATACCACCAGTCGTTTGTCGCCGGCCGGACGGCGGACGTGGACGACTGGTTCGCCGACGCGCTCGGCGCCGCCGCCGCGGCCGCCGCCTGTTACGCGTGGGGTATAATCACGCGCCCACGCCGCGTTGGCGAACACCCGCGCCCGTCCTGAGTCCCGCGTGCGCCATCGCGCGCGCTGCCCCCCAGGTCGCATCATGAGCTACGACACCCTTCTCCTCGCCCGCGACGGAGCGGTGGCCACCATCACGGTGAACCGTCCCGCGAAGCTCAACGCCCTCGACGCGCGCACGATCGACGATCTGCGGCGGGCGATGCTCGAGCTGCGTCACGATGAAACCGTCCGGGCGGTGATCGTGACCGGGGCCGGCGAGCGCGCCTTCGTCGCCGGGGCCGACATCTCGGAGCTGGCGGCGGCGACGCCGGTGAGCGGTCGCGGCCTGGCCCTGCGCGGCCAGCACGTGTTCGACCTGGTGGAGCACCTCGGCAAGCCCACGATCGCGGCCATCAACGGGGTGGCGCTCGGCGGCGGGTGCGAGCTGGCGATGGCGTGCACGTTCCGCCTGGCGGCCGACACGGCACGACTGGGCCAGCCCGAGATCGACCTGGGCATCATTCCCGGATATGGCGGAACGCAGCGGCTGCCCCGGCTCGTCGGGCGCGATCGCGCGATGGACCTCGTGTTGACGGGTCGTCACGTCGCCGCCGCCGAGGCGCTGGCGATCGGGCTGGTCACACGCGTCGTGCCGGCCGCCCGCCTGATGGACGAGGCGCGCGCGCTCGCCGACGCGCTGGCGGCCAAGCCGCCGGTCGCCCTGAAGCTGGCGATGGATGCGATCAACGGCGGGCTGGCGCTGCCGCTGGCCGACGGCTGCGCGCTGGAGGCCTCGCTGTTCGCCCTCGCCATCGCTTCCGACGACATGAAGGAAGGCACGCGCGCGTTCCTCGAGAAGCGCAAGCCGGTGTTCAAGGGCCGCTGAGCGACGACGAGGCCGCCATGCGCACCGACCAGGCGCCGTCCACGCCGCTGCCGGCGGCTCACGGCATGCACATCGCCGTCGTCGTCTCGCGATTCAACCCCGAGATCACCCGTTCGCTGCGCGCGGGCGCCGAGGACGCGCTGCGCGCCGCCTCGACGTTCCGCGTGGACGTGCACGAGGTGCCCGGCGCCTTCGAACTGCCGCTGGCCGCGCGGGTGGCGGCCACCTCGCGCCAGTTCGACGCCGTGGTGTGCCTGGGGTGCCTGGTGCGCGGCGAGACGCCGCACTTCGATTACATCGCGTCGGCGGTGGCCCACGGGCTCACGCGGGTCTCGCTCGACACCGGCGTGCCGGTGGCCTTTGGCGTGCTCACCACCGACACGATCGAGCAGGCGAAGGCGCGGTCCCTGCCCGACCAGACCAACAAGGGCTGGGAGGCCGCGCTGGCCGCCGTGGAAATGGTGCACGTGCTGCGACGGATGGCCGACCAGACACTGCCGCCGCTCAGGGTCTGACGTGGAGCCCGATCTCGCCGATCCCAGGCGTCGCGCCCGCGAGTCGGCGCTGCAGATGCTCTACCAGTGGGAGGTCGGACGCCTCGACCTCCCCGAGGTGTTCGAGACGTTCCCGCGCGTGCGGCCGGTCCGGCTCGATGCCGCGCACGAGGCGTTCGCGCAGGCGCTGGCGCGGGCCGTCGTCGCGCGGCTGGGCGAGGTGGACGGCCTCATCGACGCGCGGACCGACAACTGGCGGTTCGAGCGGCTGGCCGTCATCGATCGTCTCGTGCTGCGGCTGGCCGTCGCCGAGATGCTCGAATGGCCGGAGACGCCGCCGGTGGCGGTGCTGAACGAGGCCCTCGAACTCGCCCGTCGCTACAGCGGCGAGGCCGCGGTGAAGTTCGTCAACGGCGTGCTCGACGCCGTGCGGCGCGAGATCGAGTCGCGCCGCGCCTGATCCCGACCCTGGAACCCGATGTCACAGGAAAGCGACCTCCTCGCCCAGCGGCGCGCCAACCTCGAGGCCCTGGTGGCGCTCGGCGTGCCCCCCTATCCGCACCGGTTCGACGCGACCTTGAGCGTGTCGGCGCTCGTCGAGGCCCACGGCGGGCGCGGCGCCGGGGATCTCGAGGCCGCCGGCCTGCGCGCCGCCGTGGCCGGACGCGTGCTCGGCATCCGCAGCTTCGGCAAGGCGCTGTTCCTCGTCATCTCCGACGGCCGCGCCCGCGTGCAGGCCTACCTGCGGCAGGACGCGCTGCCGGCCCGCGACTTCGCCGCCGCGAGGCTGCTCGACTTCGGCGACCTCGTGGGCGTCGAGGGGCGCCTGTTCCGCACCCGGACCGACGAGTTCTCGGTGTGGGCCGCGTCGCTGACGCTGCTGGCCAAGGCGCTGCAGCCGCTGCCCGAGAAGTGGCACGGCCTCCAGGATCTGGAGACGCGCTACCGCCAGCGGTATCTCGACCTCATCGTCAATCCCGAGTCGCGGCAGGTGTTCGAGATCCGCAGCCGCGCGATCAAGGCCATCCGCGACTACTACGAGGCGCACGGGTTCCTCGAGGTGGAGACGCCGATGATGCAGCCCATCGCCGGCGGGGCGCTCGCGCGCCCGTTCGTCACCCACCACAACGCCCTCGACATGCGGCTGTTCCTCCGCATCGCGCCCGAGCTCTACCTGAAGCGCCTCACGGTGGGCGGCATCGAGCGCGTGTTCGAGATCAACCGGAACTTCCGGAACGAGGGGATCTCCACCCAGCACAACCCCGAGTTCACCATGCTCGAGTCGTACCAGGCCTACGCCGACTATCAGGACGTGATGGCCATGATCGAGGACCTGCTGGTCTCGATCACGCGACAGGTGCTCGGGACCGACGATCTGCCGTTCGGCGGGCACACGATCGCGATGCGGGCGCCGTTTGCGCGCCTCTCGCTGCGCGCGGCCGCCGCCGAGCGGGCCGCCGCGCAACTGGGCCGGACGGTGACTGAAGCCGACCTGCGCGATCGTGACCGGGCCGCCGGGATCGCCGGCCAGCTGGGCGTAGACGTCGCGCCGGGAGCCGGCGCGGGCAAGATCGCCACCGACGTGTTCGAGCACCTGTGGCAGGCGTCGCTGATCCAGCCGACCTACGTGCACGACTTCCCGACCGAGGTGTCGCCGCTCTCCAAGCAGCGTGACGATGACCCGGACACCGTGGAGCGGTTCGAGCTGTACATCGGTGGCTTTGAAGTCGCCAACGGCTTCAGCGAGCTCAACGACCCGGTCGAACAGCGTCGGCGGTTCGAGGATCAACTCCGCCAGCGCGCGGCGGGTGACGCCGAGGCCCATGCGATGGACGAGGACTACATCCGCGCGCTCGAGCACGGCCTGCCGCCCACGGGCGGCGTCGGCATCGGCATCGATCGGCTGGTGATGCTGCTCTCCAACAGCGCGTCGATCCGCGATGTGATCCTGTTCCCGCTCATGCGGCCCCGCGCCAACGTGCCGGCGCCGGCCCCGACGGCCGAAGGGGAGTCGTAGGTCCCAGGCCCCAGGCCCCAGGCCTCAAGCCCCAAGCCCCAAGCCCCTGATGCCGCTCCCCTTCGAGTTCCACGTCGCGCTGCGCTACCTGTTTGCCAGGCGCAAGCAGGCGTTCATCTCGCTGATCTCGCTGATCTCGACCATCGGCGTCGGGGTGGGCGTGATGGCGCTCATCATCGCGCTCGCGCTGATGACCGGACTGCAGGGAGAGATTCGCGACCGCATCGTCGGATCGGCCGCGCACGTGTACGTGTGGAAGATCGGCGAGGGCGGCATCGCCGACTATCGGGCGGAAGTGGCCCGGCTGGGCGCCCAGCCCGGCATCGTCGGCGCCGCCCCGGCGATTCTCGGAAAAGCGCTGGTGTCGACCGACAAGGGCGAGGCGTTCGTCGACCTGAAGGGCGTGGATCCGCGGCTCGAACCCCAGGTCACCGACGTCGCCCGGGCCATGCAGCAGGGCTCGTTCGACGCACTGGCCGCCGAAGGCGACGAGGCGCCTGACGGCATCGTCATCGGCCGCGATCTCGCGTCACAGCTCGGCGTGTCAGTGGGCGACATGGTGACGCTGCTCACCCCGCACGGATCGCTCTCACCCATGGGGATGATGCCGCGGACGCGCCGGCTGCGCGTGGTGGGCGTCTTCAGCCTCGGCCTGTTCCAGTTCGACTCGGCCTACGGCTTCGTGTCGCTGCCGGTCGCCCGGCGCATGCTCGATCGCCCGAACGTCGACTTCATCCAGTTGCGGGTGGACGACATCTACGCCGCGCCGGCGATCGCCGATCGCCTCGCCGCGACGCTCGGGCCGGGCTATCTCACGCAGGACTGGGCCGACATGAACAAGTCGCTCTTCTCGGCGCTGTGGATCGAGAAGGTGGCCATCGGCATCACGATCGGGCTGATCGTGGCCGTGGCGGCGCTGAACATCGTCGCCTCGCTCGTCCTGCTCGTGATGGAGAAGAGCCGCGACATCGCCATCCTGAAGACGATGGGCGCCTCAGCCTCGAGCATCATGCGCGTCTTCATGCTGCAGGGGCTCGCCATCGGGCTGGTGGGCACCGGCGCCGGCGCCACGCTCGGCTTCGCCACCTGCCGGGTGCTCGATCGCTACCGGCTGATCCGGGTGCCGATGGACGTCTACCAGGTGTCGTACGTGCCCTTCACGATCGAGCCGCTCGACTTCGCGTTGGTGGTGGCCGGCGCGGTGGTCGTGTGCTTCGTGGCGACGCTCTACCCGTCGCGCCAGGCCGCGGCACTGGACCCGGCCCAGGCCCTCCGCTACCAGTAGTAGCGCGCGGGTCGCGCGGATCAACCTGAGCAACCTGCGCGATCCCCGCAGCGGCGACGCGCAGGCTTGCCGAAGGCTTCGCAGAGCAACCTGCGCGATCCGCCGCGCGCCACGGCGCGGGTGGCGCCCGTCGCGCGCGTGTCGGGCTACGATAGAGCGCACGCCGTCGCGTGGGCCGATGTCCTTTCTCTCCGTCACCAGCCTCTCGAAGAGTTATCGCGCCGGGCGCGAGGCCATCCACGTGCTGCGGGAGCTCGACCTGTGCGTCGAGGTGGGCGAGATGGTCGCCATCGTCGGAGCGTCGGGTGTCGGCAAGAGCACCCTGCTGCACGTGCTGGGAGGTCTGGACGGCGCCGACGGCGGCGAGATCCGGATCGACGGCGTGTCGCTCACCGCGCTCGACGATGCGGCGCGCGTGGCGTTCCGGAACGCCCGGGTCGGCTTCGTGTTCCAGTTCCACCACCTGCTGCCCGAGTTCTCGGCGCTGGAGAACGCCGAGATGCCGATGCGGATCGCCCGGCGCCCCGTGGTCGAGGGGCGCGCGGCGGCCGAGGCGCTGCTGCGGCGCGTGGGACTTGGCGAGCGCCTCGCGCACCGGCCCGGCACCCTCTCGGGCGGTGAGCAGCAGCGGGTGGCGATGGCGCGCGCCCTCGTGATGTCTCCCTCGCTGCTGCTGGCCGACGAGCCGACGGGAGACCTCGACGAGCACACGGCCGGGGCGCTGCACGACCTGCTGCGGGAGATCCACCGGGAGCGTCGGTTGACGTCGGTGATTGCGACCCACAACACGCGGCTCGCGTCGGCCTGCGACCGTGTGCTGCGGCTGGAGGAGGGGCGGCTGCACCCGGCGTGAGCCGGCGTCCGGCGCGCCGCGCGGTGTGGCGTCCGGCTGGCCCGTCATGCCCCGGTCCGGGCCCGGCGTTGCCCTATAATGAGACGGTCGTCCCCGGCTTCACAGACACGGACCATCACGGGGTTGCGGTAATGTTCGAGCGGTACACGGAGCGGGCCCGGCGCGTCCTGTTCTTCGCGCGCTACGAGGCGAGCCAGCTGGGCAGCATCTCGATCGAGACGGAACACCTGCTGCTGGGGCTCATCCGCGAGGGCAAGGGGCTCACGAACCGGATTTTCGCGCGATCCCACCTGTCGCTCGAAGGCATCCGCAAGGAAGTCGAGGGCCGCACGGTCTTCCGCGAGAAGGTGTCGACCTCGGTCGAGATCCCCTTCAGCGCCGAGACCAAGCGCGTACTGCAGTTCGCGGCCGAGGAAGCCGACCGGCTGCTGCACAACTACATCGGCACCGAGCACCTGCTGCTGGGCCTCCTGCGCGAGGAGCGGTCGGTGGCCGCCGTCATCCTGATGGAGAAGGGGATGCGGCTGGCGAGCGTGCGCGAGGACATCGTCGCGCTGCTCAACGAGAAGACGACGCTGACGCGGGTGAAGGAGACGCCGCTGCTGGCCGAGTTCAGCCGCGATCTCACCGAGGCCGCGCTCAAGAACCAGCTCGATCCCCTGGTGGGCCGTGGTCTCGAGCTCGAGCGCGTGCAGCAGGTGCTGTGCCGCCGCACCAAGAACAACGCCGTGCTGATCGGCGAGCCGGGGGTGGGCAAGACGGCGATCGTCGAGGGGCTCGCGCAGAAGGTCGTCTGCGGCGACGTCCCCCATTTCCTGGCGGACAAGCGCCTGCTGGCGCTCGACATCTCGCTGATCGTCGCCGGGACGAAGTACCGCGGGCAGTTCGAGGAGCGCCTGAAGGCGATCATGAAGGAGCTCACCGAGAACCCGAACATCATCGTGTTCATCGACGAGCTGCACACGCTGGTGGGGGCCGGCTCGGCCGAGGGCAGCCTCGACGCCGCCAACATCCTGAAGCCGGCGCTCAGCCGCGGCGAGATCCGCTGCATCGGCGCCACCACGCCCGCCGAGTACCGAAAGTACATCGAGAAGGATCGCAGCCTGGAGCGCCGCTTCCAGGCGATCAAGGTGGACCCGCCGAGCGAGCGCGAGACCATCGAGGTGCTGCTCGGCGTGAAGGATCGGTACGAGCAGTTCCACCACGTCGAGTACACGCAGGAGGCGATCGAGGCGGCCGTCTACCAGAGCAACCGCTACATTACGGATCGCTTCCTCCCCGACAAGGCGATCGACCTGGTGGACGAGGCCGGCGCGCGCGCCAAGCTGCGCGATGCGGGCTACAGCGAGGAATTCGGCGAGATCAACCGCAACATCCGCGTCGCCGTCGAGCAGATGGAGAGCGCGGTGACGGCCAAGGACTTCGAGCGCGCCAACTACTTCAAGGAGCAGGAGGTGGCGGCGCGCGAGACCCTCCAGTTCGTCCGCGAGAAGTTCGACGTGCGCACCAGCGCGCGGCGCATCATCGTCGGCAAGCACGAGATCGACGAGGTCGTCAGCAAGTGGACCGGCGTGCCGCTCACCTCGCTCAGCCAGGACGAGAGCGACAAGCTGCTGCGGATGGAGGAGGAGCTGCACCGGCGCGTGGTCAGCCAGGAGCAGGCGATCTCGGCGCTGTCGCGGGCGATTCGCCGGTCGCGCGCGGGGTTGAAGGCGCCCACGCGCCCGGTGGGGAGCTTCGTCTTCCTGGGCCCGACCGGCGTCGGCAAGACCGAGCTGGCGCGCGCGCTCGCCAACTACCTGTTCGGATCCGACGCCGCCCTGATCCGCTTCGACATGTCCGAGTACATGGAGAAGCACTCGGTGTCGAAGCTGATCGGCAGCCCGCCCGGCTACGTCGGGCACGAGGAGGGCGGACAGCTCACCGAGAAGGTGAAGCGCAACCCCTACTCGGTGGTGCTGCTCGACGAGATCGAGAAGGCGCACCCCGACCTGTTCAACATCCTGCTGCAGGTGTTCGAGGACGGCCACCTCACCGACGGTCTGGGCAACCGGGTCAACTTCAAGAACACGATCATCATCATGACCTCGAACATCGGGGCGCGCTTCATCCAGAAGGGGAAGGCGTCGCTGGGGTTCGGGGCCACCGATGCACGCGAGGCCAGCAAGAGCGTCAGCGACATGGTGCTCGGGGAAGTGAAGCGCACCTTCAACCCCGAGTTCATCAACCGCATCGACGAGATCATCGTGTTCGAGGCGCTGGGCGACGACGACCTGCGGCGGATCACCCGGCTGCTGGTGGAGCAGGTGAACGCGAACCTGGCCGGCCGGCGGCTGCACCTGGACGTGTCGACCGAGGTGATCGACTGGATCATCGAGCTCACTTGCAAGGACCGCTCCTACGGCGCCCGCCCGCTGCGGCGGGCGATCCAGCGCTACATCGAGGATCCCCTGTCCGAGGAGCTGATCCGCGGGCACCTGCGCGGCGGCGATCTGGAACTCTACCTGGAGGACGGGAGCCTGGCCTACCGGCACGCGGGACAGGACGTCGCCGGCCGGCGGCTGGCCTAGAGCGTCTTTTCCCTGTAGACTCGTCGCTTGGCCTGCCCACGGGGGGGCCGCAGGCTCTCCCTGCGGCCGGCTTGTGTCCAGGCCGGCGGCTCCTGCGGAACCTTACGCCCTTGACGATTCGCTGGCTTCCACTGCTCGTGTGCGCCGGAACCCTTGCGGCCCCGGCCCTGGCCCAGACGCCCCAGCCCGCATCCCCCGCGCCTTCGGTCCAGGAGACTGGTGCCCAGACGCCGCCAGCGCCCGTCATCCAGTGCGGCCAGCCCGTGCCGCCGCCGCGCGCGCTGCCGCCGGCCGGCTCCGGTCCCGTGCTCTACACGATCGCACCCTGCTTCCTGAAGCAGGGCGGCACGTCGGTCGTCGAGCCGCAGACCTACCTCTACTACATCCAGACGCGGCCCAGCCGGCCGTCGGCCGGCGTCTGGGTGCCGTGGGACGAGGCCACCGAGAAGAGCGTGCTCGACGACTTCCGGCGGCTGTGGGCGACCAACTTCCTCGACGACCTCTCGATCGTCGTCGACGACTACCGCTTCGAGAACGGCGTCGTCGGCAAGCTGGTGACCTACCACATGGAGGAGCGCCAGCGAATCAAGATCGTCGACTACGTCGGCACCGCCAAGCTCGAGCAGACGAAGATCGACGAGAAGCTGAAGGAAGGGGGGCTGCAGGTGCGGCTCGATTCCTTCATCGATCCCAGCCTCGTGCGGCGAATCGAGGGCGTGATCCGCGGCATGCTGGCCGAGAAGGGCTACCTCGACGGCCGCGTGTCGCACGAGGTGAAGGACGTCGGCGGCGGGCCGAAGGTCGTGCACCTCACCTTCCACATCTCCGAGGGACCCCAGTACAAGATCTCGGACATCGAGTTCGTCGGCAACCAGGCGATCGGCGACGGCCGGCTGGCCCGGAAGATGAAAACGAACAAGAAGCGGTGGTTTCTGTCCTTCATCACCGGGCGCGGCACCTACCTCGAGGACAAGTTCGAGGAGGATGCCGAGAAGGTGGTGGAGTACTACCGCGACCGCGGGTACATCGCGGCGCGCGTCGATCAGCCCGAGGTGAAGACGCTGGAGGACGCCACCGACGGCAAGACGCGCTACGTCCAGTTGCGGATCCCCGTCCGCGAGGGCAACCGGTATCGCGTCGGCGAGTTCGACTTCGAGGGCAACACCGTCGTCAAGAGCGAGGGGCTGCGGCCGCTGTTCAAGGTCAAGCCCGGCGACTACTACGCCGAGAAGCACATCCGCAAGGGGCTCGAGAAGGCGCGCGAGGTGTACGGCGCCGGCGGCTACTTCGAGTTCACGGGGTATCCCGACCTGCGGCCGCGCGACATGCCCAACCCCGACGATCCCGACGCCGCCACGGCCGCGGCCGCCGGTCCACCCATCGTCGACGTGGTGATGCGGATGCAGGAGGGCAAGCAGTACTTCGTGAACCGCATCACGTTTCTCGGCAACAACACCACGCGCGACAACGTGATCCGGCGCGAGATGCGGCTGTACGAGAACGGCGTGTTCAACACCGAGGCGTTGAAGTTCAGCGTGAAGCGGCTCAACCAGCTCGGCTACTTCAAGAACCTCGAGGGCGACGCCATCAAGGTGGACAAGACGGCCGGCGCCGACAACAAGGTGGACGTCACGCTCAAGTTCGAGGAGCAGAACCGCAACCAGCTCACCTTCGGCGCGGGCGTGTCGCAGTACGACGGGTTCTTCGGCCAGCTCTCGTTCCAGACGGCCAACTTCATGGGCCGCGGCGAGACGCTCACCTTCGCGATCCAGGCCGGCAGCCGCGCGAAGAACTACCAGATCGCCTTCTCCGAGCCGTTCCTCTTCGACCGCCCCATCACCGCCGGGTTCGACGTCTTCAAGCGCGAGCTGCGCTACATCAACCAGTTCACGCAGAAGTCGACGGGCGGCAACATCGTGTTCGGATACCCGCTGGCCGACTTCACGCGCGGCTTCCTCAGCTACAGCTACGAGGGCGTGACGATCAGCGACCTGAACCCGCTCTACAACGATCCGGCCTTCGTGCAGGGCAACCCGTTTCTCGCCGACGCGCTCCTGCAGGGGCAGGGCGGCAAGCGGCGCATCAGCAAGATCACCCCCAGCTTCGTCCACAACACCGTGGACAACCCGATCTTCCCGACGGCCGGCCGGCGCCTCACGGTGTCGAGCGACCTGGCGGGCCTGGGCGGCAACGTGAACTTCGTGAAGCCGCGTGTGGAGGGCGTCTGGTACATCCAGCAGAACCGGCGCATCTCGATCGGCCTCCGCGGGCAGTTCGAGTACCTCAAGCCCTACGGCACCACGAAGGCGATCCCGATCTTCGAGCGGCTCGTGCTGGGCGGCGAGTACAGCGTGCGCGGCTTCGACCTGCGGTCCATCGGCCCCCGCGATCCCGCGACCGCGCTGGTCATCGGCGGCAACAAGAGCCTGCTGTTCAACTTCGAGTACCTGATCTCGATTGCGGGGCCGGTCCGCCTGGTGCTGTTCTTCGACGCCGGCCAGGTACCCGACTTCGTGCCGCAGCCGCCGCCGAACCTCGACGTGACGGGCGTGCCGAGCCTGAACCCGACCGTGGCGCTGCCCGACGGGTACCGCAAGTTCACGTGGGACGGGTTCAAGACCTCCACCGGCGCCGAGATCCGCTTCTTCATGCCGGTGCTCAACGTCCCGTTCCGGCTGATCTTCGCGGCCAACCCCCAACGTGACGGGGTGCTGGACAACAACCTGCAGCCGCAGAAGAATTTCACGTTCCGCTTCGCGGTGGGTTCCACCTTCTAGCCCGCCGCCCACACGAAAGGACACGTTCGCATGAAGTCGTTGGTCTCTGCCCTCACCCTCGCCGCGGTGCTTGCCGCGGGCTCGGCCCACGCCCAGCAGGCCCAGGCGCCCGCGCAGCCCGCCCCGGCGCAGGCCGCCGCGCCGGCTCTTGCGCCGTTTCCAGAGGGTGCGAAAATCGCCTTCGTCAACATCCAGCGCATCGCGAACGAATCGCGGGACGGCCAGGCCGCGACGGGCAAGGTGAAGGCGCTCAACGACAAGAAGGTGGCCGAACTCGCCGAGAAGCAGAAGGCGCTGGCGGCCAGCCAGGAGAAGCTGCAGAAGAGCGCGTCGCTGCTGAGCGATGCGGCCCGCGGCCAGCTCGAGAAGGAAGTCGAGCGGCAGCAGGTGGAGATCCAGCGCTTCACGCAGGATGCCCAGGCGGAGGTGCAGGAACTCCAGGCGGAGCTGCAGAACGAGTTCCAGCGGCGGCTGCTGCCCGTGATCAACGTCGTCGCGCAGGAGAAGGGGCTCCACATGATCTTCAGCGTGGCCGACGCGGGCGTCGTCTGGGCCAACCCCGGGCTCGACGTCACCACCGACATCATCAAGCGATTCGACGAGGCCACCGTCGGCGCGCCGAAGCCGTAACCCCGATCGACGGGCCACGTCGGGCACCGGCGGCGCCGTGACCGCCGCCGGGTGCCCGGCCGCCGAGACCCCAGCCGGATCGTCCATGACTGACGCCATTCCAGAGGCCGTCGATCGCCTCTGTTACCGCTATCCCGCCCTGCTCGTCGACGCGGTCGCCGACCACGATCCCGGCCGGCGGCTGGTCGCCTACAAGAACGTCAGCGTCAACGAGGATTTCTTCCAGGGGCACTTTCCGGGCGCCCCGCTCATGCCGGGCGTGCTGATGGTGGAGACGCTGGCGCAGGCCGCCGCCGTGCTGCTGCTCGGCGAGGGACACGGCCGCGCCTCGCTCCGCGGCGTGAACGCCGCGAAGTTCCGGAAGCAGATCGTCCCCGGGGATCGCATCCGTCTCGACGTGCAGCTGGTCCGCCGCCGCGCGAGCCTCGCGTGGGTGCGCGGCACCGCGTGGGTGGAGGACGCGGTGGTGGCCGAGGCCAACCTGCTGATGGCGCTCGGGCCGGCGCCGTGCGAGATTCACCCGTCGGCGCACGTCGCCGCCGGCGCGCGGCTGGGCGAGGGGACCGTGGTCGGCCCGGGCGCCGTCGTCGGCCCCCACGTCCGCATCGGCCGCAACTGCCACATCGGCGCCTCGGCGGTCATCGACGGCTGGACCACGCTCGGTGACGACAACCACGTCTGGCCGATGGCCTCGATCGGGCTGCCGCCGCAGGACCTGAAGTACCGCGGCGCGCCGACGCGGCTCATGATCGGATCCGGCAACCACTTCCGCGAGTTCGTGACGATCCATCGCGGCACCGAGGACGGCGGCGGCGTGACGGCGATCGGCGACCGCAACCTCTTCATGGCCTACGTCCACGTGGCGCACGACTGCCACGTCGGCAGCGACATCATCTTCGGCAACGGCGCCACGCTGGGCGGTCACGTCGAGGTGAGCGACTTCGCGACGATCAGCGCCTACTCGGGCGTCCACCAGTTCTGCCGCGTCGGCCGGCACGCCTTCATCGGCGGCTACTCGGTGGTCACCAAGGACGCCCTCCCGTATGCGAAGACGGTCGGTAACCGGGCCCGGATCTTCGGCCTGAACACCATCGGCCTCGTGCGCCGCGGCTTCGCGCCCGAGGTGGTGAGACGGTTGCGACAGGCGTTCCGCGTGCTGCTGCAGTCCAGGCTCAACACGACGCAGGCGCTCGCCCACATCGACGAGTCGCCGGAACTCGCCTGCGACGAGGTACGGTATCTGGTGGATTTCATCCGCCATGCGAAGCGAGGCGTCACGCTGCGGCGCGGGGCCCGGACGGGTGAGGATGGCGGCGAGGATTCGTGAGGCGCTGACGCGATGCCGCCCGTCGGACTGATCGCCGGCAACGGCCGCTTCCCCTTCCTCGTGCTCGAGGCGGCCCGCGCGATGGGACACGAGGTGACGATCGTCGCGGTCAGGGAGGAGGCCGACGCCGACCTCGAGGACGCCGCCGGCCGCCACGGGACGCCGATCACGCGCGTCTCGCTGGGCCACCTCGGCAAGGCGATCGCCATCCTGAAGCAGGCGGGCGTCACCCGGGCCGTGATGGCCGGCCAGGTGAAGCACACGAAGATCTTCTCGGGCATCATGCCCGACCTCACGCTGCTGTCGGTCCTCACGCGGCTGAAGGCGAAGAACACCGACGCGCTGATCGCCGCCGTCGCCGACGTGATGGCCGACAGGGGGATCGAACTGGTGGATTCGACGCTGTTCCTCGCGCCGCTGCTCGGGCGCGAGGGCGCCCTCACCACGTGGCAGCCCTCGCCACGGCAGGCCGAGGATCTCGCCTTCGGCTACCGCATGGCCGACGCGATTGCCGGACTCGACATCGGCCAGACCGTCGTGGTGAAGGACCAGGCGGTGGTGGCCGTCGAGGGCATGGAGGGCACGGATGCCGCCATCCTCCGTGCCGGCGAACTGGCGGGCCCCGGCACGGTGGTCGTGAAGGTGGCCAAGCCCAACCAGGACATGCGGTTCGACGTGCCGGTGGTCGGCGTGGCCACCATCGAGATCATGCAGCGGGCCGGCGCAGCGGTGCTGTCGATCGACGCCGGGAAGACGCTCGTCGTCGACGGCGACGCGTTTGCCGCCGCCGCCCAACGCGCCGGCATCTGCGTCGTGGGACGGCCGGCGAGGCGGGACTGACGTGATGGGCGGCCGGTTGCGGGTGGGCGTGGTTGGCGTGGGCCATCTCGGCAGGCACCACGCCCGGATCCTCGCGGGCCTCGACGACGTGGAGCTGGTGGGGGTGGCCGACAGCGATCTCGACCGTGCCCGCGCGATTGCCGGCGAGTACGGCGGAGAGGGCCTGACGGATGCCGCCGGCCTGGTCGGGCGCGTGGACGCGGTGACGATCGCGGCGCCGACCGAGGCGCACCATGCGCTGGCGCGGCTGTTCCTGTCACGCGGCGTGCCGACGCTCGTCGAGAAGCCGCTGGCGCGCACGCTCGAGGAGGCCGACGACCTGGTGGCGCTGGCGGCGGCCACCGGCACGCCTCTGGGGGTGGGACACACCGAGCGCTTCAATCCGGCCGTCACCGCCGCGCTGGCGCTGATCACCGCGCCCCGCTTCGTCGAGGTCCACCGCCTCGGCACGTTCCCCGAGCGCAGCCTCGACATCGATGTCGTGTTCGACCTGATGATCCACGACCTCGACGTGCTGCTCGCGGGCGTCGGCAGCGAGGTCGTGGGCGTGGAAGCCGTCGGTGTCCCGGTGCTCACGCCGCGCGTCGACATCGCCAACGCCCGGCTGAAGTTCGCCTCGGGCTGCATCGCCAACCTCACCGCGAGCCGAATCAGCCGCGACCGCGTGCGCAAGGTCCGTTTCTTCCAGCCGCACACCTACCTGTCGATCGACTACGCGTCGCAGGAGGTGGAACGGTGGGTGCTCGAGCCGGGCGCCGGTCCCGGCGGCCGCCCCGACATCGTGGGCGGCAGGCTCGACATCGCGCGCGAGGAGCCGCTGCGGCTGGAACTGCGCGACTTCGTGGCGGCCGCGCGCGCGCGTCGCGCGCCGCTGGTCAGCGGGGAACAGGGGCGCCGGGCCCTTGCCCTCGCGCACCGCATCACCCGGGAGATCGCGGCGCAGCAGGCGACCGCGTCAGCACGCCCCTGAGGTATCGGACATGACTTCGGTTCTCGACGACGTCGAAGCCGCGCTCGCGGCAGGCCGGCCCCCCGCGCCCGACCAGTGGCGCGCCGTGCTCGACACCAGCGATCTCGTGCGCATCGGGATGCTCGCCGATCAGGCGCGCCGGCGCCGCCACGGCACGGAGGTCACCTTCGTCCGTGTCGCCGATGTCGCGCTCGAGGAGGCGCATACGGCGGCATGGCCCGCGACGGCTCGGGAGCTCCGGCTGTCTGGCACACCGGCTTCCGCCGACGAGGCGGTGTCGGCCGCCGCGGCCCTGGTGGCGCGTGCCGGCGCGGTGCCGGTCACCGCCTGGTCGCTCGACGATCTCGAGCGCCTGGCGTCGGGAACCGGAGGGCTGGTCGCGCTGGCAGAGCAGCTGGCCGATGCGGGCGTGGCGGCCATCGCCGAGGCGCCGGTCGACGTCCTGCCCGACCCGGTGACCTCGCTCGCAGCCGTGGTGAAGGGCGGCGGGTCGGTGGCCCGGGCGACCGTCCGGCATTGGGCGAACCGTGATGCGGTGCACGAGATCCTGCAGCGCGTGAAGCGCATGCAGAAGGCCACCGGCGCGATTCATGCCTTCGCGCCGCTGCCCCGCGCTGTCGATGCGCGCACGCCGAGCACGGGGTACGACGATGCGAAGGTGGTGGCGCTGGCGAGGCTGTCGCTCGACACGGTGCCGTCGATTCAGGTGGACTGGCAGATCTGCGGCCCGAAGCTCGCGCAGGTCGCGCTGCTGTTCGGCGCCGACGACATCGACGGCGTGTCGCCATTCGAGGATGCCGGCCTGGGGCGGCGTCGGGCGCCGCTCGAAGAGCTGCGGCGCAACGTCATCGCGGCGTCGTTCTCGCCGATCGAGCGCGACGGCCGCTGGGGCATCGTGCCGGTATGACCCCGACCCGCATCGGCGCCGTCTCGTACCTCAACACGCTGCCGCTCGTCTACGGGCTGCGTGACGATGCCGGGCACTTCCAGCTGCGGTTCGACGTCCCATCGCACTGCGCCGCGCTGCTGCACGACGGGGCGGTGGACGTGGGGCTGATCCCCTCGATCGAGTTCCTGCGCGGCGACTACGTCGTCGCGCCGGGTGTCTCGATCGCGTCAGAGGGCCCGGTGGCGTCCGTCGCGCTGTTCGCCAGGGTGCCGGTGGAGTCGATCCGGCGCGTCGCGCTCGACACCAGCTCACGCACCTCGGCGACGCTGGTCCGCATCCTGCTGGCCGAGCGCTACGGGCTGACGCCCGTCTTCGAGGCGCAGGCGCCGGACCTGCCGGCCATGCTGGCCGGGCACGACGCCGCGCTCGTGATCGGCGACAATGCGCTCTACGCGGACCCGGCGCGCCTCGGCGTGCGGAAGATCGATCTCGGCGAGCAGTGGACGGCCCACACGGGCCTGCCCTTCGTGTGGGCGTTCTGGGCCGGCCGGGCCGAGGCGCTGTCGCCGCCGGTGTGCGAGGCCTTGCGCGCCTCGCGCGATCGCGGGGTGGAGGCCTGCGACGACATCGCCGCGAGCTACGCGGCCGGCGACGCGCACCGCGAGGCGGTGGCACGGCGCTACTTCCGCGAGAACATGAAGTACGGGCTCGATGAGCGCCACCGCGCGGCCATCGACCGGTTCTACCGGTCGGCGGTGGCCGTGGGCGTGGTGCCTGCCGCCAGGCCCGTGCGGCTGGCCGGGGCCTCCGCGGCGCGGGCCGAGGCGTAGGCGCGGAGCACGGCGAGGGAAGGCTCACCCATCATGCTGAAGGACGTCGCCGACAAGGTGCGGGCTGGCGCGCGGATCGCCGAGGACGAGGCGCTGGCGCTCTACCTGGAGGCGCCCACCGCGCTGCTCGGCCAGCTCGCCGACGGCGTGCGCGCACGCCGCCACCCCGCGCGCGTCGTCACCTACATCATCGATCGCAACGTCAACTACACGAACGTGTGCGTGGCGCGCTGCCGCTTCTGCGCGTTCTACCGCCCGGTGGGTCACGGCGAGGGCTACGTGCTCTCGTTCGAGGAGATCTTCCGCAAGATCGACGAGACGATCGAGGTGGGCGGCGAGCAGATGCTGCTGCAGGGCGGACACAATCCCGATCTGCCGCTCGAGTGGTACGAGGACCTGTTCCGCGCCATCAAGCAGCGCTATCCCGCGTTCCGCCTCCACGCGCTGTCGCCGCCCGAGGTGGTGCACCTCTCGCGGCTCGCGAAGCTGCCGCCCGCCGCGGTGATCGCGCGGCTGGTGGCCGCGGGCCTCGACAGCATTCCCGGCGGCGGCGCCGAGATCCTCGTCGACCGCGTCCGGAAGCTGCTCAACTGCTACAACAAGGCGACGGCCGCCGAGTGGCTCGCGGTCATGCGCGAGGCGCACCTCGCCGGGCTGCGCACCACGGCCACGATGATGTTCGGCAGCGTCGAGACGCCCGAGGAACGCCTCGAGCACCTGTTCCGGCTGCGCGCGCTGCAGGACGAGACGCGCGGCTTCACCGCCTTCATCGCCTGGAGCTACCAGCCCGAGCACACCGAACTCGAGGGCGTGGAGGCCACCGGCGTGGAGTACCTGCGGACGCTCGCCATCGCGCGGCTCGTGCTCGACAACTTCGACAACCTGCAGGCCTCGTGGGTCACACAGGGCGGGAAGGTGGGACAGTTGAGCCTGGCCTTCGGCGCCAACGACATGGGCAGCGTGATGATCGAGGAGAACGTCGTGCGCGCCGCGGGCGCCAGCTACTGCATGGACGAGGTGGAGATCGTTCGCAACATCGAGAACGCGGGGTTCCTGCCCAGGCGCCGCAACATGCACTACGACCTGCTGGGCGAGCCGATCTTCCGCCAGCGCGAGGTCGGGCGGCGCTTCGGGCTCGACGTGGCCAAGCGCGAGGGCGAGGCCCTGGTGCCGGCCGAGCTCGACACGTACGCCGGCCGGAGCCGGGCCGCCCGGCAGCAGCGGACCAGCGCGACGCGATCATGACGGAATCGACCGGCGCGGGCGCGCCGATGGTGGCGACGCGCGCGGCGTGGGTGCTGCCCATCTCGCAGCCGCCCATCCGCGACGGGGGCCTGCTGGCGCGCGACGGGAGAATCCTCGACGTCGGCCCGTGGGGCGCCATCGCGGCCCGCGCCGGCGCCCATGAGCGGGCCGGGATTCCGGTTGAACGCCGCGACGTGGGCGCGCGCGCCGTGCTGCCCGGCCTGGTGAACGCGCACGCGCACCTCGAACTGTCGTGGATGCGCGGCCGGCTGCCCCGGCTGCCGTCGATGCCCGACTGGGCCCGGGCGCTCATCGACCTGCGCCGCCGCGAGAACGCCGACGAGGCCGCCGCGGCCGAGGCGGGCATCCGCGAGATGGTCGCGTGCGGCACGGCGGCCGTCGGCGACATCGGCAATTCCGCCGCCTCGTGCCGGCCCCTGGCGCGCAGCCCGTTGCGCGCCGTGGTGTTCCGCGAGCTGCTCGGCTTCAACCCGGCCGACGCCGAGGCGATCGTTGCGCGCGCGGCCGGGCAGGCACGGGACGAAGAGGCCGCCAACGTGCGCGTCACGCTGTCGGCGCACGCGCCCTACTCGGTGGCGCCTGAGCTCTTTCGCGCGATTCTCGCGCGAATCGGCGCCTGCGACAGTCCGCTGACCGGCGTGCACGCGGCCGAGTCGCGCGAAGAGGTGCGGTTTCTCGAGGACGGCACCGGCCCCTGGCGCGACCTGCTGGAGAGCGTCGGCGCCTGGAATCCGCGCTGGCAGCCGCCGCGCTGCACGCCCATCGACTACCTCGATCGGCTCGGCTGGTTGCGTGAGGGCGTCGTGCTCGCGCACGCCGTGCAGTGCTCGTCGCGCGAACTGGCTCGCGTCGCCGAGAGCGGCGCGGCCATCGTCACCTGTCCGCGGAGCAACGCACGGCTGCGCGTCGGCGCGCCGCCGCTCGACGCCATGATGGCCTCGGGCGCGACACTGGCCGTGGGCACCGACAGCCTGGCGAGCGCCGACGATCTCAACGTGTTGGGCGAGCTCGCGGCCATGCGCCGGATCGCGCCGCAGGCGCCGGCCTCGCGGCTGCTGGCGTGCGCGACGATCGGCGGTGCGCGGGCGCTGCGGCTCGATGGGGAGCTGGGCAGTCTCGAGGCAGGGAAGCGGGCCGCCGCGATCGCCGTCGCGATCGACCCGGCGCGTGACGACGTGGAGGAGCAGATGCTGCGCGGCGTGACGCCGGGCGAGATCGCGTGGGTGGCCGCATGAGCGTGCTCGGCCGGCTGCGCACCTACGCGTCGTTCGTGCGGATCAGCCACTCGGTGTTCGCGCTGCCGTTCGCCCTGGTGGGCGCGCTGCTGGCGGGCCGCACCGTGCCGCTCACGTGGGCGCGCGCCGGCTGGATCGTCGCGGCCATGGTGACCGCGCGCAGCGCGGCGATGGGCTTCAACCGCCTCGCCGACGCGCGCTTCGACGCCCGCAACCCGCGCACCGCGGCGCGCGAGCTGCCGCGGGGTGCGATGAGCGTTCGCGAAGCGGCTGCGTTCGTCGCCGTGTCGTCAGCGGCGTTCGTCGCCGTGTGCGCCCCGCTGGGCCCCGTGTGCCTGGCGCTCTCGCCCGTGGCGCTCGCCATCGTGTTCTGGTACTCGATCGCCAAGCGCGTCACCCACATGACCCAGCTCTTCCTCGGCCTGGCGATGGCCGTCGCGCCGGTGGGTGGCTGGATCGCGGCCGGCGGCGGCTGGGCGTGGGAGCCGGCGCTGCTCGGGCTGGCGATCGGCGCGTGGGTGGGCGGCTTCGACGTCCTGTACGCCTGCCAGGACCTCGAGTTCGATCGCCGGGATGGCCTGCACTCCATCCCCGTGCGGTTCGGCGTGCGCGGCGCCCTGGCGATCTCGCGCGCGATGCACCTGCTGGCGGTGGCGTGCCTTGCGGCGCTCGGGGCCGTCGCCGCCCTGGGCCCCATCTATCTGGCCGGCGTGGTCGTCGTCGCCGGCCTGCTCTTCTACGAGCAGTCGCTCGTGTCGGCCGACGACCTGTCGCAGGTGAAGCGGGCCTTCGACCTCAACGGCTACGTGGGCCTCTTCTACCTGCTGGCGACCGGGGTGGCGCTGTATGTCGGCTGAGGGTGCGCGCACGCGCAACATCGCGGTGGGCGTCACCGGCGCGAGCGGCGCCATCTACGCCCTCCGCACGCTCGGCGCGCTGCTGGCACAGGGCTGCCGCGTCGACGTCGTGTTCAGCGATCACGGGCGCCGGCTGTTCCGCGACGAACTGGGGGAGGGCGCAACGCCGGATCGACTGGAGGCCCTGCTCCTCGAGCGCTGCGGTGACGAGGTCCGGCGTGGCTCGTTCGTCATCCACCACCACAGGGATCAAGGCGCCAGGCTCGCCAGCGGCAGCCAGCGCTGCGAGGGCATGGTGATCGTGCCGTGCTCGATGAAGACGCTGGCGGGCGTGGCCAACGGGCTGTCTGGCAACCTCATCGAGCGCGCCGCCGACGTGATGCTGAAGGAAGGCCGCCGGCTCGTGCTCGTGCCGCGGGAGACGCCGCTCAGCCTGGTGCAGTTGCGCAACATGGTGGCGTGCGCCGAGGCGGGCGCGACGATCCTCCCGGCGATGCCGGGCTTCTATCACCAGCCGCAGTCGATCGAGGACCTGGCCGCGTTCGTGGCCGGCAAGATCCTGTCGGTGCTCGGCTTCGAGCAGACGCTCTACCCGAGATGGAAGGACTGATGCCGGCCGCTGGGACACCGGGCGCACCGGGCGCGGCGGCCGCTCCGACCGGCCCCGACAAGTCGCCCCAGCGCATCGCCGGGATGTTCGATCGCATCGCGCGGCGCTACGACCTGCTGAACCACCTGCTCAGCGGCGGCATGGACCTGTATTGGCGTGCACGGGCGATCCGCGCGCTGCGGCTCGCGGGGACCGAGCGCGTGCTCGACGTGTGCGCCGGCACCGCCGACATGATGCGCGCGGCGCTGGCCGGCCGCGCCGGCTACGTCGTCGGCGTCGACTTCGCGCACCAGATGCTGCGCGTCGGACAGCGCAAGCTGCGTGACGCATCGGTGGAGAGGACGGCGCCGTTGATCCGTGGCGACGCGATGCGCCTGCCGATCGCCGGTGCCAGCGTCCAGGCGGCGACCATCGCCTTCGGCATCCGCAACGTGAGCGAGCCGCGCGTGGCCCTGGCCGACATCCTGCGAACGCTCGCACCCGGCGGCCGGCTGGCGGTGCTCGAGTTCGCCATGCCGCGCGCGCCGCTGCTGCGCTCGCTCTACACCTGGTACTTCCGCACGATGCTGCCGAGGATCGGCGCGGTGATCTCGCGCCACGACGAGGCCTACCGGTACCTGCCGGAATCGGTGGGGACCTTCTACGGGCCCGAGGAGTTCGCGGCGCTGCTTGGCGAGGCGGGATTCGAGCGCGTCACGACCACGCCGCTCACCTTCGGCGTCGTCTACCTCTATGTCGCGCAGAAGGGCGAAGCCGGCGCCTGAGCGATCCGGCCGGCGGGCGTGCGCAGGCTCGTCTGTCGCCGGGGCGCGTCAGGGGTCTCGGCGGCTGAGGTGCCGTGCACCCGAGTCGACGTGTCGGGCTCGTCGCGGCCAGCGTCGGCCGGATCCGAAGACCGACAGACCCGCGCCGCCGGTCCGGCGTCGAAAGGCGATGACGCTGCGCGCCCCGTATAATCGATCCGGCGGGCCAGTCGGTGTGCGGGGTACGGCGCGCGGCCGTCGCGCGTGAACCGGGGTGGAGCGTCGAGGTCACGAGCAGGTTCGATGTACATCGATTTCGAGGATTCCCGGCCCGAGACGCCGACGCTCGATCGTCCGATCTCGCTGCGCGAGGGCGTGATGATCTCGGTGTTCGTGCACGGGCTGATCCTGGCGCTCGTGCTGTTCGCCCCCGAGATCCCGTTCGTCAAGGCGGCCCTCGTGCGCGCACGTGAGGCCCAGCAGGCGCAGCAGTTGGCCCTCGAGGAGGCCCGGCGCGAGGCGCGCGCGCGTGACGAGCCGAGGTTCGTCTTCGTCCAGCCGCGGCTCGACACCCCGGCGCCCGCCCCGCCGCCCCGGGCCGAACTCTCGGATCAGGACCGCGAGGCCCGCACGATCGAGCGCGCGCCGAATCCCACGAACCCGCTCCCGTTCTCGCGCGGCAACACCAGCGAACGCGTCATAGCCGAGCGGGAGCCGCCACAGCGCGCCCGCGGCCAGGGCCCGGGCGAACAACAGGTGGCTCAGGCGCGGGCCGAGGCGACGCGACCGCAGGATCCGGCCGCGGGCGAGGCGGGCTCCGACGGCTTCGCGTTCCTCCAGGGCGCGGCTGGCCGGGCCGCCCGCGGCAGCGGAGCGCCCGGCGCCGATCTCGCGCCGCAGCCTGGTGCCACGGCGGGCGGGGCACTCGGCGAGGCGCTGAAGAACCTGCAGCGCTACGTGCAGAACCAGAACTTCCACAACCCGGAGGGCGGCGGACAGTTCGGGCCGGCCATCCAGTTCGACACCAAGGGGGTGGAGTTCGGTCCCTGGATCCGCCGGTTCATCGCCCAGATCCGGCGCAACTGGTTCATCCCCTACGCCGCCATGTCGCTGCGGGGGCACGTCGTGCTCACCTTCAACGTGCACAAGGACGGGCGGATCACCGATCTCGCCGTGGCGCAGCCGTCGACGGTGGATGCCTTCACCAACTCCGCGCACAACGCGCTGCTGGCTTCCAATCCGACGCAGGAGCTGCCGCCGGAATACCCGGCCGACAAGGCGTTCTTCACAGTGACCTTCTACTTCAACGAGCAGCCGCCGTCGCAGTGACGGCGCGCGGCGAGGCCGCGCGCCAGGCTCGAGGCGTGAGGCCGAGGCCGCGACCTCAAGCCCCAAGCCCCAAGCCCCAGTGCCCCCCCTCGTCGCGATCCTCGGCCCGACCGCCTCCGGCAAGAGCCGACTGGCCATCGAACTGGCGCGGCGCCACGGCGGGGAGATCGTCAATTGCGACTCGACAGCCGTGTACCGCGGTTTCGACATCGGCACCGACAAGGTGCCGGTCGAGGAGCGCGGGGGCATCGCGCACCACCTGATCGACGTCGTCGAACCGGCGGCGCGCTATTCGGCGGCCGACTTCGCGCGTGACGCCGCGGCGGCGATTCGCGGCATCACCGCGCGCGGGCGGCTGCCGCTGCTGGTGGGCGGCACGGGGTTCTACTACCGTGCGGTGACGCGCGGCCTGTTCGACGGACCGCCGGCCGATGCCGCGCTGCGGGCACGGATCGAGGCCGTCGCGCGTCGTCACGGCGTCGAGTTCCTGCATCGCATGGTGGCGCGCGTGGATCCGGCGTCGGCCGTGCGCATCCAGCCGCGCGATCGCAAGCGCCTCGTCCGCGCGCTCGAAGTGCGCTTCGCCACCGGGCGCCCGCTCACCGCGCACTTCGCCGAGACGCGATCCCCGCTGCCCGACTACGACGTCATCGCCATCGCCCTCCGGATCCCGGGCGCGCTCACCGCCGAACGCGTGGCGCGGCGCGTGGATGCCCAGTTCGCCGCCGGCGTGGTCGACGAGGTACGGCGGCACCTGGCGGCCGGCCTGCCGCGCGGCGCGCACCCCTTCAGCGGCCTCGTCTACCGGCAGATCCTCGAGATGCTCAACGGCGTGCGGGCCGAGGCGGAGACGCGCGCGCTCATCATCCGGGAGAATCGCCGCTACGCCAGGCGGCAGTTGATCTGGTTCCGCAAAGAGCCTAACCTTGACTGGCTCGATGGCCCTGGGGAGCGGCTGGCGGTGGTGGAGGCCGCCGACGCGATTCTCCGGACGCGAGGGGTGACTGGTTGATGTCACAGGCACGCGACGTCAAGGGACCGCCGGCCGGACGAGGGGCATCCCCGTCACCGAACATCCAGGACATGTTCCTCAACCACGCGCGGCGGGAGAAGCTTCCGGTCGTCGTCCGCCTGATGGACGGCGCCGATCTCGAGGGGCGCATCAAGAACTTCGATCGCTTCGCTCTCATCGTCGAGCACCAGGGCGCCGACCTGATGATCTTCAAGCACGCCATCGCGTCCATCCGGTCGTCGCACACCATCGTCAACTACTACGCCTCGCGCGAGTCGTAGTCCGTGACGCCTCCCGCAGCCGGTCCGGGCGGCGCGATCACCCGCGCCATCGTCATCGTCCTCGACAGCGTGGGCATCGGCGCGCTGCCCGACGCCGCGCGATACGGCGACGAGGGCAGCGACACGCTCGGCAACACCGCGCGCGCCGTCCCGCTCTCGCTGCCCCATCTCGCTTCGCTCGGTCTGGGCGCGCTCGTCGATGCCCCGGGCATCCCGCGTGTCGCCTCCCCGGGAGGATGCTTCGCGAAGCTCGCCGAGGCGTCGGCCGGCAAGGACTCGGTCACCGGGCACTGGGAGCTGATGGGCATCGTGCTCGACGAGCCGTTTCCGCTCTATCCGGATGGGTTTCCGGCCGGGATCATGGACGAGTTCGAGCGCCGCATCGGCCGCGGCACGCTCGGCAACAAGGCGGCCTCCGGAACGGTGATCATCGACGAACTCGGCGAAGAGCACCTGCGCACGGGGCGGCCCATCGTCTACACGTCGGCCGACAGCGTGTTCCAGATCGCCGCGCACGAGGACGTCATCCCGCTGTCCGAGCTCTACCGGATGTGCGAGATCGCCTTCGACATCGTGTCGGTGCGCCACGGGGTGGGGCGGGTGATCGCGCGGCCGTTCGTCGGCGTGCCGGGCCACTTCCGGCGCACCTCGAACCGCCACGATTTCGCGCGGACGCCCATCGGCGACACGCTGCTCGATCGCCTGTCGGCCGCCGCGGTTCCCGTGGTCGCCATCGGCAAGATCCGCGACCTGTTCGCCGGACGCGGCATCCGGCGCGCCACGCCCACCACGAGCGATGCCCACGGGATCGCCGTCCTGCTCGACGAGATGGCGCAGACCCCGTCCGGGCTCATCTTCGTGAACCTCGTCGATTTCGACGTCCAGTACGGTCACCGCAACGATCCGGCCGGGTACGCGGCGAACCTCGAGCGCTTCGACCGCGCGCTGCCGGCGGTGCTCGCGGCGCTGCGGCCCACCGACCTGCTGGCCATCACCGCCGACCACGGCAACGATCCGACCACGCCGAGCACCGATCACTCGCGCGAGTACGTGCCGCTGCTGCTGGTCGGCGCGGCCGTGGCCGCGGGCCGCGATCTGGGCGTCAGGTCGACGTTTGCCGACCTGGGCCAGACGCTGGCCGACCTGTTTGGCGTCACGCCGCTCGCCCACGGGACCAGCTTCCTGCAGGAGTTGCGGGCATGACCGCCGGCCCGGCCGGCGCGGGCGCCCGCTGCCGGGCCGTGGTCTGACGCGGGGAGCCGGGGATCATCCATGCCGTCCATCCGTGAAGAACTCGAGGCGCTGGAAGTCCGCTGGCTGGCGCCGCAGGCCGCGCTGGCCGCGCGCACGCGCGGGCGCCTGCGCCCCGAGCCCGAGGATCCCATTCGCCCCGCGTTCCACCGCGATCGCGACCGTATCCTCCACTGCAAGGCGTTCCGGCGCCTGAAGCACAAGACGCAGGTGTTCTTCTCGCCCGAGGGGGATCACTACCGCACGCGGCTCACCCACACGCTCGAGGTCTCGCAGATCGCGCGGACCATCGCCAAGGTGCTGCGGCTGCACGAGGAGCTGACCGAGGCGATCGCGCTCGGGCACGACCTGGGGCACACGCCATTCGGCCACGCGGGCGAGCGCGTGCTCGGCCAGTTGGCCCCCGGGGGATTCAACCACTGCGAGCAGAGCCTGCGGGTGGTGGATCGGCTCGAGAACGACGGGCGCGGCCTCAACCTCACCTTCGAGGTGCGCGACGGCATTGCCCACCACTCCAAGGGAAAGCACGGGCTGCCCGTGGGCGCGCCGCCTGAACGGCGTGCCGCCACGATCGAGGGCCAGATCGCGCGCGTGGCCGACATCATCGCCTACGTCAACCACGACACCGACGATGCGATGCGGGCGGGCATCCTGAGGGCCGAGCAGTTGCCGGCCGGCGCCGTGCGCGTGCTGGGCAGGACCACGTCGGCGCGCATCGGGCGCATGGTGGCCGACGTCGTGCGCCAGACGCTGGCGGGCGGGCTGGTCGAGATCGGCATGAGCGACGAGGTGCTGGCCGCCACCCTCGAGCTGCGCGGGTTCCTGTTCAGGACGGTCTACGAGAACCCGGTGGCGACGGCCGAGTTCTCGAAGGCGGAAGGCGTGCTGGGCGGCCTGTGGGAGAAGGTGAGGGCGCGGCCCGCCGAGTTCCTGGACCTCGCCACGGTCGAGAGCGAAGGGCTCGACGTCGCCACGCGCGACTTCCTGGCCGGCATGACCGATCGCTTTGCCGTCCGGCTCTACGAGCAACTGTTCGTGCCCACCCCCTGGGTGGAGATCCCGGCTCGGGAGTAGGCTGCGCCTGGTCTCGCGGCGCGAGGGTGCGGGGCGCGGCACCGGGAGCCTCCAGACGAGGGCCGTGCTATACTCGCAAGTTCGTGCGCGGCGCGAAAGCGCTGGCAGGACACAGCGTCATGCACCTCGACCTCAGCCGGTTGTCGCCCGATACCGTGCACCTCCAGCGGGACTACCCCGCGGAGGCGTTCGCCGGATCTGCCGAGGACTATCGGGTCACGGGACCGGTGCGGCTCGAGTTCGACATCAGCCGATCGGAGGATCGCTACCGCCTTGCGGGGCGTGTCTCGGCGGCGCTCGAACTGACGTGCAGCCGTTGCGCCGAGCCGTTCCCCTGGCCGGTGGAGGCGACCTTCGACCTGCAGTACCTCCCGCAGGCCGACAACGTCGGCGAGGGCGAACTCGAGGTGGCCGAAGAAGATCTGGGCGTCGCTTTCTACGAGGCGCACACCATCGATCTCGGCCAGTTGATGCGCGAGCAGTTCTACCTGGCGTTGCCGATGAAGCCGCTGTGCGGGCCCGAGTGCCGGGGGCTGTGCCCGCAGTGCGGGGCCAACCGCAACAGGGGCGAGTGCGGCTGCCAGGTGCAGTGGGAGGATCCGCGGCTGGCGCCCCTGCGCCGGCTGCTCGAGCGCCGGTCTTCCGGCAAGCAGTGAGGCTGTCCGGCGCGCGCCGGCCGGCCACGCAGTGGACGAGTCACCATGCCGAATCCGAAACGACGACACTCGAAGACCCGCACCGCCAAGCGCCGCACGCACGACACACTCAAGGCGGCCGGGACCGGTCCGTGCCCGCAGTGCCACGAGCCGAAGCTGCCGCACGTGGTGTGCCCGACCTGTGGCTACTATCGTGGCCGGCAGGTCCGGGCGGTCCCTG
>JBDIBB010000006.1:0-55815 GCA_039812685.1 Vicinamibacteraceae bacterium
GGTCGTGGACCCTCACCGAGGGCCTGTCGGTGTACGCCGACACGAGCCACACCCGGGGATCCCGGGCGTGGTATCCGGTGGTGGGCGCGGGTGAGGCCGGGACGCCAGCCAGACCGCTCCCCTCCTTCGCGCGGTCGCGCGCCGGCGACCGCGACTGGAACACCATGGCCGTCACCGGCGCCCGCTACACCTTCGCCCGCGGCGACGATTTGCGCCTGGAGTGGCTGTTCCAGCAGGCAGGCTGGCGGAACGACGACCTGCGGCTCGCCTTCGGCGCGGCGTACGCCGCCACGTCGCCGGCCGCCTTCGCACCCTACGTACTCCCAGGGCTGGAATACGCAGGGCGCCAACTGATGCTGGTCTCGCTGCGAACGCCGGAGCTGGCGCCGCGCAAGCGCACCGAGGTGCAGACGCGATACCTGCACTCCTTCACCGATGGATCACGCGTGCTGTTCGTCACCACACGGATGGAAGCCACCGATCGGCTGGTGCTGTTCGGCTCGGGCACGGTGACCGGCGGTGCGGCCCACGGCGAGTTCTCGCGCTTCGCCAGGGGCAGCGTCGTGCTGGGCTCGTCGGTGACGTGGTGAAAGGGGGCCTGAGGCCTAGGGCTTGAGGCTTGGGGCCTGAGGCTTGATGCTTGGGGCCGGTGAACTCCCTTCGCAGGTCGCCGGGCGCTTGCGGGGCCCGAGGCTGCGCCGTGCGCACGCCGAGCGAGCAGCCGGACTTCCACCGCGAGACGACGGGGGCCTGCTGAAGGGTCTCGTACCTCACTGGTCGCCTGGGGGCGGGGACTCCAGGCCCCAAGCCGATCTACCATCGCTCCGATGTCCAGCTCGTTCGTCCGTCTCGACGACGTCTACAAGAGCTACCGCCTCGGCGAAACCGAGGTGCCCGCCCTGCGCGGCGCCACGCTCGAGTTGCGCCGGGGTGAATTCACGGCGCTGGTCGGCCCGTCGGGTTCGGGCAAGAGCACGCTGCTCAACATGGTGGGTTGCATCGACGAACCCGACCGGGGCGCGGTCATCGTCGAGGGCCGCGACGTCGCGCACCTCTCCGACGATGACCGGAGCCGGCTGCGGAACGAGAAGATCGGGTTCATCTTCCAGTCGTTCAACCTGGTGCCCGTGCTCGACGTGTTCGAGAACGTCGAGCTGCCGCTGCTCATCAACCGGCGCATCCCGGCCCGCGAGCGCCGCGATCGGGTCATGCAGGCCATCGCGGACGTGGAGCTGACGGGCTTCATCGGCCACGCGCCCGACAAACTGTCGGGAGGCCAGCGGCAGCGGGTGGCCATCGCCCGCGCGCTGGTCACCTCGCCGCTGCTGGTGCTCGCCGACGAGCCCACGGCGAACCTCGATTCGGGCACCGCGCATCGGATTGTCGATCTGCTGGCGGCGCTCAACGCGCAGCGCGGCGTCACGTTCTTCTTCTCGACGCACGACGAGAAACTCATCGGCCGCGTCGCGCGCATCGTCCACATCGTGGACGGGACGATCCAGCCGGAGGCGTCGTGACGCGCGCGTGGCACGTCGCGTGGCGCAGCCTCGGGCGCAACCGCCGCCGCAACCTCGCCACCGCGCTCGCCATCGCGCTGGGCTATGCCGGCCTCGTGCTGATCGGCGGCTACGTGGTGCGCATCGAGCGGTTCCTGCGGACCAACGCCGTCTACCTGGCGCCAAGCGGCCACGTGGCGATCTACCGCGAGGGCGGCCTCACGCGCGCCGCCGCGCGCCCGTCGCGCTACAGCCTCACGCCGGCGCAGCAGGCCGTCATCAGCACCGTGCTGGATGGGGATCCGCGGGTGGAGTTCTCCGGCCGATACCTGCGCGGCCAGGGCCTGGCCGGTAACGGCTGCCGCACGCTGCCGTTCGTGGCCACGGGCATGGAGCCCGGCGTGGAGGCGCGCGTGCTGGCGCACCCGGCGGTGCGGCGCGATGCCGCCGACTTCGTGACGCCGCTGCGGGGGCGGCTGGTCTCGCAGGCGCCCGACGTGGAGGGCGCCGTGGGCCTCTCGGCAGGGCTGGCGCGACTGCTCGGCAAGGCGCGCGTGCACGACGAGACGAACGGCGCCGGGGCCATCGTCATGCCGGCGTGCGAGGATCCCGGCGCGGCGGCCCAGATCGCCGCCGACGCCAACGTGCAGCTGGCGGGACTGACCTTCAGCGGGTCGCTCGGCGCCGTCGACGGCGAGGTGGTGAACGTCTTCCACACGCCGAGCACCGACACCGAGGACCAGACCGTGGTCACCTCGCTCGGGCTGCTGCAGCGTCTCTACGACACCGGGGACGTGACCTTCGTCGCCGCGTTCCTCCACGACGCACGCGACACACCGGCGGTGGCGGCCGACCTGCGGCGCGCGCTGGCGGCGCGCGGCGTGCCGGCCGAGGTGTTCACGTACCTCGACTACGACGTGAACCCCTACTACGTCGGCACGATGCGGTTCCTCCGGTCGCTCGTGGCGGTGATCGGCGTGCTGGTGATCGCCGTCGTCGTGCTGGGCGTGGTGAACGCCGCCACGCTCACCGTCTACGAGCGGACGCGCGAACTGGGCACGTTCCGCGCGCTGGGCTACACGCGGCGGCAGCTCTCGACGCTCTACCTGCGCGAGGTGCTGCTGCTGTCGCTCGTCGCGACGGGCGCCGGCCTCGCGTTCGCCTTCGTCACGGCCGCCGCCGTCAACGCGGCCGACATCCGCTTCACTCCACCCGGCGTGCCCGGTTCGATCCGGCTGACGGTCACCCCGAACCTGTCGCTGGCGGGCGCGGCGGCGATCGCGATGCTGCCGCTCAGCCTGCTGGCCACCTGGGTGGTGGTGCGGCGGCGCCTGCGCGAGCGCGTGGCCGATTTGCTGACGGCGACGACGGCGTGAGCCGCGGCGGTTTGACGACGGGCCAGATTATGACTAAGTTGAGCTAAGTTCGATCTCATCAACACGACTGCCTGAGCAGGACCATGACGGTCAACATCCACGAAGCCAAGACTCACCTGTCCCGCCTGGTCGACGAGGCCGCTCAAGGGCGGGAGATCGTCATCGCCAGGGCCGGCAAGCCCGTCGCCAAGCTGGTGCCCCTGTCGGGCGTCGCCCGCAAGAAGACATTCGGGCTTCTCAAGGGTCGCATCAAGGTGGCCAAGGACTTCGACGCGCCGTTGCCGCCGGACGTGCTCGCCGAGTTCGAGGGCGGCAAGCCATGAGCCGCATCCTGCTCGACACGCAGTTGGTGCTCTGGGCCCTGTCCGGCGACAAGCGCCTCCCCAAGAAGGCGCGTGCGCTCCTCGATGAGTCGGAGGTTTTCGTGAGCGCCGCGTCGATTTGGGAAATCGCCGTCAAGTCGGCGCTGGGGAAGCTCGAGGCGGATGCCGCCGAGGTGAGAGCCTCCCTCGGCCCCACTGGCTTCGCGGAGTTGCCCGTCACCGGCGCGCACGCCGAGAAAGTGGCGAGGCTGCCTGCACACCACCGCGACCCCTTCGACCGGCTGTTGGTGGCGCAGAGCGCATGTGAACCCCTCGTCTTGCTGACCGCTGACGCACAGTTGGCGAAGTACGGCGGACTCGTGTGGGTGCTATGAGATGGACGAACGGGATCCTCCGCGCGGCGCAGCCTACTGGGGCCCCGGTGGAGGAACCGATGAATAGGAACCGCGTCGCCGGAACGGGCGCGGGCCTCGCGGTCCTGCTGCTTGGCACCCTCCCCGCCTTCGCCCAGCAGCCCACCGCGCTGGAACTGCTCCAGAGCGCCGACCGCGCCCGCGGCGGCGTGGGCCAGGGCATCACCTGGAACGTCACCGTCGAGGCCACCGAGGACGGCGAGACCACCACGCGCAGCTTCCTCGTGAAGGCGCGCGGCGACGATGCGCTGGTGGAGTCGCTGGCGCCGCCGCGCTACAAGGGCGAGATCCTGCTGTTCAACGACCGCACGATCTGGTTCGTGAAGCCGGGGCTGCGCAGGCCCGTGTCGATTTCCGCGAGGCAGCGGCTGAGCGGCCTGGCGAGCAACGGCGACATCGCCTCCACCCACTACGCGCGCGACTACGACGGCACGATCGTCGGCGAGGAGATCGTGGATGGCGAGCCTGCCTGGAAACTCGAGCTGAAGGCGAAGGCGAAGAACGTCACCTACGATCGCATCAGATCGTGGATCTCGAAGAAACGGCGGCTGGGGGTGAAGGCAGAATTCCTCACGGTGAGCGGTGACGTGTTCAAGACGGCCACCTTCGACTACGGCAACCGGTTGCGCAGCGCCGCGGGCGGCGCCTTCGAGTTCATCAGCCGCATGACGATCCGCGACGTCGGCGGCTCGGGCGCCGTCACCGTGCTCACCTACGCCGAACCGCGCGCCGAGACGCACGCGACGGCGCTGTTCAACATCAACAACGTGGTGAGGTGAAGCAGGCTGGTGGCTCGTGGCGTCAGGCTCGAGGCCAGGCCCCAAGCCTCAAGCCCCAAGCCTCAAACCCCAGGCCTCAAGCCCCAAGCCTCAAGCCCCAGGCCCCAAGCCCCCATGGCCCACCCCATCGCCCGCATCGCCTGGCGCAACGTGCGCCGCCACTGGCGGCACAGCCTCGGGTCGCTGCTCTCGATTGTCGTCGGCTTCGTGTCGATCGTGCTCTTCGAGGGCTACCTCGGCGATCTGGTCGGCATCCAGGCCGAGTGGTACTCGCAGCGCAGCATGCTGGGACACGTCATGGTCGAGCACCGCGACGCCTGGGTCCGCACCGGTGACGATGCGCCGCTCAGCCGCGCGCTGCAGCCCGAGGATCAGGCCGTGGTCGACGCGTTTCTCGCCGGGCACGCCGGCGAGGTGGAGGCGCGCATGCGCGCGCTGGCCATTGGCGGGCTCGCCAGCACGGGACGCAGCGGGCTGATCTTCGCGGCCTGGGCCTACGATGTCGCCGACGCCGCGCGGCTGCGCGACCGCTGGGCCTGGAACGTGAGCGCCGGCGTGCCGCTTCAGGAGGCCGGCGACAACAGCGCGATCGTCGCCCATACCTTCGCCGGCCTGCTCGACTGCCAGGCGCCACCGCCGGAGGGTGCCATCGGCCTCGACGGCGCGCCGACGGGCGAGCGCCGCGCCTTCTCCTGCCGCCAGCCTCGACTGCAGCTGACGGCCACCACCGCATCGGGTCAGCTCAACGCCATCGATCCGACGATCGTCGGGGTCTTCGACGCGGGGCTGAAGAGCATCGACACGAAGTTCGTCCAGCTCCCGCTGCCGCTCGGCCAGCGGCTGCTCGACACACAGGCCGTATCCTTCTACAGCATCACCCTGCGCGAGCCTTCCCGCGCCGACGACTTCGCCGCGGCCCTCAACGCGGCAGCAGGCGAGGCCGGCCGGCCTGTCCGGGCGCTGCGGTGGGACCAGCACCAGTACGCCGAGATCTACCGGCGCAGCATGCAGGTGCTCGGCATCTACCGCACCTTCGTCGTGCTGATCGTCGTGACGATCGCCGGCATGTCGGTCTTCTCCACCGTGCTGAAGTCGGTCAACGAGCGCGTGCGCGAGATCGGCACGCTGCGCAGCATGGGGTATCGCCGGCGTCATGTGGCGTGGCTGTTCGCCCTGGAGGCGGCGCTGCTGGCGCTCACCGCGTCGGTACTGGGCCTGGTGGCGTCGCTGGCGATCGAGGCCGTGATCAACACGGCGGCGATCACCTATGGCGGCGGACTCGCCGCGCAAGCCATCCCGCTCACGGTGGGCCTGCAGCCCGGCACGGTGCTCTTCGCGGCGGGGTTCCTCTCGGCCGTCGCGGTCGCCGCCGCGTGGGCGCCGGCGCGGCGTGCGTCACGGCTGCGGATCGCGGAGGCGCTGGCCACGGCGGCGTAGGCACGCATCTTGACGCTTCAGCCCAGACGCATCATGATGCCTCCATGCGCACCACCATCACCCTCGAGCCCGATGTCGCGGCCAAGCTGAAGGAGTTCGCGCGCCGGCAACGGCTGTCGTTCAAGTCGGCGGTGGACACCGTGCTGCGCCGGGGCCTGGCGGCCCAGGGCACCACCGCCGGGGCGTCGGCGCCCTTCGTGGTGCAGTCGCATGGCGGAGGGTTCCGCCCGGGGATCGATGTCGCCCGGCTCAACCAATTGCTCGACGACCTCGAGACGCAGGATTTCGCGGGTGAGGCGGCGCGCGACCGATGATCGTGCCGGACGTCAACCTGCTCGTGTATGCCTACAACAGCGACGCGCCGCATCACGCGGCCGCCAGGCGCTGGTGGGAGGAACTGCTCAACGGAACGGGACCAGTCGGGCTGCCGTGGGCCGTCACGTGCGGGTTCGTGCGCCTGATGACTCACCCGGCGGTACTCGTGCGCCCGATGACCACGGCGGAGGCCGGCGTATCGGTGCGGGCGTGGTTCGAGCGTCCGTGTGTCGAGGTGCTGGAGCCCGGGCCCCGTCACCTGGAGATCCTGCTGCGGCTCCTCGGTGAACCTGGCGTGACCGGTGCGCTCACGACCGACGCGCACCTGGCGGCGCTGGCCATCGAGCACCAGTGCGAGTTGCACTCGAACGACGCGGACTTCTCCCGCTTCCCGGGGCTGCGCTGGCGCAACCCGCTCTGACTCGCCCGACCTGCGGTCGCGGCCCGACGCCTGGTGTCCTGGCGCGCCGCCCTACTTCTCCACGCCCGCCCGCTCGCCGAGCGCCCGCTGGAGCGCGTCGTGGCACCGCTCGCTGCAGCAGGCGAGCACCCAGCCCTCTTCCTCCTCGCCCTCCTCGTCCTCGTCGTCGTCTTCGTCGTCTTCGTCGTCCTCGTCGGGCTCGTCGTCTTCGTCGTAGCCTTCGACGACCCGTTCGAACTCGCCGGGGCGAACGGCGATGGCGAGGTGCTCGTCGTCGACTTCCACGGGCAGGGCGCGCGCGTCGGGATCCACCTCGTCCTCCTCGTCCGGCAGGTATGCCACCAGGCGCACCTCGTTGTCCTCGATGTGCTCACCACACCAGGCGCAGTGCTCCAGGGCGGCCTCCACGGCCTCGTCTTCCGACATCGGACCGATCGGTTCGTCCTCGTCCATGTCGGCCACCGCCTCGATCACCTCCACGTCGAACCACGACCGGAAGACGTGCGCGGTGCGTGTATCCGGCCACTTCCCTTCATCGTCGGACCAGCGGGCGAGTTCCGACTCGAAGATCTCGGCGGCCCGCGCGTCGATCAGGTCCGTGTCCGACGGCTCGTCATCGTCTTCCACGAGGGGGAACACGAGGTAGACGCCCGGATTGGTGCGCGCCTCCTCGATGGTGAACTTCGGTCCGTCGTCGCGGACGGCGTTGGCCCACTCCACATAGCGACCCTTGGCGCGGACGATGATGGCGACGCGGTTGAGAGGTTGCATGAGCCGAGCATACTCCGAGTGGGGACGCCCGTGCTCGCCAGGCCTCCGGCGCCCGCCGACATCAGGGTCCGGCCGGACCGCGTGCCGCGGCCGCGCCACCCGCCGCCGGACGCGCCAGGCGCGCCCGCGATATGCTGCTGTCGGCCTGCGGAGCGCCGCGATCCGATGCCCGATTTCTCGTGTGACGTCCTCATCGCCGGCGGCGGCATCGTCGGCCTCGCCACCGGCGTCGCGCTCGTGGAGCGATTCGGCGAGCGACTGGTGATCGTGGAAGCCGAGCCGGCGATCGCGCGGCACCAGACCGGACACAACAGCGGCGTCATCCACTCGGGGCTCTACTATGCGCCCGGGTCCCACAAGGCGCGGCTGTGCGCCGATGGACGCGAGCGGCTCTACCGCTTCTGCGAGGAGCACGGCGTGCCGCACGAGCGATGCGGCAAGGTCGTCGTGGCGGCCAGCGAGGAGGAGCGGGGACGGCTCGGGGCGCTGCGGGCGCGCGGCGAGGCCAACGGCCTGCGGGATCTGCGCGTGCTCTCGGGTGACGAACTGCGCGAGATCGAGCCGCACGCGCGCGGCGTGGCGGCGCTGCACGTCGCCGAGACCGGGATCGTCAACTACGCCGTCGTGTCGCAGGCGTTCGCCGACGTGCTGCGGCGCGGTGGCGCGCGCCTGCTCACGGGCGCCCGCGTGACAGCCGTGCGGCAGGAACCTGGCGGGCTGAAGGTCGTTACCACCGCCGGCACCGTCGCGTCGCGAACCCTGGTGAATTGCGCCGGACTGCAGTCGGACCGTGTCGCCCGCCTGTGCGGCGCGGATCCCGACGTGCGGATCGTGCCGTTCCGGGGCGAGTACTACGAGGTGGGGCCGTCGGGCCGTCACCTCGTGAAGCACCTCATCTATCCCGTGCCCGATCCCCGGTTCCCGTTCCTCGGCGTGCACTTCACGCGGCGCGTGGAGGGCACGATCGAGGCCGGGCCGAATGCCGTGATCGCCTTCCGCCGCGAGGGCTATCGCCGCTGGGACGTTTCGCCGCGCGACATGGCCGACTGGATGGCGTATCCCGGCTTCTGGCGGATGGGCTGGCGGATGTGGCGCGCAGGCGTGCGGGAGTTCGCACGGTCGTTGCGCAAGGCGCAGTTCACGCACGACCTGCAGAAGCTGGTACCGGCCATCACCGCGGCCGATCTCGCGCCGGGCGGGGCCGGCGTGCGCGCGCAGGCGGTGGATCGCGCCGGCCGGCTCGTCGACGACTTCCGCTTCGCCGAGACGCCGCGGGCGGTGCACGTGCTGAACGCGCCATCGCCGGCGGCCACGGCATCGCTGGCCATCGGCCGGGTGGTCGCCCAGCGGGCGCTGGCGGTGCTCGCGTGAGTCGTCGAAGGGCGATGGACGGGTCAGGCATCGAGCCGGCGCTGCGGGCGTGGACGCGGTTCGCATGCCGTGGCTGGCGGGACGAGGGCGTGGCGACACCACGGGGTTCACCGCCCGCGGCCGGGATCGAGCGCCTCGGGCTCGCCCCGCTGCTCTTTCGCGCGTTGCGGGATCGCCAGGACGCCCGTGCCGGCCTGTTCGCCGCGGCTTACCATCGCGCGGCCGGCCAGAACCTTGCCCTGTTCGGACCAATGGCACGCGCGCGCGACACGCTGCTCGACCACGGCATCACGCCGCTGCTGATCAAGGGCGGCGCGTTCCTGCTGCGGCACGCTCCGGGCGACCTTGGCGTCCGCGCGCTCGCCGACCTCGACGTGCTCGTCGGCCCCGAGCGGTTCGACGAGGCGCTGGCGCGCCTGACCGAAGCCGGGTGGCGGCGGCTCGTGCCGGCGCTGAGGTATTCCAGCCGCGTCGCGCCCGCCATCGCGCTCGTTTCCACCGGCGCGCGCGGGATTTCGACGCAACTCGACCTCCACCGGCACCTCGCCCAGTGGCCGCTGCTGAAGGAACTGCCCGCCCGCGCGATCGCGCAGGCAGAGACCGTCGGCGGCTGGCCGATGATCTCGGTGGCGCACTCCGTCCTGCTGGTTGCCGCACACCGCACGCGGCACGCCTTCGCCAACGACGCGCGCGATCTCGTCGATCTGGCCGCGGCGGTCACCGCCATCGACGACGCGGCGTGGGCGCGCGTGGTCGAGGAAGGCGCCGGCCTCGGCCTCACCGGCGCGCTCTACGCCGTCATGCGCCAGGCGGCGTGGTGGCTGGACGAGGAGGACGGGGCCATCGCGCGACGCGCCGCGGCCCTGCGGTCGCGCCTGCACCCGGCGCGCGCGGCGCTGCTCGACCGCCTGGCGGATCCGGCATTCGTGCTGGCGCGGTCCTCGCCGTGGGCGGGGCCGCTCGGGCGCAACTTCGGCGTGTTCCCCGCGGCGTTTCACGCGCCGTGGCGATCGCTGGTGGCGGCGATCGTATTCCTGCCACGGCGGGCGCTCGAGGGACGATAGCATGGGGAGGCTGAGCGGCTCCCCCATCGACGGCTCGCGATGACCCCTGCGTTGCCCCCACCACGCGTGACCAGCGCCGCCGTCTGCCTGCTCCTCGTGTTCCTCGTGCGAGGATGCGTCGCGCTCGCCACCGTACCCCCCTGGCAGAACCCGGACGAACCGCAGCACGTCCTCGCCATCTGGTTCGCCGGCAGCAGCGATCGCTCCCCGGAAGCCGTGGGCCGCATGGAGGGCGCCATCCTGTCGTCGATGGTCCGGCACGACTGGTGGAGGCTGGTGGGCGCCCGCCAACCCTCGCCTCCGCCCACGCGCTTCGACCAGGATCCGGAACTGGTGAAGCGGCACTTCCAGCTGCCGCGCAGCGATGGGCTCTATTACGCCATGGCCGCCCGCATCGCACGCGGCGACGACCCCGAGGCCATCCTGCGCCGGACTCGCGCGCTGTCGCTCATCGCTGGCCTCGGCATCGTCCTCCTGGCCTGGGACGTGGGCCGGATGCTGCTCGGCGCGTGGTCGGGCATCGGCGTGATGGCCCTGCTCGCGCTGCACCCGCAGGTCGTGCTCGTGGCGACCACGGCGAGCGCCGATGCCTTCGTGGGCCTGCTCTCGGCCGCAATGCTCTGGGCCGCCACCCGCTCGCTCGATGCCGAACGTCCGATTGCCTGGCTCTCGCTCGCGGTGATGCTCGCGGCGCTGTCGGCCCTGGCCAGGCGCCTGGGCGTCACCGTGGTGCCCATCGCAGCCTGGGTCGTGTCGGTGTGCGTCGCTGTCAGGAGCCGGCGTGAGGCAGCGCGCCTGGTCGCGACCCTGGCCGGGCTGTCAGCCATCGTCGGCGCTCTCGTCGCGTGGAGCTTCGGAGACCTGGTGCGGTGGTACTCGACCGAGATCCAGGCCCTGCTGGCTCAGCGGGCCGAGCCGGTCGGGTGGACGGCGGGATTCCTGGGCCTCTATCACTCATCGTGGATCGCGGCCGGCTGGCTGCGCTTTGCTCCCCCGGACGTGTGGCGCAGCCTGCTGGCGATCTTCACGGCCGCCGCGGGCCTGGGCGTCGTCGGCGCCCTCGTCGCAGCACGGTCTGCCCGGACGCGACTGGCGATCGTGGTCGCCGGCGGAGCCGTGCTGCTGCAGCTCGCGTCGCTGCTCGTGCGCCAGTACCTGGCCGGAGAAGGGGGTCAGGGCCGCTACCTGTCGCCGGTGGCGATCCCGCTTGCGCTGCTGGTGTGGATTGGCGTCACCGGATGGGGCCCCGCGTGGTGGCGGCGTGTTGCGGCGTGCGCCCTCGTGTCGGGAGCCATGCTGCTCGACGCCGCGGCATGGTCCTTCGTGATCTGGCCCGCCTTCTCACCCTGAGGGCGCCGAACCTCCGGGACGGCCACCGCCCGCCCCGCGTGCCCTTCGCGGGGCAACGATTCCGCGCACGGCCCGCACCTGTCACGCGGGCGCCCGCGACCGCATCGCCCGCAACCCCACGCGCCATCCGGGGCGAGGTCAGGCCTGGCCGTAGTCGGGCACCGCCTCGCGCAGCACGCTCCGCACCCGCGCGGTCGACCGCTCGTCAATCGCGCGCGACAGGGCGTCCAGCCATCCCTCCGGCAATGCGCCGCCGTTGGCGTTGCGGGCCACGTAGATGCGCGGATGGGAGGTGGGCTCCGCATCAGCGGGGTCGGTCAGCGTCTCTTCGAGCAGTTTCTCGCCCGGGCGCAGACCGATGAACTCGACCGGAATGTCGAGACGGGGTTCCTTCCCCGACAGGCGGATCAACTGCTCCGCGAGGTCCACGATGCGGACCAGCTCGCCCATGTCGAGCACGAACACCTCGCCGCCGGCCGCGGTGGCCGAGGCCTGCAGCACGAGTTGCGCCGCCTCGTGCACGGTCATGAAGTAGCGGACGACGTCGGGATGGGTGACCGTGACGGGCCCGCCCTCGGCGATCTGGCGCTGGAAGCGCGGGACGACGCTGCCGCGGCTGCCGAGGACGTTGCCGAACCTCACGGCGCAGCAGCGCGGGAGCGGGGGGCCGGCCGCCAGCACCAGCCGCTCGGCCGCGCGCTTGGTCGCGCCCATCACGCTGGTGGGGCGCACGGCCTTGTCGGTGGAGAGCAGGACGAACTGCTCGGTGCCGACTTCGCGCGCCGCGGCAAGCACGTTCGCCGTGCCGATCACGTTGTTGCGCGCGGCCGCCACCACGTGCCGCTCCATCATCGGCACGTGCTTGTAGGCGGCGGCGTGGTAGATGCGGGTCGGCCGATGCCGGGTGAAGACATCGAGCAGTTCGTCGATGTCGAGGATGTCGCCGACGGCGGCCACCACCTCCGCGGCCGACGTCCGGCGCCGGACGTCGTGCTCCACCTCGAAGAGATCGCTCTCGGCGCGCTCGTAGAGCACGAGTCGCGCCGGGGCCGCCAGCGCGATCTGCCGCGCCAGCTCCGATCCGATCGAGCCGCCGGCCCCGGTGACGAGCACCACCTGCCCGTGGAGGTTCGCGTCGATCTGGCCGCGGCTGATGCGGACCGGTTCCCGCCCGAGGATGTCCTCGATCCGGACATCGCGAATCTCGCGCAGGGACAGGCGGCACTCGGGCAGGTCGGCCACGCTCGGCGAGGTGCGGAAGGGCACGCCGCTGTCGAGACAGAAGCCGGTGATGCGCCGGATCTGGGCGCCGGTGGCCGACGGGATGGCGATCAGGATCTCGTCGACGCGATGGCGCCGGGCGACCTCGGGGATGTGCTCCGCGACGCCGAGCACCGGCAGTCCGGTCACGACGCTGCCGATGCGGTTGGGCGCATCGTCGATGAAGCCGAGCGGGGTGAGGCGGCTGCCGGACCGCTGGAGGTCGCGGGCGAGCAACTGGCCGGCCTGGCCAGCGCCGACGATCAGGACGGTGCGAAGCGGCGGAGTGGACATGAGCGGCCTGACGGAACGACAGCGGCCTCAATGCGCGCGCGACAGGTCGCGGCACCGGCGTGGGGTCGCGGCTGGCGGCATCATTCGAACCGCAGTGCCGCCTGCACCACCGTGATGTCGGCCGCGTCGCACGCCGTCCTGATGCGCTCGACGATGTCGATCGGCACCTTGCGCGTCGAGATGACCACCTGTGACACTGCCAGCGTGTCCAGCGTGCGCACCAGATCCTCGGCGCCGCCAACGACCGGGACGCCGTTGATCTTCGTCCCGTGCTTCGACCGGTCGTCGTCGAGGAACCCGACAACGCGCCCGCGCAGGTCGAGGTTGTTCTTGAATTCGCGCAGCACGAGCGCGCCGCCGTCGCCCGCGCCGTAGACCAGTACCCGCCGCCACCCCTCGCCGCGCCTGCCCAGCAGTTCGGCCAGGGTCCTGAAGGAGAGGCGGCTGGCGCCGACCAGCGTCACCAGCAGCAGCCAGTTCAGCACGAAGACCGACCTGGAGTAGCCCTCGAACCGCCAGAACAGCACGATCATGACGACGGCGGCCACCGTGCCGGCCGCGGCGGCCTGGGCGATGGCGAGCAGATCCTGCAGGCTCGTATATCGCCAGATTCCCGTGTAGGTGCGCCAGAGCGCGAAGGCCGACATCTGGCAGAGGATGACCACCGGCACCGACTCGACGAACCGCGCCTCCTCGGCCCGCAGCCCGCCCTCGAAGCGCAGCAGATATGCCGAGTAGTACGCCAGCACGATCAGGATCAGGTCGGTGAGCACGGTGGCGACCTGGCGCTTGTACTGGAAGTCGGTAATCAGGCTGAGGAATTTCGCGTTCTCCGGCGGGGCGGCGCCATCCTCGGCGTAGACCTTCATGTGCCCGAGGAACAGGCCGAGCACGATCAGGCCGAGCGTGAAGAGGCTGACGAGCACCACGCCGTAGGAGAAGCCGTAGAGGTACGAGTAGTAGGCAATCCCTCCGGAGCCGAGCGCCAGAGCGTAGAGCAGCAGCACCGCGGTCCTCTCGGACAGGCCCAGTGCGACCAGCCGGTGCGACGTGTGGTCGCGGCCGCCCACCGACACGGGCCGTCCGGCAACGATGCGGGCGATGGTGACGAACGCCGTGTCGAAGATCGGCACAAGCAGCAGCAGCACCGGGACGAGCAGGACCGACACCAGGCCGCGGGAATACGGCAGGCCTCCCACCAGGTTCAACCCGCTGACGAGGACGCCGAGGAACAGGCTGCCGGTGTCGCCCATGAAGATCGAGGCCGGGTTGAAGTTGAAGACCAGGAACCCGAGAATCGCTCCCAGGACGATGGCGGCGAAGATGGCGCCGTCCACGTTGCCGTCCATCAGGAAGAACACGAGACGGAAGCCCACCGCGATCGAGGCGATCCCCGCCGCCAGGCCGTCCATGTTGTCGAGCAGGTTCAGGGCGTTGGTGACGCCGACGATCCAGAAGATCGTGACCAGGACGTTCAGCAGCGGGTAGCCCGTCAGGTTCAGGGCCAGCCCGAACGACGCGATGGCCGCGGCCACCAGGATCTGGGCGATCAGCTTCGTCTGCGGCTTGAGCGGCGCCAGGTCGTCGGCCAGTCCCACACCGCCGAGCGTGAGCGCCCCGCCGAGCAGGATCCACACGCCGCTGTCGCGAACCGGCGCCAGCACGGCGCCCGCGAGGATGGCGCCGGCCATGGCCACCCCTCCGAGCATGGCCACCTGCCGGCGATGCCAGCGATCGACCTTGGGAACGGCGACGACGCCCAGGCGCAGCGCGCCCCGCCTGACGAGGAGCGTCAGCAGCAGGCCCAGGAGAAAGGTGGCGGTGCCCGGGAGGATCAGGTGCATCGGCGCATCATGCGGGGCCATCGAAGTGTATCGCCGTGCGCGTCGCGCGGCCAAGGGATGAGCTGGCTGGCGCCAGGCCGCCGGCCATCGGGTCGCATCAGGTTCTCCGTGGCGACGGCACGGAGCCCTGCAGCAGGTCGCCGTACAGATCGCGCATGTCGCGACCGAGTCGCCCCGCGCTGAACCTGGCCAGCGCCGCGTGCTGTGCGGCGGCGCCGAGCGCCGCGCGCCGGTCCGGCTGGCGAAGCAGCGCGAGGGCGGCATCGGCCAGCCCCTGCGCGTCGCCGAACGGCCTGAGCGCCCCTGTCACACCGTCCTCGACGACGTCGCGGACGCCGCCGACATCGGTCGCGACCACGGCGCAGCCGGCGGCCTGGGCCTCGATGAGCGCCACCGGCGATCCCTCGTTGCGCGAGGTGAGCAGCACCAGATCGCAGTCGCGGTACACCAGCGGCAGGTCGCCCCGCCACCCCAGCAGGTGAACCCGGCGATCGAGCCCGAGCCGAGCGATGCGCGCCTTCATCGCCTCACGCAACTCACCGTCGCCCGCCACCACGAACTGCACCGCGGGGTGCGCCTGCGCGACGCGGGCGGCGACCTCGAGAAACAGTTCCGGCGCCTTGATCGGCACCAGCCTCGCGACGAAACCGGCCAGGGGCGTGTCGGCCGGCACGCCGAGCGAGGCCTTCAGGCGCCCGCGCGGCGCCGAGGCGAACGGCGCCAGTTCGAGCCCGAGACGAACAACCTCGAAGCGTGTCCGGCGCCCGACGCCGGCCTGGAGCACCTCTCGCCGGACGCTCTCGCTGACGGCGATCAGGCATGACGTGTGCCGTGCCAGCACGCGCTCGATCGTCACGAACGCGCGGGTCCGGAACGGAGAGAAGTAGCCCGAGAACACGTGGCCGTGGAACGTGTGCGTCGTGATCGGGACGCGGCACAGCGCCGCCGCGATTCGGCCCAGCGTGCCGGCCTTCGCGGTGTGCGTCTCCACGATGTGCGGCCGGAAGCGCCGGATCACCGCGACGAGCCGGCGAAGAGTGGCGATGTCGCGGCGCGGGTCGATCTCGCGGCCGAGGTCCGGGATGACTTCCAGGCTGGGCAGGCGGCGGCCGGTCACCGCGAGGAAATTGCCCTCGGCTGCGCCCTCGGTTCCCGTCACCACCAGCGTCTCGAAATCCGGTGGCGGAAGCTGCTCGCCGAGCATCGCCACGTGGACGGCGGGGCCGCCGACGTTCAGGCGGGCCACCACGCGCAGCACCCGCACGGGAGCGCCGCCGGTCACGGCCGCGGCTCCCCGCGCCGACGGGCGCGGCGCGCCGTACCGACGTTCGTGCCAGGCGATCGACGCACGATCAGCGGGGTCTCATGGCAGCGGGGCGCCGGGCGCGCTCGATCCGCCAGCCCACGCCTGCCGGGGCGTGCTCCAGTACATCGCGCGCTCGACGACGATGGGAACGCCGTTGGCCGACTCGAGGCGAAGGCCCGCACGTCGTCCGGTGAGTTCGGGGACATCCTGCTCCAGCCACACGCTGTAGCGCGAGTTCGGCGCGACGGTCACGGTGCGCGACACCGGGGCGCCTTCCTCCGTGAGGAACGTCATCTCGACCTGCGCCGCGCGCACGGGATCCTCGTTGGCGATGAGCACCCAGGTTTCGAAGGCTTCTGCCCCGCCGACGCGCGCGTCGGCCAGGCCCCACTTCACGTACGACGCGGCAGCCGCGGGTGCCGCGTGCGCGTCGAGCCAGTTCGGAAACGCGCCGCCCCAGTACGTGGCGCGCTCGGCCACCACCGGCACGTCCGAGTCGATGACGGTCGAGAACTCGGCATCGGCCAGGGCCGGGTGCGCGATCTCGGCGTTGACGGTGAGTCGCGTGGCTGGCGCGATCTCGTAGCCACGCCGGTAGACGCCGCCGTCCCTGCTGAGAAAGCGCAGGTTCACGTGGGCCGTGCGCTCTGGCGAAGGGTTCCCGAGAAGGAGGTAGGTGTCGAAGTAGGATCCGGTGACGCCCTCCGCGCTGAACCAGCGCGTGCCAGGGGCCTGCAGCCCGGGACCGGCGTGGCCGCCGATCCAGCCGGGGCTGCCGAAGTACATCGCGCGTTCGGCGACGATCGGCCGGTTGGCGAGCACGGCGATGCTGAACGCCGCGTGTGCGAGCTCCGGCACCGCGCGCGTCCAGAGGGTGAAGCGGCCGCGCGCCGGCACCTCGACCTGCCGCTGCACGACGAGACCATGCTCGGTGAGGAACGACACCGTGGCCAGCGCGGCCGTCTCCTGCGGATTGGCCAGCAGCACGAACGTGTCGAAGAAGCCCTGCGCGCCTTCGGCGAAGTACCACGTCTGGCTGAGCCCCGGCGCGGCGGCGGCGCTGTGCCCCGCCTCGCGGTCAGCACCCCAGAACACCGCCCGCTCCACGGCGAGCGGCACCGCGTCGAGCGAGCGGACCTCGATGCCGAAGGACTGCGCGGCGAGCTCGGGCAGGTCGTTGGCGACAACCGTCACCCGACGCAGCGCGCCGACGGTCAGCGACTGCCGGACGTCGCCTCCCGACTCGGTGAGGAAGTGCACGTCGACCCGCGCATCGCCTTCCGTGGGGTTCGCCACCACGATCTCGGTGCGGAAGTCGGCGTTGGTGGTGCCCTCCGCCATCAGATAACTGATGGAGGGCACGACATAGCTCGTCGTGGCCGCCACCGTGTTGCCGGATGCGTCGGTCGCCGTCACGACGACCCGTGTCGTCCCGCCCGCCACCGGCACGCCGGCCGTCTGCCATGCGGAGGTGGCCGTCACCACACCGGACTGTCCCCGATCGGTGGTCCACCGCACGGTCACCGGCGCGGCGCCTGCCGACACCGTGCCGGCCAGCGTGACCAGCGGCGTCGTCACGGTGGCGTCAGAGGAAGGGGCCTCGATGACCAGCGCCGGGGGAGCGGCCGACGGCGCCGCGGGGGTGAAGCTCCAGATCGGCCCGAATGCGCTCCAGTCGCCCGCGATCGACTGCGTTCTCACGCGCCAGTAATAGGTGCGACCTGCGGTGAGCCACGAGGTGAACGGCGTGCTGACGATCGGCATCGACCCGTCAACGATCAGGTCGTCCATCGTGCCAATCAAGCCATCTCCCCCCGCGGTGACGATGCCTGTTCCGATCTGGAGCAGTGACGTGAGCGGCGTGTCGCACGCCTGGTCGGCGCACAGGCGCACCTCGTATCGCTGCACCTGGCTGGCAGGAAACCCCGACGCCGGCACCCACGCGAAGAGCAGTTCCGCGCCGAGCGCGGTCACGGCGTGGTCGGCGGGCGCCAGCGGCGCCACGGGTGGAAGCGGGCCGGGCGCGGGCGTCTCGGTCCAGGCGTGCCGCACCTGCAGGTCGGAGGGGCTACCCTCGCGGACCTCGAGCCGGAATGGCGTGTTCCCCCTGTGCGGGTGAGGGAGCGCCCAGGGGGCCACCTGCATGATGCTGGTGGTGTCGAGGCCGACCAGGCCGCTGGCACCGCCCGCGCTCTCCACCACGGCCCGCAGCGCGAACTCGTAGTATGCCGGGCCCCGCGAGGGCGCCACGATGGACGACAGGTCGACCTCGAGCATCGAGGTGCCCGGTGCGGTGAACGAAGCGACCTCGTCGGCCGGCTCGATGACGACGCCGTCGACCCACACGCCGGCAAGACCCACCGCCCACGTGCCGTAGAGGACCGGAACGAGCCGGATGCGTACGAACACCTCGGTCCAGCCCGCCACGAGGGCGGTGGCGTCAACCACGGCATCGAAGTAGCCCAGTTGTCCCGAATCCGGCACGTAAGCCGGCGTCCACGAGGCGCCGTCCGGCGAGACGTCGATGCCGAGAACCTCCGACGGGCTCCAGCGATAGAAGCGCGCCCCGAGAATCAGGGGCAGATCGCTCGCCCGGCGCACCCGCAGCACGAGCCGTCCCTCCGACATCCCGTCGACGTGCGCGGCGGGCAGCAGTCCATCCTCCTCGCAGGTCAGCAGCCCCGACGCCTCGATGACCGCCGGATGGAGGAATGCGCGGCCGGAGGCCAGCAAGGCTTCGTCGAGAGCCACGCTGCTCGATGCGCGGCCGGCGTAGAGCGTCACCTTGTCGCCAGGCGCCCCGACGTGTGCCGTGATCTTCGCGGAGGCGGCCACCAGCGGATGCGGCGCGGCAACGCGGTAGAGCGCCTCGCCGCGGGGCGCATCCTGGAGCGTCGACAGCAGGGCCACCCCATCCCGGGTCACCTGCCTGAGCGAGTGGCCGGGCTCCAGCAGGGCCAGTACGCCGTCACCCTCGGCCTCTACCCGGGCCGACAGCACCGCGTTGCCGTAGAGCGGGGGCGGCTGGCTGGCCTGCACCGTGTCGTTGCGGAACCAGCCGAGCGGGGTGGCGGGAAACCACAGCCGCTCACGAGGCCGCAGGCGGTAGCGCAGCGTGGAGGAGGACGCCTCCGTGCTCGCCTCTACATAGGCATCGAGCGGCGTCGCCTGGTAGATCGCTGCGAGGTCGACGTATCGCGGGCCGGCGCGTTCCACCAGCCACGGATCGAGCACCAGTTCCTGCACGCTGGCGATCGTGCGGTTGTCACGCCCGAGGAAGAGGATGTCCCTGTGGGCATCCATCGCGTGCCAGCCGCCGTCGAAGTAGACCTCCGGAACCACGTGCGCGGGCGGTGAGCCCGGATGCCACCGCCGCACGCGGAACCCGGCGTGCAGGTACATGGTGGTCATCATGTTCGTGAAGTCGCTGCAGAACCCGTAGGCATAGCTGTTGACGTGGCGGACCGGGTCGTGCGACTCGGTCGAGAAGTCGCTGTAGGGCCACCAGGCGTAGGTCTGCGTGCGTGCGAACTCCCAGATGGCCCTCGCGCGCTGTTCGTCGCTCATGCCGGGCCTGAGAATCGTCGCCAGGATTCCATCGAGCGTTGTCAGGTCGCGGTCGTCAGCCACCAGGCTGATGTCGCCCACGGGCGACTCGCCCGTGTTCTCCAGGATCAATTCCGGGAAGGCCACCGCTGCGTCGGCGACGATCTCGTAGTTGTAGATGCGCGCATCGGGCTGGACGACGCGCTGCGCCGGGAAGGACGGGGGATCGGCGGCAGCGACGGCCGAGAGCAGCAGGGCCGCGATGATGCCGAGAACAGCAGGGCGTGGCCGGGATACGGGAACTCGGGTCATTCGGGCACGAAATCTCAGATGGCTTCGACCGCGGTCAGCGAACCGGGGTTGGTCCGGCTCGCAGGCAACGTCGTCAGGCGGGTCATGCAAGATCGATGCACGAACGAGCCCCTCAGGCCCGGTCTTCACCCGCAACCTGTTGATACAGCTCAACATAGGCGGAGACTGCGCCTTCCAGCCCATAGCGTGCCACGATTCTGGCGCGCGCCGTCCGGCCGATCTTCTGACGCTCGACATCCGGCAGGTTCGACACGGCTGTCAGTCTGGCGGCCAGTTCCGTCTCGTCGCCCGGGGGCGCCACCCGGTCGGGGCAGTCCACGAGTTCGGCCGCATCGCCCACGCTGGTCACCACGCAGGGCAGCCCGCACGCCATCGCCTCGGCCACGGCATTGGGAAAGCCCTCGCTGATCGACGGGCAACACGCGAGATCGGCGGCGGCCATCAGCCGTTCGACGTCGGGTCTCGGCCCCGTGAGGTGGATCCGGGCGCGCAGGGCCGGATGCGCCGCCAGCAGCGCGTCGTAGGGCGGCGCGTCGGCGGTCACCCCGGTTCCGGCGACGAGGACGTGCACGCGCGCGTCGTGGGGCAGCCATCGCGCGAGGGCCCCGGCCAGGACATCGTGTCCCTTCATCGGGTCGAGGCGGGCGAAGACGCCGACGAGCAGCGCGCCGGCTGGCACGCCCAGTTCCGATCGCACGGCGTCCCGCAGATCCGGCCGTGGTCTGAAGCGATCGGTGTCGATGCCGTTGAGGATCACGCGCCACGCGCGGGGCCGATAGCCCATGGCTTCGTGCGCCGCGCGGCCCGAGTGCGAGTTGGCAATCACGACGGCCGGGCGGCGGGACAGGGCGACGCAGGCCTGCCGCGTGACCCGCGACAGCCAGCGGTAATGGCGCAGATCGATGTGAGAGGCCCGCAGATTCCAGACGAGTCGAGGCCTGTCCATGCCAATCGTGGCGACAGCCCCCAGCAGATCGGCGTGGTACATCCACGTGCTGAGCACGTGCGGCTGCCACTGGTGGAGCCAGCGGCGCAGTCGCACCACCGGCCCCATCCCCACCTGTCCGCGGGCCAGGCCCAGCGACCGCACCTCGATCCCGGCCTCCCGCAGCCCGGGACCGATCTGGCCCTCGCCGGTCAGCGACACGACGCGCGAGGTGATCGACGGCCCGCGCATCGCCTTCACGAGGCGCGACAGCATCAGTTCGGCACCGCCCAGTTCGAGCCCGGTGGTCAGGTGGACCACCGACAACGGGCGCCGGGTGGTTGGGGAGAACGGGACGGTCACGGGGCTGACGGCATGGCCACGGCCGCGTCACGGGAGTGGCCGTGCTGCGCCGGGCGTGCGTGCTAGCATAGCGGGTCGTTGCGAACCCGGTCGAGACGGTCCGTCGCCCCTGATGGCGTCCTGCGTGCAGCCTCCGCGTCTTCGACGCCCAGTGGCCGCGGCATGCCATCCCGCATCCGCGTCGTGTTGATGACCGGAACCCTCGAACGTGGCGGGGCCGAAGGGCAACTGGTGGCACTTGCCAGAGGCCTCGACGCTTCGCGGTTCGACGTGCGCGTGTGCGGCCTCACCGCGGGCGGACCGCTCGAAACCCATCTCCGTGAGGCAGGCATCCCCGTCGACGTGATCGGCTGGCAGGGCTTCGTTCGGTCTCGCGGCCTTGGGGTCCTGGCAGGTCTGACGGGGTTGCTGCGCGTCGTGCTGCGCCTGGCCCGCTACCTGCGTCGGCACCGGCCGCACGTGGTGCAGGGCCAGTTGTTCTGGGCGTACGTGCTCGGCGGGCTGGCCGCCCCGCTCGCCCGCGTTCCGGTCGTCATCGGGTGCCGTCGCAGCCTCCCGTTGTTCAAGGCCGGCAACCCCAGGCACCTCTGGATCGAGCAACTGGCCAACCGGATGACGACCGCGGTGGTGTGCAACTCCGAGCGCGTGCGGCAGCAGACGCTGCGCGACGAGCGCCTGCAGCCGGAACGCGTGGTGACGATCCCCAACGGCGTGCACATGCCCCGCGGCCCGGCGGAACCGGCCGCCGCCGTACCGTGGGAGGCACTGGGCCTCGGCTCCGGCGACGAGGTCGTGCTGTGCGTGGCGAACCTGATTCATTACAAGGGGCACCTCGACCTGCTGGAGGCCTGGGAACGTGTCCGGCGCGAGCGGCCGACAGCCTGGCTGCTGCTGGCCGGCGAAGGACCCGAACGCGAGGCGATCGAGGCCAGGGCAAGTCGTCTCGACGGCGTGCGGCTGCTCGGGGCGAGGGCCGACGTTGCCGGCCTGCTCCGTGCCTCCACGCTGCTCGTGCTGCCCTCGCATCAGGAGGGCCTGCCCAACGCGGTGCTCGAGGCGATGGCCGCCGGGCTGCCGGTGGTCGCCACCGACGTCGGGGGCACGTCAGAACTCGTCGTCGACGGCGAGACCGGACGTCTGGTCGCGCCGCACGACCCCGCCGCGCTCGCCGGGGCGCTGCTCTCGCTGCTGCGAGACAACCAGGCGAGGCAGGTCATGGGCCGCGCCGCCGCCGAACGCGCGCGGACCAGGTTCTCGCTCGAGGCGATGGTTCGAAGTTACGAGCGGCTCTACGCGGGCCTGCTCGCCAGGGCCTTCGACTGATGTGCGGCATCGCCGGGCGCTGGAACTACCGCAGCGGCGCCCCCGCCGACGCGCGGGCGATCGCGCGCATGTGCGACCTGCTGGCACACCGCGGCCCCGACGGCGCGGGCACGCGGTGCGACGGTCCGATCGGCTTCGGCCATCGGCGACTGGCCATCATCGACCTGTCGGAGGCCGCCAGCCAGCCGATGCGCTCGCCAGACGGGCAGACGTGGATCGTCTTCAACGGCGAGATCTACAACTTCCAGGCGCTGCGCGAGGATCTCGAAGGCCGCGGGCACCACTTCCTGACCCGTTCCGACACCGAGGTGCTGCTGCACGGCTACCTGGAATTCGGGACCGACGTGATCGCACGGCTCCGCGGGATGTTCGCGTTCGCGATCTGGGACGCGCGCGCGCGGCGCCTGGTGCTCGCGCGCGATCGCGTGGGGAAGAAGCCGCTGCACTACCGCCTCGACGGCGACGGCATCGAGTTCGCCTCCGAGCCGAAGGCGTTTCTCGGCAGCGGATCGTTCGAGCCGGCGGCCGACGATCTCGCCCTGCTGCACTACCTCACCTACCAGTACGTCCCGAGCCCGATGTCGGCGTTCCGCGGCGTCGCCAAGCTGCCGCCCGGCCACCTGCTCACGATCGAGGACGGGCAGCTTCGGCTCGAGCGGTACTGGTCGCTGCGCTATGAGCCGAAGCTCGAGATCGACGAGACGGAGGCTGGCGACGAGGTGCTCCGGCTGCTGCGCGAGGCCGTGCGGCTGCGCACGATCAGCGACGTGCCGCTGGGCGCCTTCCTCAGCGGCGGCATCGATTCGAGCCTGATCGTCGCGCTGATGCGCGAGGTGACGGGTTCGGTCCGCACGTTCTCGATTGGTTTCGACGATGCACGATACAACGAACTGCCGCACGCGCGGGCGGTGGCCGCTCACCTCGGCACCGAGCACCACGAATTCGTCGTGCACCGGGATGCCGTGGCGGTGCTTCCGCGCCTGGTGTGGCACTACAACGAGCCGTACTCCGACTCGTCGGCCCTCCCCACGTGGTACCTGGCCGAGCTCACGCGCCGCCACGTCACCGTGGCGCTCAACGGCGACGGCGGTGACGAGAGCTTCGCGGGCTACGAACGCTATCGCGCGAACCTGGCGGCCACCCGCGCCTCGCGGTACGCGCCCGCGGCGTTGTGGCACGCTGGCGTCGCGCTGGGAGCGGCCGTGCGGTATCGCGGCCGTCCGGGCACGAGGCGGTACCGGACCGGACGGATGCTCGAGGTGCTCGCCGAGACGCCGGTGCGGCGCTACGCCCGCTTCATGTTCTGCTTTCATCCAGAGTGCCACGGCGAGCTGCTGACGCCGGAGTTCCGCGCGCGCGTGGGCGCGGCCGGCGTCATGGCGCACTACGAAGCGGCGTTCGGGGCATCGACGGCAGCGCACCTCGTGGACCGGATGATGGACTACGACGTGCGGACCTACCTGCCCGAGGACCTGCTCGTCAAGGTGGACATCGCCACCATGGCCCACTCACTCGAAGGACGATCGCCCCTGCTCGACCAGGAGGTGATGGAGTTCGCGGCGCGCCTGCCCGTCACGACGAAGCTGCGCGGCACGAGCCTGAAGCACCTGCTCAAGCAGGTGGCCTACCGGCTGATGCCCCGGGCGCTGCTCGACCGGCCGAAGATGGGTTTCGGCGTGCCGCTGGATGCGTGGTTCCGGGGCGAACTGCACGACTTCGCGCGCGATCACCTCCTGTCGGCCTCCGCGCGCGCACGAGGCATCGTCGAGCCGAGGTACGTGGAACGGCTCCTCGACGAGCACCGCTCGGGCCGTCAGCCCTGGCATTACCAGATCTGGAACCTCCTCGTTCTCGAGCTGTGGCATCGCGCCTTCATCGACGAGCGCCACGCTTCGCCCCCTCGACCTTCATGACGCTCGAAGAAACCCTCCACCGCTGGTTGCGCAACCGGCCCGTGCTCTGGGGCTCGGCAGCCGCGCTGCTGGCCGCCGTCGCGGCCCTGACGCGCCTCGACCCGGATAGCGCCGGCGTGTGGCTCGTGACGCTGGCGGCCGCCGGGCTGGCCATCGCGCTCTCACGCACCGAACAGGGCGATGCCAGGCAGACGATGCTGGCGCTGGCGCTGGTGGGAGGCGCGGTACGCGCGGTCTCGCACGCTGCCCTCACCGCGTGGAGCGAGGCGGCCGGCGGCTCGTTGCTCGGGCTCGACTCGTCCTCGTATTTCTTCCGCAGCGTGCTGCTGGCCAGGGAGGGGTTCCGCACCATCGAGTCGCCGGCGCTGCACTTCGGGACGTACGACGCCGCGCACTACTACCTGTTTGCCGCCGTCATCGGCGTCCTCGGGCCCAGCCTGGTCACCCTGCAGGCGATGAACTGGTCGATGACGACGCTGGCCGGGCCGCTCGCCTACGCCATCGCCCGCCGCACCGCGCCCGCCCATGCGCGTACGGCAGGGCTGCTCGTGGCGCTTCACCCGTCGATTGTGGCCATCAGCGTCAACGACCTGCTGAAGGATCCGTCGGTGATCTTCCTCAGCCTCGTGGCCGTCTGGGCGCTGGTACGGCTGGCGAGGACGCCGTGGACGCCGACGGCGAGCGCGGGCCTGGTCCTGGCCGGCGCCGTCGCGTTGAGCTACGTGCGCATGTCGCGGTTCTATGTCTCGGCGTTCCTCCTGGCGGCGGCGTTCGTCGCCATCGGGTGGGGATGGCGGCAGGCGCGATCCGGCGCCGCCGCGGCCACACGGCCAGCGGCCGTGCTCTCCATCCTGCTCGTGTTCGGCCTGAGCGAGGCCGGGCCGCGCGTCATGGGATGGCCGTTCTCGCCGGTGATGGCCGTCCGTCAGTTCGTCCGCGTGCTGAACACGCCCTCGATGCGGGTCTACGCGCCAGGCCTGGTGTCACGGTTCTCGGGCGGATCGGCGGCCACCCACGACACCGCGGAGCCGGCGACGCTGCCGGCCTGGGGGCCGTCACTGCCAGTGAACGAGGGCCAGGCCTACACCGCCAGCGAGGTGCTGGCAAGGGCCAGCGACCGCGCGTGGGCGCCAACCAGCACGTCGAGCCTGCACGCGCCCGCGGCGCGCCCGCCCGAGAGGGCGCCCGCCGGCGCCGCCGAGCAAGCCGCTGCGCCCGCCACATCGGGAGGCGCGGGTGCGGAGTCCCCAGCTGGAGGCCATCGGGTGGTGCGATGGGCGGCCAACGGCTTCCGAAAGCTCTTCGGCCCCTTCCCCTGGGTGCCGCCACCGGATTTCTCGGTGTCGACGATCACCCGCGGCGACTACTTGCTGTTTCCAGGGATGCTGCTCTGGTATGCGCTATTGCCGGTCGCGCTGTCGGCGATGGCGCTCGTCTTCGGCGATGCGCTTCGCGGGAGGGCCGAGAGCCTCACGCTGGGCCTTGCGCTGTTCACGGGCGGGCTGTTCGCACTCTACCTCGCGTTGAACCTGAGCTGGCGCCAGCGCGAGTTCCTGTTCCCGTTCTTCGTGCTGCTGTCGGCGGCGACCATCGATCGGCTGCGGACGTCACGGCTCGCCGGCTACGCCTATGCGCTCTACTGGTTCGGCCTGGTGACGGTGGCCGTCGCGCACACGGCCCTGCGGACGCTGGTCGCGTGAGACGTGTCCCCGGGCGCTCATCCCATCGCGTCGTCCCACATCGCCAGGACCGATTCGAGCGAGTAGCGCGTCACGACGGCGCGCCCGCGCTCGCCCAGGTCGAGCCGCCGCCGCGGGTCGGCGAGCAGCGCGGCGATGCCGTCGGCCAGCGCCGCTGGCGACTCGGGCGCAACCAGCACGCCATCCTCGCCGCCGCGCAGGATCTCCCTGGGTCCGCTCGCGATGTCGGCCGCGACCACCGGCGTGCCGGCTGCCATCGCTTCGCACAGCACGTTGGGGAAACCCTCGTAGCGTGAGGACAGGACGAAGACACCAGCGCTGGCCAGCCGCGCCGGGAGATCCTCGGCGTGGCCGGCCAGCGTGGCGCGATCCGCCAGCCCGAGACGGGCAATCCGCGCGCGCAGCTCAGGCTCGAGGCGCCCCTGCCCGTAGATCACGAGCCGCCAGTCCGGGAACCGGCTCGCGATGCGGGCAAATGCGTCGACGAGCAGATCGAAGCCTTTCTCGGGTCCGAGCCTGCCCGCGGCAGCGATGACCGGCGCCTTCGGCGCGCCGCTGACCGGTGGTGCCACGACGGGGTTCGGGATCACGGCCACCCGCACGCCGCGCCACCTGTCGAAGAACCGGGCCGCCCTCACCGTCTGGACGACGACGCGCCGCGCCCGCGGGTAGGTCCGCCGTCGCAGCCACTGCCATTCGGCCCGGGCGGGATAGCGCGACGGATCGCTGCGTTCGGAGACGATCACCGGGATTCCGAGCCCCGTGGAGGCCAGCAGGGTGAGCACGTTGGTGGCATCCAGCATCGCCAGGATACGGTCGGGCCGCCCGGCGGCCAGCGCGCGCCGGATGGCCCGTATGCGGGCGAGGCTGGCGGCAACGGCCTGCCACCGTCCGTATGAGTCGGCCAGCAGGTCGAGGCCGATGCGGCGCACGCGCGGATCCAGCGGATAGGCCGCTTCGGTCCCGGACGAGAGCGTGACGATCGTCACCCGGTCGCCGCGCGACACCCACGCGCCGGCCAGGCGCGCCGTGACGCGCTCGGCGCCGCCGGCGCCGAGCGAGGCGATTACCACCGCGACGTGTCGCGATCCGCGGCTCATGATCGGCGGGACACGGACGCCAGCGCATCGCCCAGGCGCGACGCGCACGCGTGCGCGTCGTATCGCTCGACGATCCGCTGGCGGGCCTGGAGGGCGCGCGCGTGCCGCTCGGCCGGTGGCGCGCCGGCCAGTTCGATCATCGCCGCGGCCAGCTCGCGCGGCGCGCGGACGGGCACGACAGGGCCCGTGTCGCCGACGACGAGCGCGCTGTCGCCGGCGTCGGTGACCACACAGGGAGTGCCGCACGCCATCGCCTCGCCCAGCACGTTGGGCATGCCCTCGCCGATCGAGCACAGCACGTTGACGTCGAGGGCGTTGTAGACGGCCGGCATGTCGTGGCGCGCGCCGGCCCAGAGCAGGCGCGAGTCGAGTCCCAGCGCGGTCGCGCGCGTCTTCAGGGACGCGGTGTAAACCGGCTCCCCGTTGCCCACGCACACGAAACGGGCAGCCGGCATGGCGGCGGCCACGCCGGCTGCCGCCTCGAGGAACGACGCGTGGTCCTTGATGGGATCCAGCCTGGCGACGATGCCGATGACCGGGGCCTCTTCCTCGATTCCCCACTCCCGGCGCACGCGGGCGCCGGCCGCCGGGTCGGGGGCGAACCGGCGCGTGTCGAACGGGTTGGGGATGACGACGTGCGCGCGCGGCGTGAAGCCGCGTGACAAGTAGTACCGCGCGCCGGCCTCCGAGTTGAAGACGACCAGCCGGGGCCAGGCCACCAGCCGGCGCGACACCCGGTCGAGCACCCCCGGCAGCCAGTCGTAGAGCGAGAAGTCCATGAAGGCGTTGGCGACCAGCCACGCCGTCGGCAGGCCAAGCGCCCGGCCCAGGACGGCCGTCAACTGGTGCGCAACGTCGAAGGCACCCACGAGGACATCCGGCTGTTCGGCCCGCACGAGCCGCCACGCGCGCCACAGCACACCGGTCCAGTCCCACCGGCCTGTCTTGCCGAGATCGGCGACCATGACGTGCGGCAGCGCCTCGAGTTCGCCGCGAAACGGCCCGCCCGGGTAGAGCGAGACGACCTTGCAGGCATACCGCGACGGATCGAGGTGCCGGATGTTCTCCACCAGTTGCCGTTCGGCGCCGCCGATCTCGAGGCAGCGAACGACGAAGAGGATACGCAGCCGGGCGCCGCGATCCCCTGCGGCCGCCACCTTCACAGCGGCATTCGTCCCGAGACCGACACCTTGAAGGGCCCCGTCACCAGATCGACCAGGCCCGCTTCGCCGAACCATCCCCGTACCTGCTCATCCGAGTGCTTCCACTGGTAGCGCGGCGAGTACCAGTCGAAGGTGTCGAGGGTCCGCCAATCCGGATCCGGGTTCATGCTCGTCGGCAGCACGGCGGAGGTCAGTCGGCCCACGACGGGCACCCGATGCAGCCAGTACAGGGGGACTGCCACGCGACTGAGTTGCACGAGAACGGGCTTGGACAGGCGCGAGGTGATTGGACGAAGCAGTTCGGACCCGGGATAGAGCCTGGCCAGCCGGTCCCAGTAGACCCAGATGGCAATCCGTCCGCCGGGCTTGAGAAGCGGCACGAGGCTCAGGAATGCACGGCGCGTGTCGGGCGTGTGGTGGAGGACGCCGAGGCTGTAGATGAAGTCGAACGTGCCAGGGCGAAACGGCGTGTTGAGGATGTCGGCCTGGCAGATGGTCACGTTGGACCGGTGCCGCAGGTTCTGCGCCGCCGCGTCGACCGCCGAGCTGAGGTCGATACCGACCACCTCCGCGCCCACGTCCGCGCAGACCTCCGCGAATCGGCCCATCCCGCAGCCGGCATCGAGCACCGTCTTCCCGCGCAGGTCTTCCAGCGCCCAGCCCGTCTTCTCGACGAAGGCGTCACGGCTGCGGGCCGTGCCCGTCGCCGAGTCGAGCTGCGTGCGGGCGAACCGGTTCCACTGGTAGCCGAACGATCCGCTGTAGTGTTCGGAGTCGACGAAGCGCCAGACCCCCCGCTCGAGCGGGAAGGTCCGCCGGCAGGCGGGACATTGCATCCGGTCGTGGCCGGCAGCCTGCAGCGGCGACGTCGGGCAGTGGGGACAGCGGAAGATTTCGTCGGGGACAGGCACGATCACGTGAGATGAGAGGAGCGGTCACGCCCGCTTGGCGGCCAGCTCATTGTATAGCGCCTCGTGCGCCTCGACGCTTCTCTCGATCGTGAAGCGGTCGAGGATTCGGCGTTGCGCGGCTTCTCCAGCGGCGAGCAGACGCTCGGGCGCGCCGATCGCCGTCACGATGGCGCTGGCCAGGGCCGCTGGGTCGCCTGGCGGGACCAGCCATCCGGTGGCACCGTCGACCACCGCCTCCGGCGTGCCGCCCGCGGTGGTTGCCACCACGGCTCGCCCGACGGCCATCGCCTCGAGCACGGCGTTGGGGAACCCCTCCTCGAGCGAGGGGTGCACCAGCAGGTCGGCCGCCGACAGCCACCGCGGCACTTCGGGCGTGCTGCCGGCGAAGCGCACCGTGGAGTCGAGGCCCAGTTGCCTGCTCCGCGCGAGGAGGGCATCGCGCTCGGATCCATCGCCGATCAGCACGACCAGCGGACGCCGACACCCCGGGTCAATCGTGCGGAGCGCCTCCAGAAGCACGTGGTGCCCTTTGTAGTGAATCAGGTTGGCCACCACGACCACCAGCGTCACGTCCGGCGAGATGCCGAGGCGCGCCCGCGCCTCATCCTTCGGGATCGCCCGGAAGCGCGACACGTCGACGCCGTTGTAGAGGACGCGCACCTTCTCCGGCGGGAGCCCCTCCCCGCGGATCGCATCCTCGCGAACGGCCTCGGAATTGGCCACGAAGAGGTCGACCCGCCGGTTGGCGGCGGCCTCGATCGCGCGGACGCGAGGCGAGTGCGCCGATCGATGGTGCCCGAGGCTGCGCCGGGCGGCGACCACCGCGGCCACACCGGCGGACCGCGCCGCAAGGGTTCCGAGCACGTAGCCCCAGAACAGCATGCCGTGCACGACGTCCGGCCGGAACGAGGTGATCGCACGCCGCAGGCGCGCGAGCGCGGCCAGCGTGCGCACCGGATGGCGCTTGATGCGAAATCCCTGGTAGCCGCAGACGTACACCGGCACGCCCAGATCCCTGACGCTGCCAGCCAGCGCGCCGGCCGCCTCGAGGCACACCACGGCCGGCTGGAACCGGCGGCGGTCCAGGCGCCCGAGCAGCTCGACCAGTTGGCATTCGGTTCCGCCGCGGTCGAGCGAACCGATCGCATAGAGCACGCGGATCGGCCGCACTCACCGCCTCCCGATGCAGCAGATGTTCATGCCGAGGCCGAGGAGTCTGCGGGCGCATCGGGCCAGCGGAGGGGGCAGCAGCCTCGCGATCAGGCGCTCGGAGAGCGCCGGCACCGGGCCGAAGACGAAGGCATCGATGACACGAAGCCCGGCACCGGCCACCAGCGTCTTCCAGACGCGCAGCGAGTGCAGGCGCTCGTCGGCAGGTGGCCCGCAGTAGTGCATGTGGACGGTCGGCACCACCACCGCGACGATCGGCGCACACCGCGCCTGTTCCCCGATCAGCCGCACCGACACGTCGGGATCGAAGTGCTCGACGACGCCCAGCGAGTAGACAAGATCGACCCGGCCGTGCCATGGCGTGAGGTCGAAGGCGTCGGCCACGGCAAAGGTGGCCGGCGAGCGCACGTACTGCCCCATCTCGGTGGCCAGTCGCACGATGTCCGGATCGTTGTCGACGCCGGTGACGTCGTAGCCGCAGTGGGCGAGCAGCGACGGGTACAGCCCGCCGCCGCAGCCGACGTCGAGCACCCGCCCGCCCTTCGGCAGCTCGCGCCTGAGCGCCGCCGTCAGCGGGGCGAAGTAGTCCCACTGGGCCAAGGAGAACGCCACCGGCCCCCCGGCCCGGTCGATCCCGTCGCGCACGTAACGCTGCCAGCGATCCGACAAGGTCGTTCACCGTGTCACGGGCTGGCGAACGAGCCCTGCCACCTTCATGAGGCCACGGCCGACGATCACCAGATCGGCGCCGCGCGGCATCACTTCGGAGGGCCCGGCACCTGCCAGGCGAACCGACCACACGACGATGGCGATCGACGTGAGGCTGTAGGACACGGTCGAGGCCGCGGCCGCCCCGGCCACCCCGAAGCGGGGGATCAGCAGCCAGTTCAACGAAGCATTCAGCGCCAGCGACGCCCCCTGGATCGACGTCAGCACCCATGGCCGGCCCGCTCTGATGATGGCCGCGCCACAGGCTCGCTGCCAGCCGAGCGCCACCATGCCGGGCAGCAGCACCACCAGGGGCAGCACCGTGCCGGAAAACGCCTTGCCGAAGAGAAGCGGCACAGCGAACGGCCCGGCGGCGAGCCAGGCCACCGCGGTGAGGCCGCCGACGACCAGGTTCACGCGCGCGCCGGTCAGGGCCAGTTGCGCGGCGTCCCGGACCGTGCTGGCCGCCTGGCGCGGGCTGAGCGCGATGCCCACCGAGTCGGTGGCCATCTGCACCGTCTCGCTGAGCGTGACGGCGAGGGAATAGATCCCCAGCATCGTAGCCCCGGCCATGGCACTCACCATGAACATGTCGATGCGCAGATGCATCCACAGCAGCATCGTCGAGGCGTGCAGCGGCAGGGATGTCTGCATGATCTCGCGGATCCATCCCGCGGGCAGCGCGTCGCGCTCGAACTCCCGGCAGCCGGCCACGATGATCCACCAGTAGACGGCCGCCCCGGCGAGCCCGGTGACCAGCACGATCGCAGGGGTGAGCCCGGCGCTGGCCCAGAGGCCCAACAGCAGGGTCGTCTGGACGAGCACCGACATGATTGCGCCGCGGAACTGCACGAAGACGCGCCCGCTCATCGTCAGCAGGGCGCTGCCGAGCACGGTCTCGATCTGCAGCGGCACCGTCGCGGCGGCGATCAGCAGCAGCAGGATCGGCGCTCCGGCGTAAACCGAAGGCAACAGCCAGGGAGAGGCGACGAGCAGCAGCGCCCCGATGACGCCAGACACCCTGCCGACACGGCGGCTGACCCGCCACAGGGCGCCGAGGCCGTACCCCCTGTCGCCGAACAGCATCAGCGCGCCCTTGTCGACGCCGAGGTTGCCGACGGTGACCAGGGCGGTCGCGCCCAGGAAGGGAAGGTAGTATTCGCCGCGACCGGTGGGGCCGAGCGCACGCGACACGATGATCCCGGTCAGGAACGTCGCCGCGTACAGCAACACCCTGAGCGCGAGAATTCCGACGCTGTCGGTGGCGACGCTGCGTTCGTCCATCAGCGCGCTCCCGCCCGGGTCTCGTCGCGACGACGCAGCAGGCGAGCCGGCACGCCCCCCACCACGGTGCGCGGCTCGACGTCACGGGTCACCACGGTGCCCGCCCCCACCACCGCCCCATCGCCGATGGTCACGCCGTCGAGGACCACGACATGGGTGCCGAGCCACACGTCGCTGCCGATCCGCACGCCGATCTGGCTCGTCCCCTGGTCCCACATCGGCACGTCGGGTCGATCGAACCGGTGGCTGGAGGGGATCACCACCGTGTGCGCGGCCACCAGCACGTCGTCGCCGATCGTGAGTCCGCCCGCGCCATAGAGGATGCAGAAGGGGTTCACCCCCACACGCCGCCCCAATGTGACGGGCCCGCCCTGCGCATCGATAATGGCGTCGTCGCGCACCTCACAGCGCTCGCCGAGCGACACCGGGCCGGTGCAGATGAGGCGGCAACGGCCAAGGCGGACGCCGGGCGCGAGGGTGAGGTTGGCAGGATACCGGATGTCGGCCGCCGGATCGATGATCGCCCCGGAGCGCGATGCCAGCCAGCGATTGAGCAGGCGCGATGGCAGCGGACGTTCCGACGCGGCGACCTTGCGCCGCAGGCGCGACAACATGAGTGGCAGCAACGGCGCGGGCGCGGTGAGCATACCAGAGGCGGCTGCCGGGGCGGGGCGAGCGCCCGCCGCGGCAACCGGGTTCGGGCAGGGCTGCCGACACGACGCCCTCCGCCGGACGGTTATCGTGGCGCCACGGTGGCCGGCTGGCCCGCCAGCCGTGCCACGTCGGCGTCCACCATCATCCTGACCAGCCCCGGGAAGTCCACGCTCGGCGACCAGCCGAGCACGCGCCGGGCCTTCTCCGGGTTCCCGATGAGGTGATCGACCTCGGCCGGCCGCAGGAAGCGCTCGTCGATCTTCACGTACTGCTGCCAGTCGAGGCCCACGTGGCCGAAGGCGATCTCCACCAGCTCGCGCACCGAGTGGTCCTCGTTGGTGGCCACCACGTAGTCGTCGGGCTGATCCTGCTGCAGCATCAGCCACATCGCGCGCACGTAGTCGCCGGCGAAGCCCCAGTCGCGCCGCGCGTCGAGGTTGCCCATCCGCAGCTCACCAGCCAGCCCCAGCTTGATGCGCGCCACGCCGTCGGTCACCTTCCGCGTGACGAACTCCAGCCCGCGCCGGGGCGACTCGTGGTTGAACAGGATCCCGCTGCACGCGAACAGCTTGTAGCTCTCGCGGTAGTTCACCGTGATGTAGTGCCCGAACACCTTCGACACGCCGTACGGGCTGCGCGGGTAGAACGGCGTCAGCTCGGTCTGCGGGATCTCGCGTACCTTCCCGAACATCTCGCTCGAGCTGGCCTGGTAGAAGCGGATGGACGGATCCACCTGCCGGATGGCTTCGAGGCAGCGGGTGACGCCCTGCGAGTTGAACTCGCCGGTGAGCATCGGCTGGTCCCACGAGCTCGGCACGAACGACATCGCGGCGAGGTTGTAGAACTCCCGCGGCCGCACCTGGTCCACCGCCTTGATCAGCGACAACTGGTCCAGCAGGTCGGCCTGCAGCAGGGTAATACGGTCGCGCAGGTGCTCGATGCGCCACTCGTTCGGGGCGCTGAGCCGCCGCACGATGCCGTAGACCTCGTAGCCGTGTTCGAGGAGCAGCTCCGCGAGGTAGGAGCCGTCCTGGCCGGTGATGCCCGTGATGAGCGCGCGCTTCGCCATGAGGATGTTCGTTCCGGGATGTCAGGACCATGAGGCCGCCGGATGGCCCCGCCGGAGCCGGCACCGGGAGGCTGCCGGGTCCGGAGTATATCAGGGCGTGCAGGTCAGGCGCGGGCGCGAACCCTGCCGGCCAGGTGACGCGCCACCGCGTCACACCATCCGGGCATCACGACGCCGATCGCCGCCAGCTTCGCGTTCCCCAGGGCGGCATACTGCGGCCGCTTCGCCTTCATTCTGACGTCGGCCACCTTCACCGGCACCAGCAGATCGTCGTTCCAGCCGCCGAGCCGCGCGATCTCGCGGCCGAGCTCGTGCCACGTGGTGTGCCCGCCGTTCACGCAGTGGTAGAGGCCGAACGGGACGGCCTTCGCCAGCGCCACCTCGGTCGCGGCGCCGACGTCCTCCACGTAGCTGGGCGAGACCACACGATCCACGAACACGCGCGCCTCGCGGCCGGCCGCCAGCGCGTCGATGATCCGATCCACGCTGCTGCGCGCCGCCGGGCCGCCGAAGAGCGACTCCACGCGGAACACGTAGTGCCGCGGCGCATCGGCCGCAAACCACTCCCCGAGCAGCTTCGAGCACCCGTACACGCTCTGCGGATTCGGCCGATCCTGCTCGGCGCAGGGCTCGGTGCGCGCCGGCTCGCCCTCGAACACGAAGTCGGTGCTGTAGTGCACGAGGATCGCGTCGCGTTCCCGCGCCGCCCGCGCCAGCGAACGCACGGCGAACGCGTTCACCTCGAGCGCCGTCGCCGCATCGTCCTCCGCCCCGTCCACGTCGTTGTACGCGGTGCAGTTGACGATCGCGTCCGGCCCCACCTCCGAGACGACGCGCATCACGTCGGCGTGACACGTGACATCGAGCTCACTGCGCGTGGTACCGACCACCACGTGTCCCGACGCGCGGAATCGGTTGAGGAGCGCGGCGCCGAGCTGGCCGGCGGCGCCTGTGACGAGGATGCGCATGGAAGATGTGGAGGAGGGTTACGCCCGCGGCGCCCGCCCCGCCGCGGCGACCGGTACGAACACCCTGCCCACGGCACCGCGCGCGCCGGCACCCGCGCCGGGCGGCAGCACGCCGGCCCCGGCCATCCAGTGATGCGTCGCGACGGCGAACGCCTGCCGCACCGGCCAGATTGTCAACGCGGCGCCGCAACGATCGGCCGTGGCAGGCATGTCCTGAATCCCGGGGCTCCGGCCGCCTGCCGCTCAGGCCAGCAGGTCGGCGGCCGCCATCGACAGGGCCGGCAGCAGCGGGTGGCTCAGCACCGCGCCTGGTCGCACGGTCCGGCGCAGGTCGAACCCGCCAGCCGACGGTTCGCTGAGCACCTCGACGACCCCGCCCTGCAGATCCACCACCCACATGGCGTGGACGCCCGCGCGGCCGTAGCGCGGGGCCTTCGTGCCGAGGTCGTAGGCGAGCGAGGTGTCGGCCACCTCGACGACGAGCAGCGCATCGCGGCCGGTCGGCATGTTGTCGCGGTAGAAATCGTCGCGCGGCGCCAGCAGGGCGATGTCCGGATACAACTCGGTCTCGTCGTCGAGGCGCAGGGGGCCCTGAACTCTCACGATCGCCGCCGCGCCCAGCTGGCGTCCCGCGAGTGTGCTCGCGAGGTCGACACAGGCGGCGTGTCTCTGGCCAATCGGCGACATCTGCAGGACCTCCCCGTCGAGCAACTCCAGCCGCTCGTCCGGATGCGCGAGACCGGACTCGACGAGCCGCCCGAACTCGACGACGGAGAAACGGCGACGGGCGAGGGTGGCGCTCATTCCTTCCTCCGCGGCGCGTGTGAGTGGCACGTCCCGATGATAGCCCACGGCAGTACCGGACGACCTGAGTGCCCTGGCCTCACGCGATCCCGGCTTCGCCCAGTGCCCGCTCGAGCAGATCGGCCACACCCAGCTCCGCCGCGACGGCCGCGAGGTAGCCGCTGTCGATGCGTCCTGCCTGCACCTTCAGCACGCCGAGCGCGTCGCGCCACTGGCGGTCGGAGCGCTCGCCGGTCCTGCGATACCACGCGAGTTTCTGCAGGACGATGTCCTCGGCCGACACCACGAACACCGCCGCCGGCCCGTCCCACGAGCCGACTTCCACCCGGTGCCGGCGCGCGAGTTGCGTGCGGCGCGCGTGTGCGTCGGCCACGAAGACGTCCACCTTGCGCGCGGTGGCCAGGTCGATCACGTTGAAGGCACGCTGCCGTCGCACGGCGTCCCGGGCATGTCGCGCCGAGACGTAGAACCGCCCGGCGACGCTGGCGAGCACCTCGGCGAGCCGCTCCGCCGGCAGATCGACGACCACGTCGACGTCCTCGGTGGCCCGCGGCTCGCCATGGATGGCGCTGGCCACCGACCCGCCGATGGCCCACACGAGGCCCAGGCCATCGAAGACACTCAGCAGCCGCAGCGCCGGCGCCAGGGGGTCGCCGCCCGGCCCATCCGCGACCACTGACGCCGCCTCGCCCTCGGCTCCCGCTCGCGGCAAGCCGACCGCCGCGGTCCGCGTTGCCCGCAGCCGGCGTCCGGCTGCTCCCAGGCAGGCCACGGCCAAGGTGTCGCCCGACACCCGGCGCCATTTCGCCGCTGGGTCCAGTCGCCGATACGCCTCCACCAGCAGGCGGTCGGCCTCCTCGGCGGTGTCCTCCGCCTGAGGCCGGTACACCGCACGTCGTGCCATGACGACGACGGTAGCACAGGCCAGGTGCAGGTCGAAGGTTCGAGGCGTGGGACCAGGGGCGTGGAGCCCCCTACGCCGCCCCCTCTGCCTCGGCTTCCACCAGCCGTCCCGCGACGAACGCCCGCATCCTCTCGTCGTCGAAGGCGCCTTCCCAGCGTGCGACGACGGCCGTTGCGATGCAGTTGCCCATCACGTTCACGGCCGTGCGGCCCATGTCCATGATCTGGTCGATGCCGAGCAGGATGGCCGCGCCCTCCAGCGGCAGCCCGAAGTGGGTGAGCGTGGCGGTGAGCACCACGAGCGCGGCGCGCGGCACGCCGGCGACGCCCTTGCTGGTGAGCATCAGCGTCAGCATCATCACGAGCTGCTGGCCCAGGCCCAGATCCACGCCGGCCAGCTGCGCCACGAAGACGCTCGCCAGCGACAGGTAGAGCGTGGTGCCGTCGAGGTTGAAGCTGTAGCCGGTGGGCAGCACGAAGCTGACGATCGGTTTCGGCGCCCCGAACCGCTCCATCACCTCGAGCGCCTTCGGCAGCGCCGCCTCGCTGCTCGCCGTCGTGAAGGCGATGAGGAACGGCTCGCGGATCGCCTTCACGAAGGCGAGAAACGGCACGCGGATGATCCACGCCGCGCCGCCGACCACGAGCAGGACGAACACCAGCAGCGACCCGTACATCACGAGCACCAGCTTGCCCAGCACCACGAGGATGCCGAGCCCCTTGGCGCCCACCGTGTAGGCGATGGCCGCGAACACGCCAACCGGCGCGAACTTCATCACGTAGGCGGTGAACCGGAACATCACCTGCGCCGTGCTCTCCATGAAGTCGTACACGGGCTTGCCGTGGTGGCCGACGGCCGCGAGCGCAATCCCGAAGAACGTGGCGAAGACGACGATCTGCAGGATGTCGCCCCTGGCCATGGCGTCGAAGATCGACGTGGGGAACAGGTGCAGGAAGATGTCCCAGGGGCCCTGCTGCGCGGTCGCGAGCCTGGCGAGTTCCGCCGTGTCCGCGCCGGCCGACAGCGTGACGCCGGCGCCGGGCTTGAAGACGTTCACGGCGAACAGGCCGAGGAACAGCGCCACGGTGGTGGCCACCTCGAACCAGATGATCGCCTTCAGGCCGATGCGCCCCATCGCCTTCAGGTCGCCCATGCCGGCAATGCCGATCACGAGCGTCGAGAACAGCAGCGGCGCGATGATCATCTTGATCATCCGCAGGAAGGCATCGGCGATCGGTTTGATCCCCGCGCCGACGTCCGGCCACACGTGCCCCAGCACGACGCCCAGCACCAGGCCGATGAAGATCTGCGTCGTCGTGCCCGGCCAGCGCACGCGTCGCACGGCCGGGGCGGCGGAGGCGTCAGCAGGTGGCGTCATGAGGATCTCCGGGGCTTGGGGCTTGGGGCTGGCACGGCGCCCTCCTCGAGCTGCCGCCCTCACGCCTTCCGATAGAACTCGGCGATCGTTTCCACGACGCAGTCCTGCTGCGCCTCGGTGAGCTCGCCGTAGATCGGCAGCGCCAGCGACGTGGCCGCCGCTTCGTCGGCGACGGGAAACCGCGACGCCGGATCCACGAACGCCTTGAAGCAGGCCTGCGCGTGGAACGGCACGGGATAGTAGACCTCGCTGCCGATGCCCGCGGCCGCGAGGTGCGCGCGCAGGTCGTCTCGTCGCGGCACGCGCACGACGAACTGGTTGTAGATGTGGTGGCACTCGGGCCGGGCGACGGGCAGTTCCACCTGCGTGAGGGCCGCCGACTTGAAGCGCGCGCGATACCGCGCGGCGTTGCGGCGCCGTGCCTCGGTCCATCCGGCCAGGTGCGGCACCTTCACGCGCAGCACGGCCGCTTGCAGCGCGTCGATGCGGAAGTTGCCGCCCACGAGGTGATGGTAGTACTTCGGATGCATGCCGTGCGTGCGCAGCAGCCGCATCTTCTCCGCCAGCCTGTCGTCGTTGGTCGTGACGAGCCCCGCATCGCCGAAGGCGCCGAGGTTCTTGCTCGGGAAGAACGAGAAGCAGCCGATGTCACCGATGCCCCCCACCAGGCGCCCCTTGTAGCGCGCGCCGATCGCCTGCGCCGCATCCTCGATCACCGAGAGGCCGCGGTCGCGTGCGAGCTCGACGAGGGGGTCGAGATCCGCGCTCTGCCCGAACAGGTGCACCGGGACGATCGCCCGGGTGCGCGGCGTGAGCGCGGCGTGGACGGCGGACAGCGACAGGTTGAAGGTGTCGCGCTCGGAGTCGACGAACACCGGCGTCGCGCCCAGCCGCGCCACGCACCCGGCCGTCGCGAAGAACGAGTAGGTGGGCGTGATCACCTCGTCGCCGGGGCCGAGATCGAAGGCCATCATCGCCAGCAGCAGCGCGTCGGTGCCCGAGGAGACGCCGAGCGCGTGCTTCACGCCGAGCATGGCCGCCAACTCCCGCTCGAGCGCCTCCACCTCGCCGCCCAGGATGAACTGCTGGCTGTCGCACACCCGCGCGATGGCGCCGAGCACCTCCTCGCGAATGGGCTGGTACTGGGCGACGAGGTCGAGCAGCGGGACGCGCATGGGGCTTGAGGCTTGGGGCTTGGGGCTTGGGGCTTGGGACCTGGGGCTTGGGGCCTGGCCGCTTGCCGCGCGCGCGGCCTATCGCCCGATGAAGATCTCCGGATCGCCCCACACGGCGAAGTCGAACCGGTTGTCGTCGCCCCGGCCCGGCAGGCTCGCGTTGGTGTTGAAGATCAGGTCCACTTCCTGGCCGGCGTAGGCCGACAGGTCGACCGTGACGGGAATCCACCGCCGATCGCTCGCGTTGTGCAGCGGATCGACGTGCTGCTTGACCAGTTCGTCGTAGGTGCGGCCGTCGCTCACGCCGAAGCGGAAGAGCGCGCCGTCGGTCGACTGGGTCCACGCCTCTTCCTTCAGGCCCAGCCAGACGCGCAGCGACGCGTTCTCGGGAATGGCGACGCGGCGAAAGGTGATGCGGCTGGTCGGCGCCATGTAGATCGCCTTGTGGGCCTCGCCGGCCAGGGTGACGTCCTCGAGCCTGAAGGCCGCCTCCCTGGGCTCGATGTTGGTGCGCGCGTCGCCGGCCGCATAGGCGGCCGGATACAGGTCGGTCAGCGCGAGGACCGTCCGCGACACACCACCGCGACGGAAATACCAGAAGCCGGCGGCAACCACCACCAGCAGCACGACGAGGGCGACGACTTGGCTTCGTTTCATGGCAGATCGCGAACCTGGCGCCGGTAACCGCGCTCCGGCCCCGGAGAGTCCTACATGCTACACTCCGGCCGCCATGTTCGCCAGCCTGCGGGCCCTGTGGCGCTATCGCGACCTGGTGCGGAACCTCGTGGCGCGCGACCTGCGCGTGAAGTACAAGGGATCGTCGATCGGCTTCGCCTGGTCGCTGCTGCACCCGCTGCTCATCGCCGCGGTCTACACCTTCGCGTTCCGCTACGTGATCAAGGTGCAGATCGCGTACTTCCCTCTGTTCCTGCTCAGCGGCCTGCTGCCCTGGACCTTCTTCTCGACCTCACTCGCCATGGCGACCGGCTCGGTGGCCGACAACGGCCCGCTCGTGCGCAAGGTGGCGTTTCCCCGCGTCATCCTGCCGGTGGGCGTCGTCGCCTCGCAGTTCACGCAATTCGTCCTGATGTACGCGGCGATCGTCCCGGCGGGCGCCGCGCTCGGCCCCGGCGCGTCATTCGCCCTGCTGGCGCTGGTGCCGCTCGCCGTCCTGCAACTGGTGTTCACGCTCGGTGTCGCGCTGCTGCTGGCCACCGCCTACGTCTATTTCCGCGACACGCGCCACCTGCTCGACGTCGCGCTGCAGATCCTCTTCTGGCTCACGCCGGTGGTCTACGCGGCGGCGCTGGTGCCGCCCGCCCTGCGGCGGCTGCTGTGGCTGAACCCGATGGCCGGATTCGTCAGCGCCTACCACGACGTGGTGGTCGACGGCCGGTGGCCGAGCACGACGATGCTCGGTGCGCTGACCGCCGCCTCGCTGGTGGCGGCCGGGGCGGGGCTCATCGTCTTCGCGCGCCATCAGCGGCGCTTCGCGGAGCTGGTGTAGGCGTCACCTCCTCACGATTCGCGGCTCGCACCACAAGGCCGCGTCGCCGACGGCGTTGAACGAGGGCTCGGTGTTGAGCACCACCTCGATGCGACGGCCGGCATACTTCGACAGGTCGATCCGGACGGGCGCGAGCACGCGGTCCGCCGGGTGTTCCAGCGGGTAGAAGTGTCGCCGGTAGGGCTCCTCGTAGGTGACGTCGTCGGAGAACCCGATGCGGAAGGTGGATCCGTCGCCGGGGCCTTCCCACACGTCCGGGCGCATCCCCACCCATGCCGCGAACTCGGCGCCCTCCGGCACGTCCACCTCGAAGACCACGCGGCTCGGCGGCAGCGCCGTGAGGCAGCGGTACCGGCGGTGGCCAGCCGTCACCTCCGACTCGACGAAGCCCTGCTGCAACGTCGGCCATGTCGTTCGCAAGGTGGCCTCCGGCAGCCGGTCGAGCAACTCGACGGAGCCGAACTCCAGCCCTGGCCGTCGCGGCACGAGCCAGAGGTAGAGGCCGCCGCAGACGACGACCACCGAGGCCGCCGCGCCCAGTCGCGACCACATCGACACGGGCGCCGGCGCGGGGTCGCCAGCGTCGGGACCGTCCGGGGAGGCCGTCAGGATCGACCAGAAAACCGTGAGCAGCGCCAGGTTGTAGAGCAGGAACCCGGCCACCAGCGTGACCCGCGCGCGCAGCCACCACGGCTGGTCGCGCAGCGCGTGCTCGAAGCGCCGGAACGAGGTGGCGCGCGCCGCCTCGGTCGCGAAGACGAGATCGCCCCACTCGCTCCTGCCATCGTAGGTGAGCGCCCCGTCCGCATAGCGCTCGCCGCGCGTCGCGTACAGCCGGATGGCCTGCCCCTCACCGAACGGCGCGTTCGGCATGCTCACCGTGAGCGCGTACTGTTTGCCGCGCGAGCCGTCGACGGGGCTGAACCGCCACGTGAAGGGCCCTCCACGGGCGACCGCCGCGGCGTCGCGCGAGTCGCGGAACAGCGTCACGGGCGCAGCCCGGGCATCCGTCAGTTCGGCCAGCTCGAACACCACCGGTCCCCGGACCCTGTCGGACTCCGCGGCGTAGATGGTGATGGCCTCCAGGCCGTTCGCATCCATCTCGAACGTCTGGATCGCGGTCACCGCACCCGCCACCTCGCCGAGCATCCGCCGTTCGCCCGCGGTCGTCGAAGGCGTCCCGTAGGCCCGCCAGAAGAACAGGTAGGCCTGAAACAGCACGAGCGCCGCGCTGAGGACGAGCAACGTCCATCGTCGGGCCGCGGTGGCACCGTGTGGCACGCCGTCATCTTATCCTTCCGCAACCGGCGCGACGCGCACGCGCCGGCGCGCCGGCAGGCGCATCCCCTTCGGTTGCCGCCCGGCCGCCGCCTCCGGTACACTCCGCCGGTGTCAGCCTCGCCGGCCGTCGCGCTCGACGGCGTCTCCAAGCGGTTCCTCATCGACCGGCATCGCGCGGGCGGCCTGAAGGATCGCATCCTCGATCGACTCGCCGGGCGAGGATCCGGGCGCGAGGATCTCTGGGCCCTGCGCGGCGTGTCGCTGGAGATCGCCCGCGGTGAGACGCTGGCGGTCATCGGCCCCAACGGCGGCGGCAAGAGCACGCTGCTGCAGGTGATCGCCGGCATCCTCGAGCCCGACGAGGGGCGCGCCACCGTGCGCGGGCGCGTCACGTCGCTGCTCGAACTGGGCGCGGGCTTCACCGCCGATCTCACCGGCCGCGAGAACATCTTCCTCAACGCCTCGCTCCATGGGCTCACGCGGCGCGAGGTGGCGCCGCGGCTGGACGCCATCATCGCCTTCGCGGAACTCGAGCGGTTCATCGACATGCCCGTCCGCAACTACTCCTCGGGCATGTACATGCGGCTGGGCCTGGCCGTCGCCGTGCACCTCGACCCGGAGATCGTGCTCGTGGACGAGGCCTTCGCGGTCGGCGACGAGGCGTTCCAGCGCAAGTCGCTGCACCGGCTGCGCGAGTTCCAGCAGCAGGGCGTGACGATCGTGCTCGTCTCCCACGATCCGCTGCTCGTCGAGCGCACGGCGCCGCGCGCGGTGCTGCTCAGCGGCGGGCGCCTGGTGCACGCCGGCCGCACGCCCGAGACGCTTGCCGTCTACCATCAACTGGCCTCGGCCGATGGCTTCGTGCCCGGCGAGCACCGCTGGGGCAGCAAGGCGGTACGGATCGAACACGTGGAGACGCGCACCGAGGACGGGCGCCCGGCCGACGTGTTCCGCACGGGCCAGACGCTGGTGCTGGCCATGCGCTACGCGAGCGAGGCGCGCGTGGTGCGTCCGGTGTTCGGCCTGGCCGTCTACCACGAGGACGGCGCGCACCTCACGGGCCCCAACACGCGCATGAGCGGCTTCCCGATCGACTCGGTGGAAGGCCCGGGCGAAATACGCTTCACCGTGGCGCGACTTCCCCTGCTGCCAGGGCGCTACGTGCTGTCGGTGTCGGTCTACGACCACGAACTCGCCGACGCCTACGATCACCGTGAGCGCGTGGCCAGCTTCACGGTCGTGGAGGGCGGCACACTCGAGCGGTTCGGTCTCATCACCCTCCACGGCTCGTGGGATCACGTGGCGGGGCACCGGCCCGCCGCTGGCTCCGTCGCGTGAGGCCGCGGTGACCGCGCGCACGCCGATCATCGCCGCCGGGCCGACGATCCCGGCGCCCGCGTGGCTCGACGCGCTGCAGGTCACGCTCGCGGCGGAGGGCGGGACATCGGCGCCAGTCCTCGTCGATGCCCGCGGCGTCCGGCACTCGCGGGCCGTCCGCGTCAACGCCGCGGCGGAGGCCGCCGATGGCGACCGCGTGCTGGTACTGGCTGGCGCCGTCCTGCCCGCCCCTGAGGCCGCGGCCGCGCTGCTGCTGGCCAACATGACCCGGCCCGGGCTGACGCTGGCCGGCCCCTCGAACCTGCTCGATGACTGGACCCTTCGGCTGACAGACGACTTCGCGAGCGCCGCAGCGGAAGCCGCGGCGCAGGTCTTCGCCGGGGCGCCGGGCGACCCGCTGCCGGAGGTCTCCGTCTTCGCCATGGGCCGCGCGGCGCTTGCGGGCCTGGGCGGGCTCGACCAGCACCTGGACGGCGTGGGCGAGATCATCGACCTCGCGCTGCGGGCGCTGGATGCCGGCCTGCCCGTGGAGATCGTACCGATCGCCGGTGAACCGCTCAGCCAGGACACGGCCGGCGCACCAACCGATCCGGCGCACGCGCTGCTCTCGTGGCGCAACGCCGCGCTGATCGCGCTGCGCCGCGCCGATCCTACTGACGCCGGCGCCCTGCTCGGCCTGGTGGCCACGCGCGCCGTCGCCGCGGCGTGGCGCGCGGCCGGCCTGGACCCGGCATCGCTGCGCTTCGGCGGCGACTGGGCCAGGCAGGCCACGCTGGACCGGCTGCTCGGCCGCGCCGGGGTCACGCGCAACGCCACCTTCTGGCCATGCGACGAGGTGGGCAGCCTCGTCCCGCTGCTCGGCCTCGACGCCGCCGTGGATCGACTCGTGGCGGGATGGCCGCCGCGCACGGCATCACCGCGCGCGAAGATCCGCGAGTCGGGCACCGCGTCGGCCGCTGCCGGCACCGCCGACCTCCCGGACGACCGGGTGGACACCCTCGCGAACGACGCGCCGGCAGCGACAACGGCAACACCCGCCCGCCCGCCATCCGGGCCGGACGGCACCGTCGCCCTCCCCCTCGTCTCGGTCATCGTCGTCAACTGGAACGGCGAGCCGCACCTCGAGGCGTGCTTCTCGTCGATCGCGGCGAGCGACTGGCCGGCCGATCGCCTCGACGTCATCTGCGTGGACAACGGATCCACCGACGGCTCACGCGCGCTGATGGCCTCGCGCTTCCCCGCCGTGCGCGTCGTCGCCCTGCCCGAGAACCGCGGGTTCACGGGCGGCAACAGCGCCGGCGTGGCCCAGGCGCGCGGCGACGTGCTCGTGTTCCTCAACAACGACATGCGGGTCGAGCCCGACGCCATCCGCCGGCTGGTGGCGGCCATCGACGCGCGGCACCCGTGCACGGCCGCGCGCGTGCTCAGCTGGGACGGCCGCCGCCTCGACTTCGTGCGCGGCACGATCAGCTTCGAGGCCCGCGGCTTCCAGGAGCACTACGGCGAGGCCGTCCGCCCCGAACTCTCGGCCGCGGGCGAGTCGTTCTTCCCCAACGGCGGCGCATTCGCCATCACCCGCGACGCCTACGAGCGCGCCGGCGGGTTCGACGACCGGTTCTTTGCCTACTACGACGACATCGACCTGGGGTGGGGCGTGCGGCTGGCCGGCGGGCACGTGCGCGTGGTGCCCGAGGCCGTCGTCTACCACCGGCACGGCGCCACGTCGAGGCTGCAGCCGCGCGGACAGAAGCAGTTCCTGATGGAACGCAACGCCATCTGGACGGCGACCAAGCGCTACGGCGATCGCGCCCTGCGCCACAGTCTGGGCGCGATGCTGCTGCTTGCCGTCCGCCGCATCGTCCAGGACTGCGGTTTCGATCGGAGGTCGCCGTCCGCGCAGGCCATCGCGCCGTGGACGCCGCGAATCGGCAGCTGGGCGAGGCGCGACGCGGCGGACAGGCGCCACGGCCGCCCGCCCTCGGTCGCGCCTGGACGGTTTCTGCGGCGATGCCCCGTGGAGTCGCTTGCGGCCATCGGCGAGGCGGTACGGGCACTGCCCGCGGTGGTGGCCGATCGGCATCGGCTGGCGCCGGCACGCACGACGCCGGACCGCGACGTGCTGCCGCGCTTCGGCCGCGCGCTGGAGTGCCTGTCGAGCCGCACGAGCTACGTGCGCGCGCACGAAGCACTGGTAGCGCGCCTGGATCTGGCGCGCGTGTTCCGTCAGCGCACGCGCGTGCTGGTGATCACCCATGAGCCGCTGCGGCAGAACATGTCGGGACCGGGGGTGCGCGCGCTCGAACTGGGCCGCGCCCTCGCGTCGCACTGCCTGGTAACGGTCGCCACACCGTTCCCGCCGGACATCGGCGATGACCGGTGCCGCCTGGCGCAGTACAGCTTCACGGCGCAGGCCCCGGTCCGCGCGCTGGCGCAGGACGCCGACGTCGTCGTCCTGCAGGGGTTCACGCTCGCGCGCTTCCCGTCGCTGGCACGCCTCCCGCTGAAGATCGTCGTCGACCTCTACTGCCCGTTCACGATCGAGCACCTCGAGATGCGCACTTCGGCGATGGCCGGCGGCGGGCCGGGCGCCATGGACATGGACGCCATCCTCGCGGAGGCGCGGCCGGTGCTCCTCGCGCAGAACGAGCAACTGGAGGCGGGCGACTTCTTCCTGTGCGCCAGCGAGCGCCAGCGCGATTTCTGGATCGGCGCGCTGCAGACGGCGGGCCGCGTCAACGCCCGGACGTACGCCGACGATCCCACGCTTCGTTCGCTCATCGACGTGGTGCCCTTCGGCCTGCCGGACGATCCGCCGCCGCCACCGGCGCGCGCGGTGATGCGCGGCGTGCTGCCCGGCATCGGGCCGCGCGATCGCATCGTGCTCTGGGCGGGATCGATCCTCGACTGGCAGGATCCGCAGAACCTCGTGCGCGCCATCGCCCTCATCGCGCGGCGGCGGCCCGACGTGAAGCTGGTCTTCATGGGCACGCGCCACCCGAACCCCGACGTGCCGCCGATGCGCGCCGTGGAGGAGACGATCGCGATCGCCCGCGACCTCGGCGTGCTCGACACCCACGTCGTCTTCAACCCCTGGGTGCCGTACGCCGAGCGTCATCTCTGGCTGCAGGAGGCCGACCTCGGCGTCAGCACGCACCGCGACCACCTGGAGACGCGCCTGTCGTACCGCACCCGCATGCTCGACTACTTCTGGGCGGCGCTGCCGATCGTGTGCACGCGGGGCGACGTGTTCGCCGGGCTGGTGGAAGCCCGCGGCCTGGGGCTCACCGTGCCGCCGGAGGACGTGCCCGCGCTGGCCGCGGCCATCGAGACGCTGCTCGACGACTTGACGCGGCGCGAGGCGAGCCGGGCGGCGCTGCGCGTGGCGGCCGCGGAGATGCGGTGGGGCGTCGTGACGGCACCACTGCTGCGCTTCTGCCTCGATCCCCGTCACGCCGCCGATCGGCTGCCCGGCATGCAGGCCGTGCGCGCGCGGCTCGAGCGCAAGTACCGCCTGTCGAAGTGGCTCAAGCGCACGGCGCTGGCGCTGGGCATGTCCGAGGGCCTGATCGAACGCGTGAAGCAGGCGCCGCCGGTGCGCGCGGCGCTGGTGTGGCGCAACCGCCTGGCGCTGGCCCGCGCCCAGCGCGGCCCGTAACGCGCGGTTGCGCCGACCGACATGACGGACCGCGCGTTCACCCGCGTGGAACGTCGCCCCGGACACGCACCCCGGCGCGCCGTCAGCGCCGACCCGTTGTACCCTGTGTCGCCGGCCATGCCCACCGCACCACATTCGCCGCCCGTCCCCGCCCCCGTGGCCACATCGTCAGCCCACGCACCGATCGACGTCTCGGTGGTGATGCCCTGCCTCAACGAGCAGGACACGCTCGCCGCCTGCATCGACTCGGCGTGCGACGGCCTGCGCCGGCTCGGCGCGCGCGGCGAGGTGGTCGTCGCCGACAACGGTTCCACCGATCGGTCCGTGGAGATCGCGCGCGACCACGGCGCGCGGGTGGTGCACGTGCGCGAGCGCGGCTACGGCAGCGCCTACCGCGGCGGCTTTGCCGCGGCCCGCGGCCGCACCATCGTCATGGGTGATTCAGACGACACCTACGACTTCTCGAAAATCGAGGCGCTGGTCGCCGAACTCGATCGCGGCGCCGACCTCGTGCTCGGCTCCCGCCTGCGCGGCGACATCTCGCCCGGCGCCATGCCGTGGCTGCACCGCTACGTGGGCAACCCGGCGCTCTCGGCGATGCTCAACCTGATCTACCGCACGCGAATCTCCGATACCCACAGCGGCTTCAGAGCGTTCCGCCGCGAGGCCCTGGAGCGGCTCGATCTGCGCACCACCGGCATGGAGTTCGCCTCCGAGATGCTGATCGCGGCGGCGCGCGCCGGCTGGCGCATCCGGGAGGTGCCCATCGCCTACCGCTCCCGCGGCGGCGAATCGAAGCTGCGCACGTTCCGCGACGGCTGGCGGCACCTGCGCCTGCTGCTGCTCTACAGCCCGCGCCACCTCTTCACGTGGCCCGGTGGCCTGATGGTGGCCCTGGGCCTGCTGCTGCTCGCCGCGCTGGTGCGCGGCCCGATCGTCGTGCTGGGCCGCTTCGTCGACTTCCACGTGATGTTCGTCGGCAGCCTGCTCGCCACCCTCGGCACGCAGGTGCTCACGCTGGGCCTGTTCGCCACGAGCTGGAAAGCGCCGCCACGGTGGTTCACGCTGGAGCGCGGGCTGGTGGCCGGCGGGCTGCTGCTGGCCGCCGGCGCGGCCGGCAACCTGGCGATTCTCGTGCACTGGCTGCGCGAGGGGTTCGCGGGACCGCTCGTCGCGGTGCGCCTCGCGATTCTCGCCCTCACGCTCATCGTCATGGGCGCGCAGGTGCTCTTCTCGTCGTTCTACCTCGACCTGCTGCGCGCGATGCAGGCCCCGGCGCGCCCCGCCGTCGAGGAAGACGAGCCGGCACGCGCCGAAGGCGATGACGCCTGATCCGGCCGGCTGGCCACGCGTGTCGGTGGTGATTGCCGCGAGGAACGCCGCCGCCACCCTGCCGCCCTGCCTGGCCTCGCTGCGCGCGCTCGACTATCCGTCGGTGGAGATCCTGCTCGTCGACGATGGATCGAGCGACGCGACGGCGGAGATCGCGCGGGCTGCGGGCGTGCGCGTGCTGCCATCGACGGGCGGCGCCTCGGCCGCGCGCAACCTCGGCGCCCGCGAGGCCGCGGGCGACGTGCTCGCCTTCACCGACGCCGACTGCGAGGTGCCGCCGCACTGGCTGCGCGCGCTGGTCACGCCGCTGCGCCGATCGGGCATCGTCTCGGCCGGCGGACCGCAGGTGCACGTCTTCGCGAACGAGGATCACGCCAGCGCCGCCATCCGGAGCTTCCTCGCCTGCGCGTCGGTGGTCGCCGAATACAGCCGGACCGGTGGCGGCGAGCGCGAAGTGCCCCACAACGCGAGCTGCAACAGCGTCTACGACCGCACGGCGTTCCTGGCGATGAACGGGTTCACCGAAGGCCTCTGGCCGGGCGAGGACGTCGACCTCGACCGCCGCCTCGCGCTGGCGGGCCACCGCTGCTGGTTCGTGCCCGGCGCCGCGGTGCGCCACCGGCGGCAGGCGGGGCTCGGATGGTTCGGCCGCATGATGCGGCGCTACGGCCGCGGCCAGGGCGTGCTGGTGCGCCGTTACGGCATCTTCCGGCCGATCCAGGCCCTGGCGTTCGTCGCGCTCGCCGGGATCTTCTCGCAGGCAGGCTGGGCCTGGCCCGCCGCGCGCCCGTGGATGGCGGCCGCGCACGGCGTCGTGCTGCTGGCCGCGCTCGTCACGCTCGCGCGATGCGCGCCCGTGCGGCAATGGGCAGCGGTCACCGGCGTCGGCGCGATCGCTGTCGCCGAATGGCTGGCGGGCTTCCTCGCCGGCATCCTCACCAACCGGACGGCCGGCGGCACCGTGCCGCGTGCCACGCGATGAGCCGCCCGGCCTCCTCGCCTCCTCACGCTCCCCCATCGCCACCGGGACCCACGCGCGCCGCCCTCCCGGGGTTGCGCTGGATCCTGGCGATTGCGCTGGTGAAGGGCCTGGCGCTCACCGCGCTGATCCCGCCGTTCCAGACGCCCGACGAGTACGCGCACTACGACTACGCCGTGTATCTCTCGCGCGTGCCCCCTCTCGCGTTCCTGCGAGGCGAGGTGACGCGTCCCACGGTCATGCGGCACGCGGAGGTCGTCACCAGCGAGGTGCGCGCCGTGGCGGGCGCTGCGGGCGTTTTTCCCCACCTCACCGACGCGGTGCTGCCGAAGCGCCAGCCGTTGTCGGACATGCTGGCCGCGGCGGCCGCGTGGGACGGCCGCGAACTCGACCTGTCGCACGTGCGGACCTGGAACGCGGCGATGAACTACCCGCCGCTCTACCACGGCGCGCTCGCGGTGCTGCTGCGCGTCCAGCGCGCGGCTGGCGTGAACCCCCTGCTCCGCTTCTACTCGGCGCGGCTGTGCTCGATCGCCATGTTCCTGCTCGCGCTGTGGGCCGCGGCCGCGGCCCTGCGCCACCTCGATGTGCCGCCGCGGCTGGCGACGACGGCACTGGGCGTCATCGCCCTCCAGCCGCAACTGTCGATGATGACGGTGTCGGTGCAGCCCGACGTGCTGGCGCTGCTGCTGGTGACCGCCGCCTTCGCGATCGCGCTCGGCTGGTGGCGCGGTCCGTCGCGGCGGCGGGCGATGGTCCTCGGCGCCACGCTCGGCGCGCTGCTGCTCACCAAGCCGCACGACGTGCCGCCGCTGCTGGCCGGCGCGGCCGCGTTGGCCGCGGCGGCGATGGCCGCCGGGACACTGCGCCGGCTGGAAGCGGGTCGCCAGGCGGCCCTGATCGTCGTGACGATGGGAGCCGCCGGCGGGTGGTGGCTGCTCCGGTCCCGCATCCTGTACGACAACTGGATGGGCATGGTGATGTGGACGCCGGCGCCGGGCGCCTCCACCATCGCCGAAAACCTCGCCACCTGGTGGCACGTCGCCCTGCCACTGTCCTTCCGCAGCTATTGGGGCGTATGGGGCTGGCTCGATTACGGCGTGAGCGGCTGGATGGTGGGCCCGCTGCTCGCCTGGACGCTGCTGCCGGCGGCGCTGCTGGCGCTGCGGATTGCCGCCGAACCCGGGCCGCACCGCCTGGCGTCGTGGGCGCGCGGGATGGACACGTCCACGCTGGCGCGGTCGGCCTGCCTCGCCATCGCCATGGCGGTGTTCACGGCGGAGATGCTGTGGGTGTCGGCAACGATGGGGCTGGTGCAGGCGCAGGGGCGGCAGTGGCTGCCGTTCGTGCTGCCGCAGGCGCTGTATCTCGCGCTGCCGGTCGCGTTGATGGCCGGTCGCCCCGCGGCGGCGCTCGGCGCGTGGGCACGGCGGCATGCGCGAGGCTGTGCGCTCGCCACGCTCGCCCTCGGCGCCCTGGCGGCAACGGCCGGCAGCGCGGCGCTCGCCGCCCGGCCCGTCGCCTTCGTCGAGGCCACGCTCCGCATCGAAGGCGACGGGCTCGCGACGCTTCACTACGACGCGGGCGCCGGCTTCACCGCGGCCGAGAGCCACACGCTCGAGGTGCGGCGCCGCGACGGTGAAGCGGTACACCGCTTCCCGATTGCCAACAGCCCCATCTCGCAGCTGCGGCTCGATCTCACCGGCGGCATGGCGACGACCCGTCTCTCCCGCCTCGCGATCGTCTCCGCGAGCGGGCGGCTGCTCGACGACGTGCCGCTGGCTGGCGCGCGCCTCGCCGCGGACGTCACGGGGGTGGAACGGCAATCCACGCCCGAGGGCCTCGTCATCGTGCCCTCCGGCCCCGTCGCCATCCTCCAATGGCGGTTGCCATCGCCGGTATCGGCCCACGGCGCGAGGCTTCTCGAGCCACTGCGATGGTTCTGGGTGCGGGTGCACCGGCGCCTGCCGTGGACGAGATCGGTTGCGCTGTGGTGGACGCCCCTGCTCGTCGCGGCGCTGGTGGTGGCGTCACTGCGCTGGCTGGACGCTGATGCGGTGGACGGCCGGCGCCCGCGGTGCGTCGCGGTAGCCGCCTGCGTGACGACGCTGGGCGTGCTGGCAGCCATCAACGGATGGTTGGCGGCGTTGACGTGGCGCTTCTACGGCTGAGGGCGCGATTCGGCGTCCCCGGGCCGGCCGCGTCGCGGCGGCCACACGGTCAGGCCGATGACTGTGAGCGCCGCCAGCGCGCTCAGCCCCGCTCCGACGCGGAACGACAGCGGTTCGTAGTCGAACCGCACGACGTGCCGGCCGGCCGGCACGGTCACGCCGCGGAAGGCGACGTTCACGCGATGGATCGGGGCGCCGGCGCCGTCCACGGTCGCTTTCCACCCGGGGTAGTCGAGATCGCTCAGCACGAGCAGGCGGCGGCCGGAGGTATTCGTGTGGATCTCGACGTGCTCGTCGCGGTAGTGCGTGACATCGATCTCGTCCAGGGCCGTGTCGCCGGCTTCCGGCATCTCACCGGCCGGGAGTCCCTTGTCGATGAGCGCCACACGCCGCACGTCGACCGTGCCATCGGCGATGGCCCGGGCCGCGTCGGACGCGCTGGCTGCGCGAACCTCGGCGACGAGGAAGGTGCGCGGCATCACGCGACGGTTGCGATAGACGGGCGCGAGGCCCGGCATCCGCTCGAAGTGCGCGTCGGGCAGGCGCACGTCCGGCCGCGTGAACACGTACTTCACGTTGAGCAGGTCCCACACCTGCCCGTCGGCGAACGGGCGGTCGACGTGCAGCGCGCGCTCGGGTCCGAGCGTCGCGTCGATCAACTCGCTGTACGCGCGTTGATTCATCGAATCGTAGCCGCGGAACTGCTGGAGCCCGTAGACGACGTGCGAGTTCGGCAGCAGGGCGCTGCCCCAGCCCGCCACGCGGAACAGGCCGGGATCCTGTCGCACGACGTCGATCTCCGGGACGGGCGGGTACACGAGCGGGGCGGGGACGAGCGGCCTGAACCCGCGGCCGAGCGGCACGAGATCGGCGGCGAGCAGCGCCGCGAACACCGCCACCAGTGCGACCGGTCCGAGCCGCCGGCGCAGGCGCGCGCGGACGATGAGCAGGGCGAGGGCGAGGCCCACCATCGCGGTCAGCGACCGCTGCACGGTCAGCGCCCACAGGCCGGCGTCCTCGAGCGCCGCGCGCTCACGCGCGAGCGACAGCAGCACGATGGCCGCGCAGCCGGCCACGGCCAGGCCCGCCGCGAGCCTGATGCGGCCCGCCGCCAGATCCGTTCGCCGCCCTGGCGCGATCCGCAGCAGCACGTCCAGGCCGATCGCGGCGAGCACGATGGCCGAGAGGATCACGACCACGCCGAACCGCCCCAGCGGCGTCACGCGCAAGAGCGGCACGACGCCAGCCAGTTGCAGCACGCCCGGCGCGCCGTACTTCAGAGCTGCGCCCGCCACGCCCGCCGCTGCGACACCCGCCACGGGCCAGCGTCGCCACGACACCGCCAGGCCCACGGCGGCCAGCGGCCAGATGACGACCCCCGGGTAGGCCACCTGCTCCACGTCGTTCGTCGGCTCGCCAAAGCGATTGGCGACGGTCACCGACGCGCCCGCCGGGTTCCCGAAGAACGCCGGGACGATGGCGGCCACCGCGGCGCGCCGCGGCACGAACGTGTGGTTGCCCGCCTTCGCGCTGCGCGCGGCCAGCACGCGGCTCTCGCGGGCGTACTCGGCGAAGGGAACCAGTTGCACGGCTGCAAGCAGCAGGCCGAGCGCGACGCCCGCGACGAGGCGCGCGGCCGTCCCGGCGCGGTGGCCGCGCTCGCGCCCGGCCACGATGCCGGCCACGACGAAGGCGGCTGCCAGCAGGGCCACGTTGAAGGCCGTCTGCGGGTTGCCGGCCAGCAGGACGAGCGCCACGCCCACGGCGAGGCCGGCGACGTCGCGCCGCGAGCCTCGTGTGATCACCATCCAGGCGGCGGCGAGCAGCCACGGCGTGAACGCCACCACCGAGGCCGATGGATCCTCGAGCCAGACGAGGCTGAACGGATTGAGCGCGCAGGCCAGGGCGCCGAACCCGGCCGCCGGCACCATCAGGCCCATGCGGCGCAGGGCCACGAACATGCCGGCGCCGCCGACGGCGAGGCGGGCGATGGCGACGGCCACCGTGGCCCACGGCATCGGTACGATGGCCGCGATCGCGGTGAACGGCGAGAAGGCAGCCGGCAGGTAGGAGGCGGCCAGCGGATGCCCGGCGTAGCTCGCCGCGCTCCAGAGCGGCACGCGCGCGCTCCGCCACGCCTCGGTGACCGCTACCATCCACGGGTAGCCCCACCAGACGGCATCGCCGAGCAGTGGATTGCGCCAGTGGCCGTCGGCGACGCCCGGGGGCCGCGCGGCCCACGGCCACAGGTCCTCGAGCAGGGCCGCCTGCGACAGCACCCAGCCGCGCAGCCACGTCTCGGGAAACAGCGCGAAGGCCGCGAGCAGGCACGCGAGGGCGGCGCAGGCCAGCGGCGCCAGGCCGCGATCGGCGTCCACCGCGCGCGGCCACCGCCGCGCCGCCCAGACCAGCAGACACACCGCCACGCATCCGAAACCCACGCTGACGAGATCGGCCGACCCGGGCATTGCCGCGTAGTATGTCGCAGTCCCGGCCCCGAGTCCGACGGCTTTCGGGCGCGGTCGCCAGCACGACCGTGGGCTGGCACTTCCCTTGCTCGCTCGCTCGGCAACGCGGCGGGATCGGGTTCGGATCCCGCGCGCCCGGTGCGCGGCGAGATCCTGGGATGCCAGGCGCACGAACGCAGAAATCGCTACGGAAACCGGGCCTGGTTGAACGATTTGGTGATCTGGAGGGACGCGGTGCTCCGGCTCCCCCACGGCGCGACGCGATCACGATCATGAAATTCCGACCGGCAATTCTGTGCGTGGTGTTCTGCGGGCTCGCGGGCGGCACGGCCGCGGGTCAGTCCTTCACGATGACCCGGCCCTCCGGTGGGGGCGCGATGGCAGCCGCCGGCGCGGCGGGCGAGCCGGCGGGCCGCGACTTCGCGACCGACGTGATCGGCGACGCCTGGGACTTCGAGCAGGAGACCGACTACAACCTCCAGTATTCGCTGCACCCGACCAACGCCTATCTGAGCGCCTGGGTGGGCCGGCCCGCGCTCGTCAACGGCGTCTTCACCGGGATTGCCGCCACGTCGGCGCCGAAGATCAGCCTCCAGTTCGAGGGCATCGAGGGCGGGCTCAACATGGCCGGCAAGAACGGCGTGCGGTACCCGATCGACGCCAACCGCTACCGGCGGCTCTCGTTCCGCGTGCGGCGCCCGGCCACCGGCATCGACTACGACCTCATGCAGGTGATGTGGTTCCGCGACATCGTGCGGAACGCCAACAGCGCGGGCGGACGACTGTGGCCGGCCATCGGCTACAACCAGCAGGGCAGCCGTTACAACAACCAGATGCCGGCGGACAGGCAGCGCTCCGGCTGGCAGATCTTCAAGGTGGACCTCGACCTGCCGGGTGGGGTGTGGGCGCACGGCGTCCCCTGGACGGGCACGATGCGCGGCATCGAGATCACGCTGGGCGACCAATACACGACCGCGCTCGTCAACAGGACGGTCGAGGTCGACTGGGTGCGCCTCACCGAGCGCGGCACGGCCGTCGTCAACCTCTCGTTCTCGGGCTTCGGCGGCCCGGTCACCGTCATGGCACAGCACGCCGAGACGGGCGACGTCGTCCAGATCACCCCGGACAACGGCACCGCCGCCACCACCTTCGCCGACGGCACCTCCTTCCTGTGGGACTACGGCTTCCTGCCACCCGGCACGTGGACGATCACCGCCTCGCGCGGCAGCACGAGCCGCAGCCAGACCCTGGTCATCGACCCGCCGCCGGTGATCCACGTGACCGAGCCGGACGTGAGCGGCGGCCGCGACTTCGCGCGAGCGGTGATCGGCGACGCCTGGGATCTCACCAATCCCCAGGACATCACGCGCTACGGGCGCGTGTATGACATGACGCCGCCGACCTACGACGAGAACGGCCTCACCGCCACGACGCTCGGGCCCGGCGGCGATCTGCCGGGCGGCGGCGACGCGTTCGTGGCGCTCGCCGACGATGCCATCACCTACCCGCGCGAGCTGGTGATCCCGGCCGACAACTACCACCGGCTCACCTTCACCCTGGAGTACCTCACCGGCAAGGAGCTGCCCGGGCCCATCGCGCTCGGCTGGGACTGGGGTTCGGTGTTCCGCGTTGCCTGGCGGTCTCGCGCGCACGGCCAGAACGTGCCCTTCTCGGAGACCAGGCCGGCCGTGGTGCTCGACGGCGGACCGCACACCTTCTCGATGGACCTGAAGACGCTCACCAAGACCGGCCCGGTCGAGCCGGCCATCGAACCCTGGTCGCCCGTGCTGTGGACCGGGGAGATCGGCACGCTGCGAATCGACGTCAACGAGGCCGGCGGCGTCGATCGGCCGTTCCGGCTGTCCAACGTGAAGCTGGCCGCCGACGACGAGCC
>JBDIBB010000007.1:0-55053 GCA_039812685.1 Vicinamibacteraceae bacterium
CCGGCCCTATTTCTTGACGGACATCTTGCGGATGACGTCGGTCTCCTGCAGCTTCATCACGACGTCCATGCCCGAGATCACCTTGCCGAACACGGTGTACTTCCCGTTCAGGTTCCGCGTGTTGGGGGTGTTGTCGCCGGTGACGACGTAGATCTGGCTGTCGCCCTGCGCCGGGTCGCCCGAGTGCGCCACGGCCACCGCGCCGAGCACGTGCGTCCGCTTCTTGGAGATCTCGGCCACGCCAATCGGCCGGCCGCTCTGGCTGGCCGCCCCTCGCCCCCAGGACCCGCGCTTGCTCATGTCGCGCGTCTGCGGGTCGCCCCACTGCACCACGAATCCGGCCACCACGCGGTGCACGCGCAGACCGTTGTAGAAGTTGCGGTTCACCAGCCGCAGGATGTGCTCCACGGTCTTCGGGGCTTCGTCCGGGTAGGTCTCGAACTCGAAGGTGCCCTTCGCCGTGTCGACGACGATGACGGGGCCGGCGCCTGGGGTGGGCGCGCTGGCCGCGGCGGGCTTGGCGGCCGGCTTCGCCGCCGGCTTGGGCGCCTGGGCGGCGAGCGGCGCGAGGGCGAGGGCGAACACGATCGCGGACAGCGGCATCAGGATGCGTCGAGGTGACATGCGTCCTCCGATGCGCACGGCGCGGCGGACACGTCGGGACCCGCCAGGGCTCCGCGCGCACCCCCGATCATACCCGGCCTTCGCGCGTGACCCCGATCCGCGGGCAGACGTCGGCGACCGCGCAGGCGCCACAGCGGGGGTAGACGGGCCGGCACACCTGCTGGCCCCAGATCACGAGGTAGAGATTGACCAGCTTCCACCAGCGCCGGGGCACCACCTCGTAGAGCGCGCGCTCGGTCTGGTCGGGCGTCCGGGTCCGCACCCAGCCGAGCCGGTTGGCGATGCGGTGCACGTGCGTGTCGACGCAGATGTTGTCGGCGCTCCGGTGCGCCACGATCAACACCAGGTTGGCCGTCTTGCGCCCCACCCCACGCAGCGTCAGCAACTGCTCCATCGTCGTCGGCGTGCGGCCGCCGAAGCGTTCGAGCACGTCGCGGGCCGTCACCTTCAGGTGCCGCGCCTTGTTGCGGTAGAAGCTCACCGGGTAGATGAGCCGCTCGATCGTCTTCGCCGGGAGCGCGGCGAGCGCGACCGGCGAGTCAGCGGCCGCAAACAGCCGCAGCGACGCCTGGTGGGTGACCGGATCGCGCGTCTGCGCCGAGAGCATGGTCGAGACGAGCGTGCGGAAGGGCGTCGACGCGTTGTCGGCCTGCAGCTTCTCGATTACCGGCCGGTCCATCCCGCGGATGGCGCGGCCGATGCGCCGCATGATGGACGCCACGACCGTTGCGCCGGCGTGGGTACCGTGAAAGCGTGCGGCCGGCATGCCGCCGCGTGTGGATTCGGCAGTGGGCATGGGGGCAGATCCCTGCGGGATGGGGGTCGGCGGTGGTTGGCCGCGCCGCACGGCGAGCACCGGCGCTGGAAGGATCGTGTTGACGAGCGCGGCGGCCATGGCCGATAGCCTACCGCAGGCGCGGGGCGAGGCGGCCGCCGGCATTCGGAGCGATCCGGTTCCGGCAGAGCTTAGGTCCATGCCGCCGCCATCCGATAGACTCCGTAGCCGCTGCCGGCGTGGACGACCGTCGCGTGCGCGTGGCGCCTTGCGAGGAACACATCGTGCGGAAACTCACCGTCGCGGCATGCCTGTTCACGCTGGCGTCAGCCTGGCCCGCGCTGGCGCAGTCACCGGCCGCCGCGCCGGCCGGTGCGGGCCAGCCCCCCTCCGTCCAGGCTCAGCCGGCCGAATCGTCGATGGATCGCGGGTGGCCGGCCTGGCTGAAGCTGAGCTTCGTCGAGCGCGGCCGCCTCGAGAGCTGGCGCGGCACCTCGCCGGAGGACACCTACTACCTCAACCGCATCCGGCTGCAGGCCGAGGTGCGGCCGGCGGCGTGGCTGCGCGGCGTCGTCCAGTTTCAGGACGCGCGGGTGGCCGGCTATGGGCTGCCCGTCAAGCCGGCGAGCATGTTCAACGAACTCGACCTGCGGCAGGCGTTCGTCGACATCATGCCTCCCGGTTCGGGCGTCGTCGTGAGGCCCGGACGACAGGAACTGGCCTTCGGCGACGGCCGCCTCGTCGCGCCCTCGGACTGGGGCAACGTCACGCGAACTTCCGACGGGCTGTCAGTGGCCCTCTCCCGGGCGCGATGGACCGTGACCTTGTTCGCGACCCAGCCGGTGATCATCGATCCCACGCGGTTCGACGAGCGGCAGCGTGGCGACTGGTTCTCGGGTGCCTACCTCGGCCTGACCACCAGGTCCAGGCGCGCGTGGGATGCCTATGTGCTCGTGAAGGCGCAGGATCGTGCCGTCGACGAGCGCGGCCGGCGAGGCGATCTGCGCGTGGCCACGTTCGGCCTGCGGGCCGCGGGCCCGCTGCCGTCCCGGTTCGACTACACCCTCGAGGGCGCGATTCAGCGCGGGCACGTGGCACAGGCACCGCTCGAGGCGTGGGCGGCGCACGTGACGCTCGCGCGCACGCTTTCGACGGCGGGCTGGCGGCCGCGGGTGGCGTTCGACTACGACGCGGCCAGCGGCGACAAGTCGCGGCTCGATGGCAAGGCCGGTACCTTCGACGCGCTCTACCCCTCCAACCATGCCCGGTGGGGGCTCACCGACCGCGTCTCGTGGCGGAACATGGAGCACGTGGGGCTGACGCTCGGCGTGACGCCACGCCGCGACACGCGCGTCAGCGGTGGCTGGCACCGGCTGTGGGTTCGCGAGCAGGCCGACGGCTACTACAACGGTGCCGGCACGCGAGTGCCGCCCACCGGGCCCGCGTCGGGCCGCCGCCTCGGCGACGCAATCGACGCACAGGTCACGATCGACGTCACGAAGTACGTCAGCGTGAACGCTGGCGTCGGCCGCTTCCTCGTGGGGCCGTTCCTGCGCGAGGCCAACCGCCAGCGCGACCAGTGGCTGCGGTTCGTGATGTGGCGCGTGGCGTTCTGAGATCCCGTCGACGCCGCGGCCGGACAGCGGGAAACCGGCCGCTGCGGCGTCAGTAGCCGAAGCTCTGGCAGAAGCCGCACTGGTTGCAGGTGCCGCCGGGTTCGTGTCCGCACGAACCGTCGCGGCCGCCGTCGCGGGCCGGCAACAGCGCGAACGTGGCGTGGCTGATGTGCACCTGCACGGAGGCTCCGGGGCCGGCCGCGATCGCCACGCCACCCGGGGCGTTGGCGATGACCGCGCTCGCACCGGCAGCCGGCGTGCGGGCCTGCGAGGACGGCGTCGCAGCCTGCGGGATCCGTGCCGTGCCCCACTCGGGCACGAGGGCGGCCCCGGGATCCATCGCCGCCGGACAGGCTGCGGCGTGGCGTCGCGTCACCGCTCCGCCCGCCATCTGGCGTGCGATCGCCTCGCGCACGATCGCACGAAGTTCGTCGTCGGTCATCGCGCGTCCTCGAAGAGATCGACGTGATCGATGATGCCCACGATGGCGGCGTCCACCGGCGAGTTGGCGCCCTTGCCGAGCGCCATGCCGGCCGCCTTGCCCTCCTGCACGACGAGCACCCGCTCGCCCACGCCGGCGCCCACGGAATCGATCGCCAGCAGCGCGTTGCCGCGATCGGCGCCGCCGGGATCGATCGGCTGCACGAGCATCAGCTTCGTGCCCTCGAAGCGCTCGTGCTTGGTCGGGGCGACCACGGTGCCGATCACACGGGCGATGGTCATGGCGCGTCGTCGATCCCGTGGCCTACTCGGCGGTCCAGTGGTCGATGATGCCGACGATGCTCGCATCGGTGGGCGCCATGGTCGGCAGGAACGGGAACGTCGCCTCGGCGCCGCGGACGTAGAACACGTGTTCGCCGACGCCGGCGCCAACCGCGTCGGAGGCGACCAGCGGCTTGCCCGCCGGCTCGCCGCCCGGCGCGAGCGGCTGGATGAGGAGCAGGGTGCGGGCCGCGAGGTTGGCGTCCTTGACCGTGGCGACGACGGTCCCCACGACCTTCGCAATCTGCACGGGCCTCACTCCTTCACCGTGACGGCGTCGATGATGCCGACGATGGCGGCGTCGACGGGGCAGTCTTTCATGCCCGAGGCCATGCGCGCCGAGCTGCCGCTCACCACGAGCACCGTCTCGCCGGCCCCGGCATCGACGGTGTCGACGGCCACGATGTACGCGCCGTCGGCCTTGCCCCTGGGATCGACGGGCCTCACCAGCAGCAGCTTGTTGCTGACGAGGCGCTCGTCCTTGCGGGTTGCGACGACGGTGCCGACGACGCGGGCGAGGATCATGGAGACGGGGACCTGGACAGGGGGGCCGGAAGCTGGTGTGGATGCCTCCGGCCCCTGAAGAACACCGTGCTACTTGGCCGCCTTGCCGATGGGCAGCACGTCCTCGAGGTTGGAGTGGGGCCTCGGGATGACGTGCACCGACACGAGCTCGCCGACGCGGCGGGCCGCGGCGGCGCCGGCATCGGTCGCTGCCTTCACCGCGGCGACGTCACCGCGCACGATGGCCGTGACGTAGCCCGCGCCGATCTTCTCCCAGCCGACCAGGGTGACCTTGGCTGCCTTCACCATGGCGTCGGCCGCCTCGATCATGGCCACGAGGCCCTTGGTCTCGACCATTCCCAACGCTTCTCCCATCGATGCCTCCACCTTACCTGAGTTCGCGGACGGCTTCGGCGATGAGAGCCGTCAGTTCGCGATATGTTAGTCGAATCTCCCCGGTATCGTGCATCACGACGCCGAAACGATCGTCGACCAGCCGGGCCGTAGCGCTTTCCGGCGCACGCACCATCTGACAGCGCACCGCCCCGTCCTGCTCCCGCGGCCCGCCGGTGTCGCCGCAGATGGGCGCCGGCGCGGCGATGCCGTAGCCGCCGCGCAGCGCCTGGAGCCGCATCACCTCGTCGCGCGAGAGCACGCGCTCGCGTCCGAGCAGTCGCGCCACCAGGCTGATGTGCGCGAAGTGCTCGATGGTCTCCATCTTGTAGTAGGTGCCGAAGAGATCGGTCCCGGCCGTCAGCGCCCCGTGGTTGGCCAGCAGCAGGCCGTCGTGTGCCTGGATGTACTTGCTGACGGCCGCCGGCAGTTCCGCCGTGGATGGCGTGCCGTAGTCGGCAATCGGCACGCTGCCGAGCGTGGTGACGACCTCGGCGAGCACGGCCCGGTCCAGCGGAATGCCGGCCACCGCGAACCCGGTGGCCAGCGGCGGGTGCGCGTGCACCACCGCCTGCACGTCGGGGCGGAGCCGGTAGACGGCCAGGTGCATCTTCAGCTCGGAGGAGGCGTTGCGGTCGCCCGACAGCTTCCTTCCCGACATGTCGGTGACGACCATCATGTCGGGCGTCATGAAGCCCTTCGAGACGCCGGTGGGTGTGGCGAGCAGGCGCTCGCCGTCGAGCCGAACGCTGATGTTGCCGTCGTTGCTGGCGACGTAGCCGCGCTGGTAGAGCCTGCGGCCCACCTCGACGATGTCGTGCCGGAACTGATCGTCGCGCGTCATCGGCCTTCGGTCCCGTGGCCGGCGAGCCATCGCTGCCGGCATTCCTCCGAGCAGAACCAGACGGTCTGGCCTCCGGCCGAGGCCGTCAGCGCCCTCGAGCGCACCACGTGCGTGCCGCAGACCGGATCCCTGACGAGCGGCACCGGTCCGGCGCCGCCGGCAGCCACGCCTGTCGTGCGCCTCGGTCCCGCGATGCCGTCCACCACGCTGGCCAGGAACCGCCAGACCAGGCGCACGACGATCAGCAGGAGGACGACGCGCAGGATCCAGCCAAGCATGGGATCACTTGGGACTGGCGGCGTTCGGCCGCTGCGCCTCGGGCGCGACGGTGGCGTCGAGGTTCGGGTGTGCGCCCTTCATCGCGTCGAGCGCCTGCCTGGCCGCGCGGCCTTCCTCGCTGTTGGGCGCCAGCGCGAGCACCTGTTCCCAGACCTCGGCGGCGCCCTTCAGATCCTCCTTGCCGAAGGCCCGGACGATGCCCATGTTCAGCAGGGTCTTCGTGTGCCTGGGATCGATGGTGAGCGAATTCTGGAACTGCTCCAGCGCCCGATCGGGCTGGTTCATGTAATAGAAGCTCACGGCGAGGTCGGTGCTGGCGTTCACGTTGCGTGGATCGAGATCCAGCGCCGCCTGGTACCAGCGGACCGCGTCGGGATATCGCTCGGCGTCGAAGTAAAGGTTGCCCAGTTCGACGCGGACAGCCGCATCCTGTGGCCGCTGCTCGGCGGCGGCCGTCAGGCTGCGCACGCGCCCCTCGTCGAGCACGACGGCGCGCGTGCTGCCCGCCTGCGCGGCGGGCGCCGGCGCCGTCTGCACGGCCACCCTGGCCGCCGGCGAACCACCCTGCTGGCTGCCGACGATCCAACCGAGGACGAATCCGAAGAAGATGCCGGACAGGGTGAAGAGCAGTGAATCGCGCCGCATGTCGTGAGCCGCCAGCCTGGGTGAAGGGAGCCCGCCGCGAGCCGGATGCGCCGGCCGGCAGCAGCCGAGCGGGCGATCATAGCAACGTCCTGACGAACCAGTCCACCACGACCGGCAGCAGGTCTGGCCGGCTGGTGAGGATGCGGGCCCCATGTCCCGCCCCCTCCACCAGGATGATTTCGCGCAGGCCGGGCCCTGTCTCGGCCAGCGTCCGCGCCGAGCGGGCCGCGTAGGTATCTTCGTTGCTGGCGATGACCAGCGCAGGTCGCTCGCCGAGCTTCCGCAGGGGCTCCTCGATGCGAAGTCCCCGGAAGTCCAGCGGCGTCGACACCCAGGCGAAGGATCGGATGGCCGGAACGGCCTGCGCCGCCAGCACACCGAGCGTGCCGCCCATCGATACCCCGATGACGCCCAGTTCGATCGGCCCCCCGGCGTGCGAGAGCAGGTACCGCGCGGCGGCCACCACGTCGCGTCCCATCGCCGCAAGGTCGCCGCCCGCCTCCACCGCCAGCGACTCCCCGTGGCCGCGCAGATCGACGGCCACGGCCAGAAACCCCCGCCTGGCCAGCTGATCGCCGAGGCGATCCCAGTCGTGGCGCGTGCGTGCCGGCCCGTGCACGAGCACCACGCCCGCCAGAGGGCGACCGGCGGGCTCCCAGAGCGACGCCGTCAGCGTGACCCCGTCCTCGGCCGTGAGCGTGAGGTCGGTCGCGGCCCGCGCGTCCGGCGGCGCGATCGCCGCCGCCCCGCAGGCCATGAGCCCCGCGAGGATCCGCCTCGCCCAGGTGCGGCGCGCCCTGGCAGCCATCGTGATGTCAGGCATCAGGTCTGGCGAGCACGTCGAGGTACTCGCGCACCACCACGCCCAGGCCGACGAACACGGCGCGGCTGATCAGGGCGTGCCCGATCGACACCTCGTCGAGATGGGGCACGGCGCGAAACAGCACGAGGTTGTCGAGGTCGAGGTCGTGCCCCGCGTTCACGCCCAGGCCGCGTGCGTGCGCGTGGCGTGCGGCGGCCACGTAAACGGCGAGGCTCGCGGCGGCGGCTTCCGGACCGCTCTCGAACGCGCGCGCGAACGGCTCGGTGTAGAGCTCCACGCGATCGGCGCCGAGGTCGGCGGCCCAGTCGATGGCCTCGGGCCGCGGATCGACGAACAGGCTGACCCGGACGCCCTGACCGCGCAACCGATCGACGGCGGCCCGCAGCGTCGCGGGCGCGCCGGCGTTGGACCACCCCGCCTGGCTGGTGATCTCACCGGGGACGACCGGCACCAGCGTGCACTGATCGGGACGTACCGCCGTCACCATGTCCAGCAGGTCGGGACGGGGATCGCCCTCGATGTTGTATTCGACGCGCTGGCGCACCGGGGCCAGCACCTCGGCGATCTCCCGGACGTCGGCCGTCGTGATGTGGCGTGCGTCGGCCCGCGGGTGCACGGTGATGCCCGGCGCGCCGGCGTCGATCACCACCCGGACGGCGTCGAGGACCGACGGGATGCGGCCGCCGCGCGCGTTGCGCAGGGTCGCCACCTTGTTGACGTTCACACTGAGATGGACCATGGGCTTCAGCAGAGGGCGCCGGTCGCCGCCGCGACGACCTCCTCGGCCCAGGCGTGGATCTGCGCCTGGTCGCGGCCCTCGATCATCACGCGCAGCAGCGGTTCGGTGCCCGAATAGCGTACCAGCAGGCGCCCGTCGCCGGCGAGCCGTTCCTCCACCGCGCGCATCGCGGCCGCCAGTTCCGGCACCTCCTCGACAGGCGTCTTCCGATCGACGCGCAGGTTCAGCAGCACCTGCGGGAAGCGGACGAACCCGCTGGCGAGTTCGCCCAGCGTGCGGCCGGTGTCGGCCATCACGCGCAGCACCGACAGTGCGGTGACGATGCCGTCGCCGGTGAAGAGGAAGTCGGAGAGGATCACGTGGCCCGACTGCTCGCCGCCGAGGGCGTAGTGGTTGGCCGCGATCACACCGGCGACGTGCCGGTCGCCCACCGGCGTGCGCAGCATGGCGATGCCGGCCTCGCGCAGCGCGATCTCGAGACCGATGTTGCTCATCACGGTTGCGACCACGGTGTTGCCGCGCAGTTCGCCGCGCCGCTTCAGGTGCTGGGCGAGGATCAGCATGATGGCGTCGCCGTCCACCACCCGGCCCTGCTCGTCGACGAGCAGGCACCGGTCGCCGTCGCCGTCGAAGGCGACGCCCATCCGGTAGCCGCCCCGGGCCACTTCCGCGACGAGCGAGTCGAGGTGGGTCGACCCGCAGCCCAGGTTGATGTTGCGGCCGTCGGGCGTGGCGTGCATCACGGTGGCGTCCAAGCCGAGCTCGCGGAACAGCCGGGGCGCGACGCTGACGGTGGCGCCGTTGGCGCAGTCGATGGCGATGCGGGCCCGGCGAAGGTCGCCAAAGCCCGGCAGCGCCGTCCGCGCGTGGGCGATGTAGGCGGCGGCGAACTCGCGCGATTCCATGGGTGGCCCGGCCGCCGGCCCCACGCTCCAGGCCGTGTCGGCCATCACCGCCTCGATGTGGGCCTCGAACGGCTCGTCGAACTTCTCCCCATCGCCCGAGAACACCTTGATGCCGTTGTCCTCGAACGGGTTGTGGCTGGCGGAGATGACGAAGCCGGCGTCGAACTCCATCGAGCCGGTGAGGTAGGCGATGGCCGGCGTGGGCAGGATGCCGGCACTCGTGAGGTGGGCATCGGCCGCGCGTACGCCGCGCGCCAGGGCCTGCTCGAGCCAGGAACCCGATTCGCGCGTGTCGCGGCCCACGAGCAGGCGGCGGCCGGCGCCGGCCTGGTGCGGCAGCGAACGCACCACGGCGACGCCCAGGCGCGCCACGGTCTCGCGATCCAGCGGGGGCTGGCCCGCGCGGCCACGCACGCCGTCGGTGCCGAACAGTTTCGCGTGCATTCAGCGGATCCTCACCTCGACGGCCGCGGGCTCGGCCCGCACCACCCCGTAGCCTGACCCCGGTTCGCCCTGCAACGACAGGATGTAACGGCCGCGCGCGAGATCCGAGAGATCCACCGACACCCGGACGTCGCGCGCCGACAGCGCGCTCACCGTGTCGCGCGCGCCGCGAACCACCACGTTCACCGTGTCGGGCGTCACCGTCAGGCGAGCGCCTGGCGGCACGTTGCGTGCCACGACCGGCACGTTGCCGATGGTGCGCTCGATGGGCGCCGGCACCACGTCGACGAACACCGTGGCGGTGCGGGCTTCGGCCAGCCGCAGCGCCGGATCGACGACGCCCACCGTGACGATGTCGCGCACGGGCTCACGCCTGCCGTCCACCGACACCGGCTCGGTGGTGGCCTCGGTCAGCCGCGCGAGGTTGCTCTCCGGCCCCGTCACCACCACGGAGGGCGGATCGCTCGTGACGCGCTCCACCACGTAGCCCGGCGCCGGTTCCCCGTCCACCGACGGGTTCACCGGGACGGTCTTCCGGCCCGTGCGCTCGAACTCCAGCGACACGGTCGGCGGCGTGATCTGCGCCACGCTGACGCCGAACGGCGTGCGCACCTGACCGGAGATGAGATGGAAGAGCCGCGGGCCGGGCCGCGCCATGCCGAGGTCGAGCACCGCGACGACGTCTCCCGCTTCGAGCCGGCCCAGCGCGCTGGAAGCACCGCGGACGCGCACGTCCACGGTCGCCGGCGGATCGCCGACGATCTCGAGCCCCTCGGGAATGCCCTGGTACTCGAGCGGCACCCGCAGGCTGCGCTCCACGAAACGGTCGCGCGAAATGGCGAGCCACAGCAGGATGGCGAGCGCCAGCGCGAGGATCTTCAGGCCGGGATTCCGGAAGGGGTGCAGCATCGCCTCACCCCTTGTCCGGCGCCGCGTGGCGCGCCACCCGCTTCGCCGCGGGACGCCCCTCGTGGATCAGTTCCCGGAGCCGCTGGCGCAGCCGGACGGCGTTGAGCCCGCGCTCGACGCGACCCTCGATCGCCAGCGCGATCGTACCGGTCTCCTCCGACACGATCACCGCCACGGCGTCGTTCTCCTCGGTGAGCCCGATGGCCGCGCGATGACGCGAGCCGAGTTCCCGCGACAACTGCGGATTCACCGTCAGCGGCAGGAAGCACGCCGCGGCCGCAATCCGCTGCTCCTGGATGATCACGGCGCCGTCGTGCAGCGGGGCGGTCTTCTGGAACACGCTCACCAGCAGGTCGTGCGTAATGGTCGCATCCAGGGGGATACCGCTCTCGATGTAGTTGCGCAGGCCGATCGCCCGCTCGATGGCGATGATCGCGCCGGTCCGCCGCTCGGCCAGCATGGTGGCGGCCACCACCAGTTCCTCGATCATGTCGTCGTCGTTCTCGGGATGCCGCGAGAAGAGACGGAAGAAGGGTGTGCGGCCGAAGTGAGCCAGCGCCCGGCGAAGATCCGACTGGAACAGGACGATCGCCGCGAAGACGACGTACCCGAAGATGTTGCGGATCGCCCAGTTCACCGTCTGGAGCGGAGCCCACCGGGAGAAGAAATAGAGGAAGACGATGAAGAGCGAGCCGACCACCATCTGGACGGCGCGCGTGCCGCGGATGAGCTTCAGGCCCTCGTACATCACGAACGCGACGACGAGGACGTCGACGAGATCCCACCAGGAAAGGGGGAACTGCCGGTAGAAGCCCTGGATGGCGTCCATGCGCGCAGTGGTCGGTGACGGCGGGCCGGCGCCCGCGCGTGCGGCCGATTGTACCCGGTGGACCATCGGGCCGGGCGCGCTTTCCACGCGGGCGGATGGCCTGCGTCCGCCCGACCATCGGCGGCCGGCCCCGATCGACCGCCGTTCAGGCGCGCGCCCGGGCCACTTCGTCAGCCACGCGCACCGCCTGCACGAGGCCCGCCACGCGGTGCACGCGGACGATGTGGGCGCCGGCGAGGATGGCGGCCGTGACGGCGCCGGCCGTGGCCCAGTCGCGGTCCTCGGGCCCGAGGTCGCCGGCGGCCGTGGTGAGGAACGACTTCCGGGATGGCCCGGCCAGCCACGGCCGATCGAGCGCCGCAAACGCCGGGGCGTCCAGCCCCGCGAGCACGCGCCAGCTGTGCCCGGCGCGCTTGGCGAAGCCGATTCCGGGGTCGAGGATCACCGCCTCGCGCGTGAGCCCACCCGCCTGCGCACGGGCGATGGCCTCGCCCAGCTCGGCGGCCACTTCCGCGATCACGTCGCCGTAGACCGCCTCCCGGTACATGTCGCGCGGCCGTCCCCGCATGTGCATGAGGACCATCGGCGCCCCGTGCGCCGCCGCGACGCCCGCGAGCGCGGGGTCGTAGAGCAGGCCGCTGATGTCGTTGATCAGCGCCGCGCCGGCCCGCAGCGCATCGCGGGCGACCTCGGCCCTGGTGGTGTCCACCGAGATCGGGATCCGCAGGCGGCCGGCGAGCCGCTCGATGACGGGCACGACCCGCCGGCGCTCCTCGCCCGGGTCGATCGGTTCGGCGCCGGGCCGCGTCGTCTCGCCGCCGATGTCGATCAGGTCGGCGCCCTCGGCCTCCAGCTCGAGCGCATGCGCGAGGGCCTGCCCGGCGTCCGCGAAGCGCCCGCCGTCGCTGAAGGAATCGGGCGTGACGTTCAGGATGCCCATGACGAGCGTCCGGCGGCCGAGCTCGAGCGATCCGCCGTGGGCGAGGTCGATGGTGTAGCGGCGGCGGGCCATGGGGCGCGCGCGATCGGCCGGTCACCGGAACACGAGGCCGATGCTCGCCCGCCAGAAGCTGAGCTTCGTCGAGCCGAACACCACGCCCGGCTGCCGTTCCTCGTTGAGGTTCCGGAAATACCGCAGGTCGAGCCGCACGCCAAAGCCGTCGGAGAGGAAGCCGAGAACGCCGCCGCCGACGTTCATACCCCAGAGGTTGCTGCTGAAGCTGAAGATGCCGGCGAGGTCCTCGCTCTGCGAGTGCAGCAGCCCCGCGCCGCCGGCCACGTAGGGCCGCAGCGACTCGCGCGTGAGCCGCAGCGGCGCCGCGACGACGAGGCTGCCCATCACCGTGCGCACCGTGCTGCCGGTGACCAGGTCGGCGTTCTCGCGGTCGAAGTAGTCGGGGATGAACGTGACGTCGGCCTCGGCGCCGAGGAGTCCGCTGCTCAGCCACATCCCGCTCAGTCCGAGCGGCGTCTTCTTCTCGGGCGCGGCCGTCTCGAGATCGACGAACGTCGTGCTGCCACCGAACTTCAGCCCCGTGTGGCCGACGATGAGCCACTCGGCGCCGGCCGGCGCCGCGACGCCGAGCACGGCGACCAGCAGCAGCACGCGCCCGATGCGCGCGGCCACCACGGGCGAACCAGCCTTGCCCGGCGTCATGGCAGACCTGCCAACCTCACCCCGTCTAGGGGAGGAACAGGCGGAGGAAGAGCCTCGCGAACGGCGACACGGTGACGTCGCCTTCGGCGAGCGCCGTGGCCAGGCCGTCGCTGTTGGCGAGCAGCACCAGGGTGAGCCGTCGCGCTGGCACGTGCAGCATGAGCGCGGAACCGGCGCCGGGACTGCTGCCGAAGTGCCAGACCACGCGTTCGCCGTTGTAGGCCTGCACGAACCAGCCGAGACCCGTTGGCAGCGCCTGGCCGCCCGCGGAGACGACGTTGGTCCATGCCACCGCGAGGGTGTCGAGCGACACCAGGTCGCCAGTGGTGAGCGCCGCGTCGAACCGCGCGAGGTCGCGCGCCGTGGACACGAGGCCCGTGGCCGCGTCCACGGCCGGCACCGGATACTCCGACCGGACCGGCTTGCCGTTCTTGTCGGCCTTGTAGGGCAGGGCCAGCCGGCGCAGCGCGATCTCGTACCGCTCGAGGTCGTCGGGACCGAACAGTGCCCTCACCGTCGCATCCGGCGTGGCCAGGTCGATGCCCGGCACCGAGTCGAGCATCCCGAACCGCTCGAACACCTCGCGGGCCACCTGCCGTCGGTAGGCATCCTTGCCGCAGGCCTCGAGCACGGGCGTGAGCGCCGCGAACCGGGCGGGCGCGTACTTGAACGCGCTGCCGGGCGTTCCCTCGGACGCGTGCGCCAGCACGTGCCGGACCTCGGCCCGCTCCTCGGGCACGAGCGTCGTCCAGTCCGACATCGGAGCGGTGAGGTCGAGCAGGCCGCGCTCGGCGCACCGCAGCAGCAGCGACGCCGCGATGGTCTGCGTGAGATCGGCCACCTGGTAGGGCGTGTCGGCGAAGGCAGGCAGCCGGTTCTCGACGTCGCGGTAGCCGAAGCCGCCCTCCCAGACCGTGCGCCCGTCCTGCACGATCGCCACCGAAAGCCCCGGGATGCCGGCCTGCAGGCGCAGGGCCTCGAAGTAGCGCTCGAAGAGCGTCTGGGGCGCGGGCTGCGCGCTGGCGCCAGGCGTTACCGCCAGCACGAGGGCCACGACGAGGGAGGAAAGGCAGCGTCGCACGTGAGCGGGTCGATTCCGACGTGTGGCATCATACCACCGCCCGCGGGAACGTGGATCCTCGCGGGACGGGCTGTGGTAGAGTCTCTGCGGTCTTTTTCGTGATGCGTCAGGCCCTTCCTCCATCGAAGCCGTCACGCGGCCGGGCCCGCTGGGCCGCGGCGGCGGTCCTGTCGCTGGCGCTGCTGGCGCCGGCGACGGCGCTGGCCGACGGCCTGCGCGTGGTGCCGCTCGTGCGCGACGGCCATGTCCTCGTATCGTGCGAACTGGCCGATGGCTTCACCGACGAGGTGCGCGCCGTCATCCAGAGCGGCCTGCAGACCACCTTCACCTACCGCATCGAGCTTCGTCTCAGGGTGCCGGCGTGGGTCGATCGCACGGTGGCCTCGGCCGTGGTCAGCGCGACGGTCGAATACGACAGTCTCACGCGCCGTCACACGGTGACGCGCACGCTGGACGGCAGGATCGAAGAGTCCCGGGTGCTCGAAAACGAAGCGGACGTGCGGAAGTGGCTCACCGCGTTCGACCGCGTCCCGGTCTTCAACACCTCGCGCCTCGAGCCCAACCGCGAGTACTACCTGCTGGTGAGTGCGAAGGCACGCCCGCGCAACGCCCCGAGCTTCTGGCCCTGGGACACCACGCCGAACGGGTCGGCGAAGTTCACCTTCATCCCGTAGGCACGCCGCGCGAACGGCGACACCCGATCGAAACAGGAAAGGCCCGGCGGGCGATGCCCGCCGGGCCTTTCCTGTCTGCGGAGGAAGGAGCCCGGGCCCAGGGCCGCGATTCGCGGCCCGCCCGGAGCACGCCCCTCAGTGCTGCTGCGCCAGCGGTTCCTTCAGGGGCGGCACGATCTGGGGAATCCCCGGGCGTCGCGGCTCTTCGGCCGGCGCTGGCGGCTCTGCGGCCGCCCGGCCCGACGGCGCCTCGAGCGCCAGCCCCTGGCAGATGCGCGTCACCTGCTCGCCGTCGAGCACCTCGCGGACGAGCAGTTCCTCGGCCATGCGCAGCAGCACGTCCTTCTTCTCCTCGAGGACGCGCCGCGCGCGGTTGTAGTTGTCGGTGACGAAGCGCTTGATCTCCTGATCGATCCGCAGCGCCGTCTCCTCGCTGTAGTCCTGGTGCTGGGCGATCTCGCGGCCGAGGAAGATCTGCTCCTCCTTCTTGCCGAAGGTGAGCGGCCCCATGGCGTCGCTCATGCCCCACTCGCACACCATCTTGCGCGCGAGTTCGGTGGCGCGCTCGATGTCGTTGCCCGCGCCCGTGGTGAGCTTCCCGTTGGTGATCTCCTCGGCGATCCGCCCGCCCAGCAGGATCGCGATCTGATCCTCGAGGTAGTCGCGCGAGTAGTTGTGCCGGTCGTCGAGCGGCAACTGCTGGGTGAGGCCGAGCGCCATCCCGCGCGGGATGATCGTCACCTTGTGGATCGGGTCGGCGTGCGGCAGCACGACGGTGAGCAGGGCGTGGCCGGCCTCGTGGATGGCGGTGACCTGCTTCTCCTCGTCGCTGATGATCATCGATCGCCGCTCCGAGCCCATCAGGACCTTGTCCTTGGCGAACTCGAAGTCGGCCATCGCCACCACCTTCTTGTTGTAGCGGGCGGCGTTGAGCGCCGCCTCGTTCACGAGGTTGGCGAGGTCGGCGCCGGAGAACCCGCTCGTGCCGCGCGCCAGCACGTGCACGTCCACGTCGTCGCTGAGCGGGATCTTCTTGGTGTGCACCGAGAGGATGCCCTCCCGCCCCTTCACGTCGGGCCGGTTGACGACGATCCGGCGGTCGAAGCGCCCGGGCCGCAGCAGCGCCGGGTCGAGGACGTCGGGCCGGTTCGTGGCCGCGACGAGGATGACCCCCTCGTTGCTCTCGAAGCCGTCCATCTCGACGAGCAGCTGGTTGAGCGTCTGCTCGCGCTCGTCGTGGCCGCCGCCGAGTCCGGCGCCGCGATGCCGCCCCACCGCATCGATTTCGTCGATGAAGATGATGCAGGGCGCGTTCTTCTTGCCCTGCTCGAAGAGGTCGCGCACGCGGCTGGCGCCGACGCCGACGAACATCTCGACGAAGTCCGACCCGCTGATCGAGAAGAACGGGACGTTGGCCTCGCCGGCGACCGCGCGGGCGAGCAGCGTCTTGCCCGTCCCGGGCGATCCCATCAGCAGGACGCCCTTCGGGATGCGGCCGCCCAGCTTCTGGAACTTCTGGGGCTCCTTGAGGAACTCGATGATCTCCTGCAGTTCCTCCTTCGCCTCGTCCACGCCGGCGACGTCCTTGAACGTCACCTTCTTCTGCGTGCTGGAGGACAGTTTGGCGCGGCTCTTCCCGAAGCTCAGGGCCTTCTGGCCGCCGCTCTGCATCTGCCGCATGATCACGATCCAGAACGCGATCATCAGCAGGATGGGCGCCCACCCGTAGAGGAACGCCGCCCAGGGACTGGCCGAGGGCTCCTTGGCCGTCACCTCGACCGACCGTTCGACGAGCTTGTTGCCGAGCCCTTCGTACTGGGGCGGGGCATACGTGCGGAACTTGTCGCCTGACTTCTGGGTGCCCAGGATCTCGTTGCCCGTCAACGTGACCTTCTGGATCTGGCCCTCGTCCAGCAGCTTCACGAACTCGCTGAAGGTGATGGACTTGTCACGGGTCTGGAACGTCGCGGAGAAGTTCCAGATGAGGACCCCGACGACGACGAGCACCATCCAGAAAAGCAGGCTCTTGAGCGTCGAGTTCAAACCACGCCTCCTGACCGCTGCACTTGCAAGAGTAACACGCGCGTCGTACTCGAGGTCACCCGGGCCCCGGCCGCGATCGCGTGGCCGGCGACCCAGACGATGCGGTCGTGAGCATCGACGACGAGCGGCACCCGATCGCGCTGGGGCCGCGGAACCTTCCGATCCACGAAGACATCCTGCAGCTTGCGGCGCCCGGCCATGCCAAGCGGCTGGATCCGGTCGCCCGGCCGCCGGAAGCGGACGGCCAGCACCTCGCCCACCACGTCGGCGTCCACCACGGCCACGTCAGGGCCCGCCGGCTCGCGAGCCAGTGCCAGCGCCCGGCTGGCGTCAACCGCCCGCAGGTCGGCCGACACCTGCGTTCCGAGGCCCTCCAGACATAAGACGCCGGGAACCGGCAAATGGCACACGACCGGAGGAGAAATCCGACTCCCGCCCTCACGTGACGCCGGCCGGCGGCCCGGCGCCACAGCCAGCCAGCCATCCCGAAGCGTCACCTCACTCCCGGGCAGCGAGAGGCGCGCCGCGCGGCGGGCCGTGGTCGCCAGAGCCAGAACGGCCTCGACATGGGCGAACCCGGCGCTCCGGGCGCCGGCCTCCGACAGCCAGGCGCGCACCAGGCGCCGGCGCACCGCCAGGGGCTGTGCCAGCAGCGCAGCCACGTCGATCCGCCCGGCACCGCCCGTCACCCGCCGCGTCGTCGCCGCCGCCGACGCGGTCAGAGCGTCGAGCGCGGCGTCCTCGCCCGCAGCCAGTACGGCCACCCGCGCGAGGGCCTCCACGACGCGGGGCGAGAGTTCGGCGGCCAGCAGCGGCAGCACGCGGTGCCGGACGCGGTTCCGGGTCACCGACAGGTCGGCGTTGCTTGCGTCCTCGCGCCAGGCAAGGCCACGCTCCGACAGGTAGTCGCGCAACTCCTGCCGCCGGATCGCCAGCAGGGGCCTGATCAGGTGGCCTCGACGCGCCCTGATTCCCGACAGCGCGGACACGCCGGCCCCTCGAGCCAGGCGCAGCAGCACGGTCTCGGCCTGATCGTCCATCGTGTGGCCGGTGGCCACCAGCGTGGCGCCCAGCGTCTCGCGCGCCCGGGCGAAGGCGGCCTCGCGCAGTTCGCGCCCCTCGGTCTCGATCGAGTGGCCACGCTCGCGCGCCAGCCGTGCGACGTCGGCCCGCTCCACCACGATCGGCACACCGGTCGCCACCGCGTGGTCGCGGGCGCAGGCTTCGTCGGCATCGGCGGCCGCGCCACGAAGGCCGTGGTGCACGTGCACCACTCCGGCCAGCGTCGCGCCCAGGGCAGCGCCGGCCTCGGCCAGCAGGTACAGCAAGGCCACGGAATCGCCGCCCCCGGACACGGCGGCCACGATGCGATCGTCGCGGCCCACCAGGCCGGACCGACGCATGCTCCCGACGAGCCTCGCGGCGAGAGGAGACACCTGGAACTGGAACCTGAACCCGGGCCGCCCGCGGGAAGCCGCGCGAAACATCAGGTGGTGCCGGAGGGCGGACTCGAACCGCCGACCTGGCGCTTATGAGACGCCCGCTCTAACCGGCTGAGCTACTCCGGCACCCGGCGCTGCACGCCCCACGCGGGGGCAGGCGGCGAGAGCGCAAGCGGCAATTATACGGGCAGGAAATCGAAAGTGGGAAACGGGAAATGCGGACGGCGCGGGCCGCCGGCCCCGCCGGCGCCGCCACCGACGGCATGCCCACTGGCCGCGGCTCACTCCCGGAGCGCCGCCGCGATGAGCGGAATGAGGATTTCATGGTGCCCGATCAGCGACACGCCCTGACCCAGGCCGCGCGTCGGCCGCTCGACGACGTTGGTCTGCGGCCGGTAGTGCCGGATGAAGTCGAGGTTGGCCGTCGTCAGGCCATCGAGCGAGATGCCGCGGTTGCGAACCAGCGCCACCGCCTTCAAGAACACCTCCGGCAGCACGACGGCCGACCCGCAGTTGAGGTAGACGCCGCCTGCCAGCCTCGAGACCGAGGCCGTGAAGAAGCGGAAGTCGCGCAGGCTGCCCTCGCCAATGGCGCCGCCCGAGGCGGCCGGGTGCATGTGGACGATGTCTGCGCCGATGGTGACGTGGACCGTCACCGGCACCGCGTGACGAGCCGCCGCGCACAGCAGGCTGGCGCCGGCATACGCCGCCCGGTCCGGGACGGCCAGCCACTCGACGATCGACTGGCCCAGGCCGCACCCGCGCGCCACGCCGGCGTTGACCGCGCCGTTCAGGCTGACGCCGGTCTCCTCCGCCATGCCGAAGGTGCCCGGTCCGAGCGCCGCATCCACGTCCTCGGAGGTCTGCCCGCCGACCGCGATCTCGAAATCGTGGATCATCGCGGCACCGTTGAGCGCCAGCGCCGAGACGTAGCCCCGCCACATCAGGTCGATCAGGACGGGCGCCAGTCCGGTCTTGATGACGTGGCCGCCCAGTCCCCAGATGATCGGACGCCCGGCGGCGCGCGCGGTGCGGAGGGCCGACACCAGCCGACGGAGGCTTCCGCCGGCCAGGACGTCGGGCAGGCTGTCGAGCCACTCGCTCACCGGCGCTCCCGGCGGAGGCACGCGCGCGAACTGCTCGACGCGCACCTTGCTCTCGCGCGAGGCGAGCGGGTACGTCCGGACATCGTCGAGCGGGAACTCGGTGTAGGTGAGCTTCATGGGCTTGGGGTCCGGGGGCTCGAGGCCGGGCGTCAGACGATCAGCATCGCGTCGCCGTAGCTGTAGAAACGGAACCGCCGCATCACGGCTTCCTCGTAGGCAGCCAGCACGCGATCGCGTCCCGCGAGGGCCGACACCAGCACGAGCAGCGACGACCGCGGCACGTGGAAATTGGTGAAGAGGCCGGACACCACGCGAAAGCGGTGTCCCGGCCGGATGAAGAGCGAGGATGGCCGGCGGCCAGCCGCCACGCGCGGCACGCCGCCAGGTCCGTCGTCAGCCTCGGCGCGGAGCGCGGCGCTCTCCAGCGCCCGGGTCGTCGTCGTGCCGACGGCAATCACGCGCCGGCCCTCGGCGAGGGCGAGATCGATGCGCGTGGCCGCGTCGACGCTCACCTCGTATTCCTCATCGTCGACGACGTGGTCCTCGATCCGCTCGGCTCGCAACGGCTTGAACGTCCCGTAGCCGACGTGCAGCGTCACCGCCACGCGCTCGACGCCGACCGCCTCGATGGCCTGCAGCAGTGCCGGCGTGAAGTGCAGCCCTGCCGTCGGCGCCGCCACCGATCCCCGCGCCCGCGCGAACACCGTCTGGTAACGATCGCGATCGGCCGCCGTGTCTGGACGTTTGATGTACGGCGGCAGCGGCACGTGTCCGATGGCGTCGATGATGGTATCGACTGCACCGTCGCCGGCCTGCAGTCCGATGACGCGCCGGCCGAACCCGATGCGCTCCAGGATCGTCGCGTGCAGCCGGCCACCGGCGCCTTCGCAGACGAACCGCTCCCCAACCCGCAGCTTCTGTCCCGGGTGGACCAGCGCGTCCCAGCGCTCCGCGTCGAGCCGGCGCAGCAGCAGGCACTGCACGGCGCCGCCGCTCGGCACGCGATGCCCGAGCAGCCGTGCGGGGAACACGCGAGTGTCGTTGACGACCAGCAGGTCGCCGGCCCTCAGCAGCCGCGGCAGCGCGGCCACGGTCGTGCACGTGGTCGCGCCCGTCCGGCGGTCGAGCACCATCAGGCGCGAGTCGCCGCGCGCGGATGGCGGCGCCTGCGCGATGAGGTCGTCGGGCAGGTGGAAGTCGAAGTCGGACGTGCGCATGGGGGCGGCAACTGCCCATAGCGTATCGCGTTGGAGGAGGCCGCCGCGGGTGCGCGAGGGTCGACCGCCGCTGGGCGGGCAAGGGTGACATCAGGCCGCAGGGGCGCTACGCTGGACGCGCCATGCGCATCGCGGTGACCGGCGCGTCGGGCTTCATCGGCTCGAACCTGGCTGCCCGGCTCGGCACGTCGGGACACGAGGTGGTGCGCCTGTCGCGCCGCACCCCGCCCGGACCCGGCGCCGCGGCATGGAATCCGGCCACCGGACGGATCGACACGAACGCCCTGGGGACAGTCGACGCGATGGTGCACCTGGCGGGGGCCGGCATCGCCGATCGACGATGGTCGGAGGCCCGCAAGCGCGCGATACGCGACAGCCGCGCCGGGGCGACGGCCGCCCTGTGCCGCTCGCTTGCCGCCTTGCCCGAGCCGCCTCGCACCCTGGTGTGCGCGTCGGCCGTCGGATTCTACGGCGACAGGGGTGACGAGGTCCTCACCGAGGCGAGCGCCGGGGGCACGGACTTCCTCGCCGGCGTCTGCGCCGAGTGGGAGGCCGCCGCCGATCCCGCCCGCGAGGCCGGCCTGCGCGTCGTCCACGCACGCTTCGGCCTCGTCCTCAGCGCCAGTGGCGGAGCCCTCGCCCGGATGCTCACGCCTTTCCGGCTCGGCGCCGGCGGGCGGCTCGGCAGCGGACGCCAGTACATGTCCTGGGTGGACCTCGACGACGCGATCGAGGCCCTGCTGCACGCGATCGAGACGCCTGCCGTCAGCGGGCCCATGAACGTCACCGGCCCGCTGCCGGTGACCAACGCCGAGTTCACCGCCACGCTCGCGCGGGTGCTGCGCCGGCCTGCCGTCGTGCCGGTGCCGGCCTTCGCGCTCCGGCTGTTGTTCGGGGAGCTGGCGGGCCCGCTCCTGATCGGGGGCCAGCGCGTGCTGCCACGGGTGCTCGAGCTCAGCGGCTACAGGTTCCGGCACCCGACGCTGGAACAGGCGCTCTTCCACGCCCTCGATCGCTGAATCCGTCTGGCGCCGCGGCTGTCACGATTGAAGTAGACTCGTGCCGTCGTGGCCACGGTCTTCCTTCTCCCCGTCGTCGATGGCGGCCCTGCGGGGCCAGATATCATGAGCATGCGGCGCGGGCCGCGCCTGCCCGTCGCCGTACCCGTGCGCGGCGGCGCCGGCGGTGGACGGGCGTGAGGGTCTGGACGGGCCAGCCGGTACCGCTGGGCGCCACCTGGGACGGCGTCGGCGCGAACTTCGCGATCTTCTCGGAGAACGCGACGGCCGTGGAGTTGTGCCTGTTCGACTCGGCCTACTCGGGCCGCGAGTCGGCGCGCATCCCCCTCACCGAGCGCACCGATCAGGTCTGGCACGGCTACCTGCCCGACGTCCGCCCGGGCCAGCTCTACGGCTACCGCGTGCACGGGCCGTTCGATCCCGCCCGCGGCCACCGCTTCAACCCAAAGAAGCTGCTGTTCGACCCGTACGCGAAGGCCGTCGGCCGAAACGTGCGCTGGCACGAGGCCCTGTTCGGCTTCACGGTGGGCGACGAGAAGGAAGACCTCTCGAAGGACGAGCGCGACAGCGCGGCCTACGCGCCGCTGGCCGCGGTGATCGATCCCGCGTTCACCTGGGGCGACGATCGGCCGCCGCGCACGCCGTGGCACGAGACGGTGATCTACGAACTGCACGTGAAGGGCTTCACGCGCCTGATGCAGGGCGTGCCGGAGGACCTGCGGGGCACCTACCTCGGCCTGATCACCGAGCCGGCGATCGACCACCTGAAGTCACTGGGCGTCACGGCCGTGGAGCTGCTGCCCGTGCACCATCACGTGGACGAGTGGCACCTCGCCAGGCGGAAGCTCACCAATTACTGGGGCTACAACACGCTCGCCTACTTCGCGCCCGACCTGCGCTTCTCGGTGGCCCGCACGCCGGTGGAATCGGTGCGCGAGTTCAAGATGATGGTGCGCGCGCTGCACGCGGCCGGCCTCGAGGTGATCCTCGACGTCGTCTACAACCACACGTGCGAGGGCAGCCACACCGGGCCGACGCTCTCGCTGCGCGGCATCGACAACGTGTCGTACTACCGGCTGTCGCCGGGCAACCAGCGCTACTACGAGGACTTCACCGGCACCGGCAACACCCTGAACATGCGCAGTCCGCGCGTGCTGCAGCTGATCATGGACAGCCTGCGCTACTGGGTGCTCGAGATGCACGTCGACGGCTTCCGCTTCGACCTGGCGAGCGCGCTCGCGCGCGAACTGCACGCCGTCGACAAGCTCGGCGCCTTCTTCGACATCATCAGCCAGGATCCCGTGCTGTCGCGGGTGAAGCTGATTGCCGAACCGTGGGACCTCGGCGAGGGCGGCTACCAGGTGGGCAACTTCCCGGTCGGCTGGACCGAGTGGAACGGCAAGTACCGCGATTCGGTGCGCCGGTTCTGGCGCGGCGACGGCGGACAGGTGTCGGAGTTGGCCACGCGGCTCGCCGGCAGCAGCGACCTCTACGAGCAGAGCGGCCGCCGCCCCTACGCCAGCATCAATTTCGTCACCGCGCACGACGGCTTCACGCTGCACGACCTGGTGAGCTACAACCAGAAGCACAACGAGGCCAACGGCGAGGGCAACCGCGACGGCGAGAACAACAACCTGAGCTACAACTTCGGCGTCGAGGGCCCGACCGACGCCCCCGGGATCGTCGAGGCCCGCGAGCGCCAGAAGCGCAACTTCATCGCGACGCTCTTCCTCTCCCAGGGCGTGCCGATGATCAGCGGCGGCGACGAACTCGGGATCACCCACCTCGGCAACAACAACGCCTACTGCCAGGACAACGAGCTCTCGTGGCTGAACTGGAGCCTCACGCCGGCCCAGCAGAACCTGCTCGACTTCGTTCGCGCGGTGATCCGGCTGCGCCAGCGGCACCCCGTCCTGCGGCGCCGCCGGTTCTTCGCGGGCCGATCCATCCGCGGCGCCGACGTGAAGGACATCGCGTGGTTCGGCCCCGACGGGCGCGAGATGACCGACGCCACGTGGAACTCGGCCCAGGTGCGCAGCCTCGGCGTGCGCCTCGCCGGCGATGCCATCGACGAGACGTCCGAACGTGGCGAGCCGATCGTCGATGACACGCTGCTCATCCTGCTCAACGCGCAGGATTCTCCCCTGCCCTTCACGCTGCCGACCATGCCGGCCGACGCGCGCTGGGTGACGGTCATCGACACGGCCCGGGCGCAGCGCGACACGCGCAAACTGCTCGGCGGCGAGCAGTACCGCCTCGACGCGCGCAGCCTCGCCGTGCTGCGCCAGAACCGCGTGCGGGCGCTGTAGCGATCGCCTGCGGTGTGGACCCGCGCGGAGGCCTCGGACCGCAGCCCAGTCCCCTCAGCCAGCCCTCCGGCCCCGGACCTCCAACCCCTACAATGTCCCCCATGCGTCCCGAACAGCCCTATCGCACCATCATCGAGAACGTCCAGCCGACGGTCGACGGCGGCCTTCATCCCGTCAAGCGCGTGCCCGGCGAGGTGATCGACGTCACGGCCGACATCTTCACCGACGGCCACGACATCGTGCGGGCGCTGCTGCGCTGGCGGAGCCTCGACCCGGCCGGCGTGCCCAACGGCGGCTGGCTCGAGTGCCCGCTCGTCGCGCTGGGCAACGACGAGTGGACGGCCGCCATCCACGTCGAACGCGAGGGATGGATGGAATACCACGTGGAGGCGTGGGTGGATCGGTTTGCGACGTGGCGACGGGATCTCCGCAAGAAGCACCAGGCGCGCCAGGACGTGACGAGCGAACTGCTCGAGGGCGCTGCCATGGTGCGCGCGGTGGCCGATCGGATCGACCCGCCAGGCAGCGGTGGCGAGGCCCGGCGCGTCGAGCGGCCGACCGGCGTGGACACCGATGCCGCGTGGCTGCGCGCCAGCGCCGCGGTGCTCGCCGGCGAGGCCCGGCAGGACGTGCGCGTGCAGGCGGCCGAGGATCCCCACCTGCTCGCTCAGATGGAACGCCACGCCGAGCGTTTCGCCGCCGTGTCCTCGCCGGTGTACTCGGCGCTGGTCGAGCCGGTGCGGGCCCGCTTCGGCGCCTGGTACGAGATGTTCCCGCGCTCGGCCGGCCCCGATCCGCGGCGCAGCGCGACGTTCGACGAGGCCGCCCAGCGGCTGCCGGAGATCGCCGCGCTCGGGTTCGACGTCCTCTACCTGCCGCCGATCCACCCCATCGGACGGACCTTCCGCAAGGGCCCGAACAACACCCTCACGGCAGGGCCCAACGACCCTGGCAGCCCTTGGGCCATCGGCAGCGAGGCCGGCGGGCACAAGGCGGTGGAGCCGGGACTGGGCGATCTGGACGCCTTCGATCGCTTCCTCGCGCGGGCCCGGGCGCTCGGGCTGGAGCGCGCGCTCGACCTCGCGCTCCAGTGCTCGCCGGACCATCCCTACGTCAAGGAGCACCCCGAGTGGTTCCGTCATCGTCCCGACGGGACGATCAAGTACGCCGAGAACCCGCCCAAGAAGTACCAGGACATCTACCCCTTCGACTTCGAGTGCACCGACTGGCCCGCGCTGTGGGACGAGCTGAAGTCGGTGGTGGAGTTCTGGATCGACCACGGCGTCCACATCTTCCGCGTCGACAACCCGCACACCAAGCCGTTCCGCTTCTGGCAGTGGCTGATTCGCGAGATCCGCGCCTACCGGCCCGGCATCGTCTTCCTCTCCGAGGCGTTCACGCGACCGACGGTGATGAAGCACCTCGCGAAGATCGGCTTCTCGCAGTCCTACAGCTACTTCACCTGGAAGAACTCGAAGCCCGACCTGATGGAGTGGCTCGCCGAGTTCGTGCAGAGTGACGTCCACGAGTACATGCGGCTGAACCTCTTCGCCAACACGCCCGACATCCTGCACGAGTACCTGCAGAAGGGCGGGCGGCCCGCCTTCCAGGTGCGCCTCATCCTCGCGGCCACGCTGGGCGCCACCTACGGCATCTACAGTGGCTTCGAACTGTGCGAGGGCCGTGCCGTTCCCGGCACCGAGGAGTACCTCGATTCCGAGAAATACCAGTTCAGGAAGTGGGACTGGGACCGGCCGGGCCACATCAAGGCGCTCGTCGCCCATGTGAACGTGCTCCGGCGCGAGAACCCCGCGCTGCAGAACGACGGGAGCCTCACGTTCCACGCGTGCGACAACCCCCACGTCATCGCCTACAGCAAGCAGGACCGCAACCGGTCGAACCTGCTGCTGACCATCGTGAACCTCCACCCCTTCGACACGCAGCACGCCATGGTGCAGGTGCCGGTGGTCGAGTGGGGCCTCGATCCGCAGCACTATCAGGTGGACGACCTGCTCAGCGGCGAGCACTACCACTGGCGTGGCGAGTGGAACTACGTGCGCCTCGACCCCGGCTTCCGCCCCGCGCACATCCTGCGGGTGCCGGCGATGCGCCGCGAACACCACGCGGGACACCCGTCGACGCCGCCCCCGGCCGTCATGCCGGGACACTGACGCGGCAGCGCCGGCTACGGCGCCCCCGCCCGCGCCGCGGCCTGCAGCCCCCGCAACGTGGCCAGCGCCCGCTCGGCATCGGCCGCCGGCACGAACAGGTGATCGTGCCGCAGCGCCGACACCACGTTGCAGGCGATGCCGGCGCGCGCGAGCGCATCGCTCACCGCCGCCACCAGCCCCACCACGTGCAGGTCGGAATCCACCTCGAGCGTGATCTGGCGGAACACGCCATGGTACGGCAGCCCGCCGCGCTCGGCATCGCGCCGCGAGAGAATCGCGCTGGCGCCCTCCGCCTCCTCGAAGACGACGACGGGAACGGCCCCGTCAGGCAGGGCGCCCCGCACGCCGACGAACACGAACTCGTCTGCCTGCAATCGCGGCGACAGTGCCCGAAGCAGGAGGCGCGCGTCGGCGGAAGCCACAGCGGGCGGCTCGAGCCGCGACAGCCGCTGCCAGTGACGCTCGAAGTACCCGAGCGGCTCCCCGGCTTCGCCGAGCGCCGCCTCGAGCACCTCGCCTACGACGATGGCGTGGTCGCCTCCGTCGTAGAGCCGCCAGAGACGGCAGTCGATCCACGCGAGGCATCCGGCCAGCCACGGGCTGCCGGAACGGCCCGCGACGAGCGGCACTCCCGCGAATCGATCGTCGACACCGGGGAGCAGGCCGGCGAACCGCAGGCCGAGCTCGCGCTGCTGCACACCGAGGATACTGACCCCGAATCGCTGGCCGCGCTCGATCAGCCCCAGCGCGTCCAGGCGCCGCGCGGCGCACAGCAGCACCAGCGGCGGCTCCAGGCTGAGGCTGGCAAAGGAACTGGCGGTGAACCCGGCACGCTCGCCGCCAGCATCGACGGTCACCACCGTGACGCCGCTGGCGAAGCGGGCGAGCACATGACGAAAGAGATGGGACGATGCGGATCCGTCAACCGGCGGCGACGACACGACGAGTAGCCTACCGCAGTCGGGGGGCGACCCGGCAGCCGCCCCCGACGGCAAGGCCGGACTACACGCCAGGACGCGGCAGCGCGCGCTGCCCGCCCCACAGGGCCCGCACCACGGCCGAGGTGAGCTCGGTCCCGTAAATGCGCTCGGGCACCACGTTGGCCGGATCGCGCTCCGCCGCGTGGCGCCGCAGCTCGAGGTCGCGATGCGCCAGATCCGCGTAGTCCTGCCGCCTCACCGGTTCGGCATCGTCGGCCCACGCGAGCCACCGATCGAAGAACCGCATCGCGTTCGACCGGATGAGCTCCACCAGCCCCTCCGCGCCGGGCCGGGCGATGAAGCAGAGCGCCACCGGCGACATCAGGGCGCGCACGTAGGTGCTCTGGCTGATGAAGGGCTGCAGCCGGGCGTCGTCCATCAGGCCCAGGTACTGCTCGTTGGCCTGATCGAAATAGTGATCCATGTACCCCGGGGTGGTGAGGAAGTGCACCCGGGGGAAGTAGTCCATGTAGAAGAACACCGCCGGGTAGGTCCCGAACTGGAACATCAGGTGCGGCACGCGGGTCTGCGGCCCCAGCCACACGTTGATGTTGAGGTTGCAGAAGCTCTTCGCGGGATTCCCCACCCGACCGTACACGGCCCAGTCGACCTCGGGGCCACTCCAGGCGGCCAGCGTCCCGCTGGCGGATCCGTCGGGCGAGGTGTAGGGCTGGAAACGCTCGGTCGAGGCGTCGGGCACGAGCGAGAAGCGGCCGCGCAGGCGCCCCCAGAGTTCGTCCTGGATCGCGCACAGCTGCTGGTAGATGGCGGTGTTGTCGACGTTCGGACGCTCGTCGACCAGCTGGCTGACGGACTTCAGGTTGTCACCGGTCGTACTGGGCATGGTGTCGACCTCCGATGGCCGGGGCGAAAAGTGGAACGACGAAGGATGGCGGAGGAGCCCGCAACTCGACGGCCGCCCGCTGGAAACGGGCGCAATCCGGACCTCGGGGGCAGGGCCGAGTATAGCGCAAGGTCGTCGCTGGCGGAGGTGGTGACTACAATGCGGCGATGGGTCCCGTCATCCACGTCTCGACGCCATGGCCGGCCCTTCTCACCAGCGGGACGAGCGAACGCCCCCTGCGAGAGGCGATCGTCGCCTACCTCTGCGCTCAACGCTGGTTTCCCGCCAGAACGCGCCGCCTGGCGAGGGTGACGCTGGAGCACCGGCTGCCGCTCGATCCACGGACGGTCCTGCTGATCGTCGCCGCCGACTACCAACACGGCGATCGCGACCGCTTCGCCATGCCGTTGGCCCTGGCCACCGGCGACGCCGCCGCCCGTGTCGCCCGCGAGACGCCGGCCCGCATCGTCGCCGAGGTGCGCGGCGCGGCTGCCGGTCTGCTGCACGACGACATGGCGGAGGGCCTCGGCGCGGCCCTGCTCGATTTCGTCGCCGCGCGCGCGACGCTGCCCACCACCCACGGCACCCTCCTGGGCGAACCCGCGGAGGCGTTCGCCACACTGCGTGGCGAGGCAGCCGTCCTGACCGCACGGAGAATCACCGCGGAGCAGAGCAACACCTCGGTGATCCTCGGCGAGCGCCTCATCCTGAAGTTGATCCGGAGGCTCGAGCCGGGGTTGAACCCCGACTACGAGATCGGCCGCCACCTCACCGGCGTCGTGCGCTTCCCCGGCGTGCCGGCGCTCGCCGGCGCGCTTCTGTGGCGGGAGCCCGACACCGAACCGGTCGTCATGGCCATCGTGCAGGCCTTCGTGCCGGGCGCCGTCGGACTGCGGGAACGGCTCGTCGGCGAGATATCGACCTCCCTGCATCACCTGGCTCGCCAGGACGCGGCGCCACCGTTCGGAGACAGCCTGCGGGCGACCGCCGCCGCGGCCGCCGGCCAGGCTCACGCCCTCGGCCGCCGTACGGCGGCGCTGCACCTCGCGCTGGCCGATGCGCGAGGCGACGCGGCGTTCACTCCGGAAGCAGCGGGGCCGGGTGAACTGCGCGCGATTGCCGCGGCGATGCGGGCGCAGGCCGCCGGCGCGCTGGACGTGCTCGCCTCGCAGGCCGCGGTGCTGCCGCGATCGGCCCGGATGCTGACGACGCCAATCCTGGAGGGACGCGAGGCCCTGCTGGCCGTCGTCGATCGCCTGGCCGGCGTCACTGCCGGCCTCGCACGCATCCGCGTCCACGGCGATTACCAGCTCGACCAGGTGCTGCAGGCCGGCGACGCCTTCGTCGTGATCGACTTCGAGGGCGAGCCGCTGCGGCCCCTGAACGAACGGCGATCGAAGACCCTGGCCTTGAAAGACGTGGCGGGCATGCTGCGTTCCTACAGCTACGCTGCCTACGCCGGCCTGTTCGAGGCCGCCGGCGACGACGAGGCGCTCGCCGGGCGGCTCGACCGGGCGGCGCGGTGGTGGGAGGCCACCCTGGGAACGGCGTTCGTGGGCGGCTACCGTGCGGCGGCGGGGGCGGCGCCCTTCGTCCCAGCCGGCGATGCCGATTTCCGCACCGTGCTCGACGCGTTCCTCGTCGAGAAGGCGGCGTACGAACTGCGTTACGAGCTGGGCCACCGGCCCGCGTGGCTGCGCATCCCGCTGCGCGGGATGATCGGAATCCTCGAGCGGACGGCCGGGGACTGAACGGGCCTCCGGATGGGTCGCGCCACCGGCCCTGGACGCCGGACGCCGCGCGCCGGAATCCCGGGCCCGCCTACCCCCAGCGCACGAGCGCCGCGCCCGCGGTGAAGCCCGCGCCAACCGAGGCGAGCAGGACCATGTGGCCCGGCTTCAGCCGCCCATCGGCGACCGCCTCGTCGAGGGCCAGCGGGATCGTGGCGGCGGTCGTGTTGCCGTAGCGCTCGATGTTGATCACCACCCTGGCGGGATCCAGGCCCAGCTTGTCGGCGGTCGACGTGATGATGCGCCGGTTGGCCTGGTGGGAGACGAACAGGTCCACGTCGCCGGGGCCGAGCCCGTTGCGTGCGAGCACGCGCCGGCACACGTCCTCCATCTTGCGCACCGCGAACTTGAACACGGCCTGCCCGTCCTGCTTCACGTAGTGCAGTCGCCGGTCCACCGTCTCCCGGCTGGCGGGCATGCGGCTGCCGCCGGCGGGCATCTGCAGCGCCGCGCCGCCGCTGCCATCGATCTCGTTCACGAAATCGACGATGCCCGGGCCCTCGCCCTCCTCGGCCGTGAGCACCACGGCGCCAGCCCCGTCGCCGAAGAGCACGCAGGTCGCGCGATCGGTGTAGTCGATGATGCTCGACATCACGTCGGCGCCGACGACCAGGGCGTTCTTCTGCGCGCCTGAGACGATGAGGCGCGACGCCGTCGTGAGCGCGTAGACGAACCCCGAGCAGGCCGCCAGCAGGTCGAAGCCCCATGCGCCGGCGGCGCCGATCCTGTGCTGCAGCACGCACGCCGTGCAGGGGAAGATCGTGTCGGGCGTGGTCGTGCCGACGATGATCAGCTCGATGTCGGCGGGCTGGAGCCCCGCGCGCCGGATCGCCTCGATCGCGGCTTCCGCCGCCAGGTCGCTCGTCGCCACGCCAGGGTCGACGACGTGGCGCTCGCGGATGCCGGTGCGCTGGAGGATCCACTCGTCGGTGGTGTCCACCATCTTCTCGAGGTCGCCGTTGGTCAACAGGCGTGGGGGCACGTAGGTCGCCAGCGACGCGATGCGCGCGCGCCGGCCGGGCTGGCCGGCGACGTGAGCCCGGGTCGCGGCAGACGGTCCACTCACCACAGCTTCTGGTCCTTTCCCTGGGAATCGAGGCCGAAGAACGCATAGGCCCGCGGCGTCGCCACGCGGCCGCGCGGCGTGCGGTCGAGGAAGCCGATCTGCATGAGGAACGGCTCGTAGATGTCCTCGATCGCGTCCTTCTCCTCGCTGATGGCGGCCGCCAGCGTGTTCAGGCCCACCGGCCCGCCGCCGAACTTGTCGATGATCGCGCGCAGCAGCCGGCGATCCACCTCGTCGAACCCGTGCTCGTCCACCTCGAGCAGCGCCAGCGCGCGGTGCGCCACCTCGCAGGTGATGCGCCCCTCGGCCCGCACCTGCGCATAGTCGCGCACGCGGCGCAGCAACCGGTTCGCGATGCGGGGGGTGCCGCGGCTGCGGCGGGCGATCTCCATCGACGCCTCGCGCTCGATGGGCACGCCGAGAATCCGCGCCGACCGCTCCACGATCTCCCTCATGTCCGCCTCCCCGTAGAAGTCGAGGCGGTGGACGATGCCGAAGCGGCTGCGCAGCGGCGAGGTCAGCAGTCCCGTGCGCGTGGTGGCCCCCACCAGCGTGAACGGCTGCAGCGGCACCTTCACCGAACGGGCGCCGGGGCCCTGTCCGATGACGATGTCGAGTTCGAAATCCTCCAGCGCCGGGTAGAGAATCTCCTCGATCGCCGGCGCCATCCGGTGGATCTCGTCGATGAACAGCACCTCGCGCTCCTGCAGGTTCGTCAGGATGGCCGCGAGGTCGCCGGGTTTCTCGAGCACCGGCCCGGCGGTGGCACGCACGGCGACGCCGAGCTCGTTGCCGATCACCAGTGCGAGCGTGGTCTTGCCCAGGCCGGGCGGACCGTAGAGGAGCACGTGGTCGAGCGCCTCGCGCCGCTGTCGCGCCGCCGCGATCGACACCGAGAGGTTCTCGCGCACGCGGTCCTGCCCGATGTACTCATCGAGCGAGCGCGGGCGCAGGCCGGCTTCGTACTGGAGTTCCTCGGCCTCCCGCGCGGCGTCCACCAGCCGATCGTCCATCGCTCGAACCGTCCCCCGATCACTTCGAGAGGCCGCGCAGCGCCTGCCGCAGCACGCGGTCGAAGGCGCGCGGCGCCGCCGGATCCTTCAGCACCGCCTCGATCGCACGCTCGGCGTGCGGCCGCGGATAGCCGAGATTCACGAGGGCCGACAGCACGTCGGTCCGCAGATCGGCGTCGGGATCGGCGCCCGGGGCCGGGGTCCCGCCGCTCTCCTCGGGCGGCGCGGCCGGCAGCTTGTCCTTCAGTTCGAGGACGATGCGCTCCGCGGTCTTCCGGCCGATGCCGGGAATGCGCGTGAGCCGCGCGACGTCGGCCGTGCGCACCGCGCGCGCGAGTTCGGACGGCTCGATGCCCGAGAGCACGGCGAGCGCGAGCCGGGGCCCGACACCGCCGATCGCGATCAGCCGCTCGAAGAGCGACTGTTCCAGCATCGAACCGAAACCGTAGAGCGCGATCAGGTCCTCGCGCACGTGGGTGTGCACGCGCAGCGACACGTCGCTGCCGGGCTCGGCCATCTCGTAGAAGGTCGAGAGCGGCACCAGGACATCGTAGCCCACGCCGCCCACGTCGACGATGAGGCGGTTCGGGTGCTTTTCGACGAGGCGGCCACGAAGCAGGGCGATCATGCGGGGGCGCGTGCGGGCCGGACACCGGCGGCGAACCGGGGAAGCGTATCACGCCCGTTGATCGGCGCCGCGACGGGCGGGCGCGCCGGATCAGGCCCGGCGCGCCAGGCGGTCCACGACCGCGTCCACCGCAACCGATGCCCACTGCGCGCGTTCCGTGCCGCGCAGCCGCTGGTGGGCGATGCCGTGTTCGACGAGCAACTGGTCCACGAGCGCGTCGATGCCCGTCACGAACGCATCGTCGACGTCGCGCACGCCGTCGGGCGTCGCCAGACCGGTGATGGGCACCTTGAACAGCGCGTCGTAGCTGCGCATCCAGTAGACGACGAAGGCCTCGATCTCGGGCTGCCGGCCGCAGGCGCGGACCAGATACGCGTAGTTGTCGAGGACGCTGCGGTCGCAGACGACGGCGTCGTGCTGGGCCGCCGACCGGATCTCCTCGGCGACCTGCGTCATCAGGATCCAGAGCTGGGCGTCGAGCGAGGTCTGCCGGTTGATGGGAAGCGGGGAGAGCCGCGCCACCTCCTTCACCATGTCGGCGTTGACACCGCGACGCTTCAGCGAGGCGACCAGGTCGTAGCAGAGCGTGGTCTTGCCCACGCCGTGGGTACCGATGAAGGCGAGTTTCATGTCGAGGCGCCGCACGTCCGCGCCAGCGCCCTCGAAGGGAAAGGCCGGGGACGGCCCATAGAGTAGCGTCACCCGGCCGCTGTGGGAAGCGCGCGCCGGACGGGCGTCCCTACGGCCGCCACTGGCGCCAGGATACCGGCTCGCGCCGGCCCGCGCCGGCGGGTCTGGCCTCGGCCGCGGCACGCGCGATCGGACCAAGACGATGCAGGTGGCACACGGCGATGGCCAGCGCGTCGGCGGCATCGTGCGGCGTCGGCACCCGGTCGAGCCCCAGCAGCAGCTTGACCATCTGCTGCACCTGCGCCTTCGCGGCGCGGCCGTAGCCCACCACCGCCTGCTTCACCTCGGCGGGCGTGTACTCGACGATCGGCACCTCGGTCTCGACCGCCGCCAGCAGCGCCACGCCACGCGCCTGCCCGAGCAGCAGCGCACTGCGGGCGTTCGCGGCGTGAAACACGTTCTCCACGACGATGATGTCGGGCGAGGCCTCGCGCAACAGGCGCGCGAGGCCACGGTGGATGTCGCGCAGCCGCTGATGGAACGGCGCGCCCGGCGGCATCGCGAGCGCACCGCAGGAGACCAGCCGGTGACGGCTGCCGTCGGAGTCGACACACCCGTAGCCGGTGCGCGTGGAACCGGGGTCGATCCCGAAAACTCTCACGCGAGGCTGGCCTCGATCTCCTTCTCCTCGATGTCGAAGTTCGACCAGACGTTCTGCACGTCGTCGTGGTCGTCGAGGACGTCCATCAGCTTCACCATCTGGGTGGCGGTCCTGCCCTCGAGCTTCACGTAGTTCTGCGGCAGCATCGCGATTTCGGCCGAGTCGGGCTCGATGCCGCCGCCCTTGATCGCATCGAGCACAGCCTGGAAGCTCTCCGGCGGACAGAGCACTTCCCAGTTCTCGCCGTCCTCGCGCAGGTCGTCGGCGCCGGCGTCCAGCGCCAGCGACATCAGCGCGTCCTCTTCGACACGGTCCCTGGCCACGATGATGTAACCCTTGCGGTCGAACATCCAGGCCACCGAGTTCGTGGCGCCGAGGTTGCCCCCGTGCTTCTCGAGGAGGTGGCGGAGTTCGCCCACCGTGCGGTTCTTGTTGTCGGTGACCGCCGCGATGAGCAGCGCCGCGCCGCCCGGGCCATAGCCCTCGTAGAGGAACTCCTCGTAATGGACCCCTTCCTCCTCGCCGGTGCCGCGCCGGATGGCCCGCCTGATGTTGTCGGCCGGCATGTTGGCGGCCTGCGCCTTGAGCACCACGGTGCGCAGGCGGGGGTTGGAGTCGACCTCACCGCCGCCCTGGCGCGCGGCGATGGTCATCTCCTTGATGAGGCGAGTGAAGATCCGGCCGCGCTTGGCGTCGGCGGCGCCCTTCTTGTGCTTGATCGTGTGCCACTTGGAATGGCCGGACATGGAACCCCCGGTCGGAGAGGAGGCGAGAAAGCGACCATGTAGTGTAGCAGAACCCGGAACCGGCCCTGTCGGCGTCAGGGCACCGTCAGCCCGTCAGCCGCCCGCCTTCCGCGCCAGCACGATCCAGGTCTCGGCCCGCTCGTCCCACGGCCGGCCATCGTAGCCGCCGAGCACGGCCTCCACCTCGAATCCCGCGCGCTCGATCCGCCGGATGGTCGTCTTGACCGGCAGCGTGCGAAACCGCACGCTGAAACGATGAACCTCCCGCGCTGCCCCCCAGCCCTCCACGTACTCGTGATCGAAGATCGTCAGACGGCGCGCGGGATCCTGCCGGACCGATTCGATGAGGGTCACGGGCGTGCCGGAGCGGCCGCGGCGCCCCGACAGCGTGACGCGCCGCTCGTATTCCCGCCAGCGCGGCACGTCCGGCACCAGATCGACGCCGAGCCAGCCGCCGTCCGGCAGCACGCGCGCCACCGACGCGAGCGTCGCGGCCAGGTCACGATCACTCAGGAGTGACTGGAGGACGCCGTAAGGCGCGAGCACCACCGGGAAGGCGCCGGGCACGAAGGGCAACGCACGGATGTCGCCGCGCACCAGCGTCGCGCGGTGCGCGACGCGCAGGCGGCGGAGGCGGCGGCGCGCGAAGGCCAGCATGGTCGCCGACCGGTCCACGCTGACGATGGGGATCCCGGCCCGCGCCAGCGGGACGGTGACGCGTCCGGTCCCGCCACCGAGTTCGAGAACGCCCCCCCCGCGCTGGAGCGCGAACCGCTCCCAGAACCGCACGTCACGACGGCCCGCCGTGCGCGCGTTCTCCCAGTCGTAGAACCTGGCGTACTGGTCCCAGCCGTGCCACCCCTCGGCCGTCGTGCCGCGGGAACGTGATGAGCCACTTCGAACAGGCATCGGGTTGCCCCCGTGAACGTCTCCGCGTCACGCTCAATCGGAAATGGCCCACTCACCCGGCACGATGGGCCGGGTGCGCGGCAGGCGCCCGCGGAAGGCGAGCCAGCCCATGCCGGCCAGCACGCCGGAAAACGCGGCGAGCTTGACCCCATCGCCCGCACGGCCACGCGGCAGGATCCACCACAGGGCCCACAACACCGGTTGCGCGACGGCCACGGCCCACACGGTGCCGTAGAAGTGGCGGCGCTCGTGTCCCTCGCCCTGCGTCGACGGCCTGCAGCGGGGCAGCCAGCCCGCGGCGCCCAGCGTCCACACCGCCAGCACGATCGGGAAATAGCCCCACCAATACAACTGTTTCAGATACCATCCCCCCGTCACCAGGGCCGCCAGCAGGCCGGTCACATTGAGCACGGCGAAGGCGATCGCCTCGCTCCAGGCCACCGTGTAGCACACACGGCGGTACAGCGGGTTGGGGCGGTCTTCGGTGAACCGGAGGATGTAGGGCCGTGGTTCGACGCCGGGCAGCCGCCCCCGCAGTCCGGCGATCGCCGTGGCCACGAGCACCACCCCGAGCCACGCCACCAGGCGCCGATCGAACCCGCGTTCGAAGAGGTCGAAGGTGAGCGGCCCCGGGACGATGAAGAAGACGAAGATCCAGATCGGCCAGTGCAGGAATCGGTAGTAGAGTTTGTTGCGCGCGCGAAACCTGCGCTCACTCGCGTATTCGACAGGTATGGTGCTCACGAACGCTGTCCTGCCCTGCGGGTCGTCCGCGGGCCTGAAACGGGTCATTCTGACAAACCCGGGCGACCGTTGTCGACGCCATCCCGGGCAGCGATCGGTGGGGGCACGCTGACATGACCGATCGCGAAGTCCGCGGGTTCCATGGGCCTCCGGATCCGCCGGCGATCGCTGCGGACCAGACCAACCGCCGGGGCCCCACATCGTTCCGCGCCCCGGCGCTGTTCATCTCGCACGGGTCTCCGCTCGTCGTGATGGACGACGCCTACAAGGCCGCGCTGCGCCGCTTCGGCCTGCGGTTGCGCGAACCGAAGGGCCTGGTGGTGGTCTCCGCGCACTGGCAGTCGATGCGGCCCCTGCGCGTCACCGGCGCCCGCAAGCCCGCGATCGTGCAGGATTGCCAGGGCTTTCCCTCCTGGGTGGACGGCCTCACCTGGAAGTGCCAGGGGTCGCCGGCGCTGGCCGATCGCGTCGTGCGGCTGCTCGGCGGTCGCGGCGCCGCCGCCATCGTCGACGCGTCGCGCGGCCTCGACACCGGCGTCTGGGTGCCACTGTCGCTGATGTTTCCCAACGCCAGGTCGCCGGTCGTGCAGCTCTCGCTGCCCACGGCGTGCACGCCGGCCGACCTGCGCGACATCGGCGCCGTCCTGTCGAGCCTCCGCGCCGAAGGGTGCATGGTGGTCGGCTCGGGCGGCATCGTGCACAACCTGAGCCGCGTGCGCTTCGATCGCCACGACCCGCCGGTCGAACCATGGGCGCTCGCCTTCGACAACTGGGTGCGCGACCGGCTCGACGAAGGCGACGTCGACGCGCTGCTGAACTACCGTGCCCGCGCGCCGCAGGCCCATCTCGCCGCACCCACCTCCGAACACCTCGACCCGTTGTTCGTGACGCTGGGCGCCATGCTGCGCGGCGATCGCGTCGTGCACCTCTACGAGGGCTTCCACGCCGGCAGCCTCTCGCTGCGCAGTTTCGCGCTGCTGGGGCGACGGTCCACCGACACGCGACTGCCAGACGAACTCACGGCGGAGGGCGCTGCGGCGTAACCTCACCCGCGGCGCTGGCGGGCGCTCCGCCGCCAGCACCCGGCGCGGCGGCAAGGGGTGCGGCCGGCGCGGCCCCGGCGCCTGACGCCGCCGGCAGCAGCGTCCCGTCCCCACCGCGGAACGCCTCGAACAGCGCGAGACCGAGCGCGACGATCACCGGCCCGAGCAGGATGCCGAGCACGCCGAACACCTGCAGCCCGCCCAGTACGGAGAAGAAAATCAGGAGCTCGTGCATCTGCGCCCGCTGGCCGACGAGGCGGGGCCGCAGGAAGTTGTCCACCATCCCGATGACCAGTGCGCCCCACCCCGTCAGCACCACGGCCTTGAGCCAGTGCCCGGTGACCGCCAGGAAGATCGCCGCGGGCACCCACACGACGAAGGTCCCGAGCATCGGGATCGTGGCGAAGACGATCATCACCACGCCCCAGACCACCGGCGACGGCAGGCCGAGCATCCAGAACATCACGCCACCGAGCGTGCCCTGAACGACGGCGATCACCACCACGCCGTAAATGCTGGCGCTGATGATGTCGCCGGTGTGCGCCACCAGCAGGTTGCCGCGCTCCCGATCCAGCGGCAGCATGTCCGTGATCACCGCGACGGCACGCGCCCCGTCCTTGAACAGGTAGTACATCGTGAACATCACGAAGAACGTGCTCACGACGAACCCCAGCGCCCCTCCGAGCACGTTCACGGTGCCCTGCACGAGGAAACCGCTCGCGGTGGTCACCGCCTGCTGCAGCCCCTCGGTCACCTGCGTCTTGTCGACGCCGAGGTACTCGCTGGCCAGATCGAAGACCTGCTGGAGCCGCGCCGTCTGCTGCGGGTCGGCCAGCAGCGCGGCGAACCGCTCCTGGACCGATGAGGCCGTCCCCTGCAACTGCCGGATGACCGCCGAACTGACGGCGATCATGGGCACGACGATCGTGAGGATCACGAACCCGGTCGTCACCAGCGCCGCCAGCCAGGCGCGCCGCAGCCGCCGCAGCCACCAGGTGTAGGCCGGGTAGAAGACGAGCGTCATGACCGAAGCCCAGAGAAGCACCGACAGGAACGGCCGGAGGATCGTCCAGCACAGGTAGAGCGCGATGGCCGTCAGCGCGGCCTGCAGGATCCATTGGGATTGCGGGCGCGAGTTCATCGGACACCCCGTGAATGGCGACGAGCGTGAGCGCGTCATGATGTCACAGGCGCACGCCCCGCCGGCCTGGCGCGCGCCCGGGCTCGCGCCAGCGCCCCCGGCGGCCGGCGCCCACTGGCGGCCGGAACGACGGACGCGGATAATGGCCGCACGAATCGGCTCGGCTGCGCGCCGGCGGCCCGACCGCAGGGATCGCTCCGGCCGCGTGCAGACGCTCCCGGCAGGTTCTCACATGCCGCCTCACCCATTCGGTCTCTCCCGGCGCCCCGGCGTCCTCCCGCTCGTCCTCGTCTGCCTGATGGCCGGCGGCGGTCACACGATGGCGCAGCAGGATTCCCCCGCCAGCAAGGCACCCGCCGGGACGGCCTCGCGCGTCAGCGGGCGCCCCACGATCGGCCTCGCGCTCGGTGGCGGCGCCGCGCGGGGTCTCGCCCACATCGGGGTGCTGGAGTGGTTGGAAGCCAACCAGATCCCGATCGACTACATCGCGGGCACCAGCATGGGCGGGCTCATCGGGGGCGCCTACGCAAGTGGCATGTCGCCTCCGGAGATCCGCCGCCTGATGCGCGACGCGGACTGGGACGACATGTTCCTGGCCGACTCGCCCTACAAGTTCAAGGCGTTCCGGCGGCGCGAGGACGCCCGGCTGTTTCCCTCCCAGCTGAAGTTCGGGCTCAAGGGAGGCTTCAGGGCGCCCTCCGGCATCAACCCGGGCCAGCGCATCGAGTGGCTGCTCGATCGCATCGCCCTGCCCTTCGGCACGCTCGCCTCCTTCGACGAACTGCCCACGCCATTCCGCTGCGTGGCCACCGACATCAACCACGCGGAGCAGGTGGTGCTCGGTTCGGGCTCGCTCGCGACAGCCATGCGCGCCACCATGGCGATTCCCGCGGTGTTCACGCCCGTCCGGATGGGGGACCGGCTGCTGGTCGACGGCGGGGCCCTCAACAACGTTCCGGTCGACGTGGTGCGGGCGATGGGCGCCGACATCGTCATCGCCGTCGACGTGAGCGCCGACATCGACGCGGAGAAGCCGCCGCAGACGGAATTGAGCCTGCTCGGCGTCGTGGGCCGGACCATCGACGCGATGATGACGCCGCCGGTCCGCCGCGCCCTCGAGAGCGCCGATCTCGTGATCGATCCGGATCTGCTCGGCCTCGACGCGCTCGCCTGGCGTCGCAGTGACGATCTCGCCGACCGCGGCTTCGCCGCGGCGCGCGCCATGGAGGACGCGCTGCGCCCCCATCGCCTCGATGATCCGGCCTGGCAGGCCTTCTCCGCCCGACGCGCTCGGCGCGTGCCGCCCCGCTCACCCACGCTCGCCTTCGTCCGCGTGCAGGGCGTCGCCGAGGCCGAACAGTCCCTGATCCTCGACGCCGTGGCCGCACGACCGGGTGCACAGGTCGACCCGACCGCCCTCGAGGACTCGCTCGCCCACCTGACCGGCAGCGATCGCTACGACACGGTGGGCTATCGCCTGGATTACCAGCAGGGGCAGGCGGGCCTGGTGCTCGACGTGGCGCCGAAGTACTACGCGCCGCCCTTCCTCTTCATCGCCTTCGACCTGCAGAACGTCAACTCGACCAACTTCTCGGCCGACGCGCGCGTGCGCACCGTGTTCACCGACGTGCTGAACCCGGGTTCCGAACTGCGAGCCGACGTCACCGTCGGCAGCAACCAGTACGCCAGCGCCGAACTGTTCGTGCCGATCGGTCAGTCGCGCATCTTCGCCGTGCTCGGCGGCACACGCCTGTTCATCGCGCCGCGCGCGTACTTCGACCGGCGCGTGGTCAACGGCTACCAGGACAGCGAACTGGTGGCCGAGTACCGGTTCAAGCGCACCGGTGCCGGTCTGGACCTGGGCCTCACCTCGGGACGCCGGAGCGAACTGCGCCTCGGCTTCGACGTGCGTGACGTCCGCGGCCGCCTGCGCGTGGGCGACCCGATCCTGCCGGAAGCCGAAGGCACCGACCGCTTCGTCTCGCTGCGCTGGGTGTTCGACGGGCAGAACAGCCCACTCGTTCCAACGCGCGGCCTCTACACGCGCGCCTCCCTGACTCGCTTCCTCGACAGCGCCCAGGCGAGCACGCAGCCCGGATCCGACCCCGATCGGTTCTGGCAGGCGGACGTGCGCGGCTCGTGGCTGCACCGTGTGCACGGGCGCGATCGCCTCCTGATGTTCGGCGGCGGCGGCAGCTCGTTCGGCGATCGGCCGGTCACCAACAGCTTCAGCCTCGGTGGCCCGCTGCGCCTCACCTCGTTCAGCCGCGACGAGGTGCGCGGCCCGAATTACGCGCTGGTGGGCGGCGGCTACCTGAAGCAGATGTTCCGGCTCCCCGACTTCCTCGGCAGCGACGTGCTGGCCGGCGGGTGGGTCGAGACCGGCGCGGCCTTCACCCGCACCAGGGACGCGAACCTCCGCTGGAGCGCCACGGGCGCCGTCATCATCGAATCGATCTTCGGGCCGCTGTTCGGCGGCATCAGCAGCGGCGCCAACGGCGGCCTCAAGTTCTACGTGGCGCTGGGCCCGATCTTCCGCTGACGCGCACGGCAGGGTCGAACACGCCGGCACGGACCCGGATCCCCCACGCCGCCGCCGGTCCCGGCCCCTCGGCACCGATCCGCCCCGCATCGCTCCGGGCCGACGTCCAGCCGGCGTCCAAGCTGTCACACGTGGGGCAGGGATGCCCCGGCCGATGGCGCCGGAGCTGGCCCTGGCACCGTGCGGGCCCTCTTCTCGTGAGTCACGCGAGAGAATCCGGCGGGATCGGGTTTTGCTGGCGCCCCATCGGTCCGGGCTGGATCACCAGGACGCTCCCCCAGCCGTCCCATCGCCCGCACGCCGCGCACCGATGTCAGAACCGACGGCCATTCCACCCGCTGGACCGCAGCGGTCCCTTCGCAAGATGAACCTGTGCGAGGCCCTCCGGGTGTGCCGCGAACTCTCCCCTTCCGTTGCCGTGCCCCTGCCGGCGCTGCGTGCCCTGTGCGAGGCACTGGTGAGCGGCCACGACGGCGACTTGGCACTGGTGGCGCACTCGTGCGCGGGCGCGGCCGGCCCCCTCGACATCCTCGCGCACGCAGGCGCCGTATCGGCCATCCCCGACCTCTGTCTCGTCGCGCGGGAGGACCCGCTGGTCGACCTCATCGGCGCCGCGCTGCTCCAGGGTCGCCCGGTCGTGTGCCGGCGGACGCGCACCGACCCCGCGCATGCGCGATGGGCGGAGCGCGCATGGCGGCTGGGATTCTCCACGGCCTGCGCCGCTCCCTTCGACGCCGGGCCGGGGCGGTCTGGCGCGCTGGCGGTGTTCTCACCCGGCGCGCACACCTTCGACGCCGACGAACTCGACCTGCTGGTCGACATCGCCGCTGCCCTCCGCAGGGCGTAGCCCACGCCGATCCGGCCCTGCGGAACGCCAGGCCGCCGCCACCGCCGCGCAGTGCGGTAAAGTGCCGCCAGCACGGGAGCGAGCCCATGGCCGAATCGGCACACGTCGTCATCGTCGGCGCCGGCATCGTCGGCGCGAGCATCGCGTGGCACCTCACGGAGGGCGGTTGCCGCGACGTCCTGATGCTGGAGCGCGACGCCCACCAGGGCCGCGGTTCCACCGGCAGGAGCATGGGCGGCGTCAGGGCGCAGTTCGCCACCGACGTCAACATCCGGCTCTCGCTCTACTCGATTCCCTTCTACGGTCGCTTCGAGGAGGCCGTCGGCGCGTCCTGCGGCTACAAACCCCACGGCTACCTCTTCGTCGCCACATCCGGGCGCCACCTTGACTACCTGCGGACCAACGTCGTCCGGCAGCGCGAACTCGGGCTGCGCAACGTCGACCTGCTCACCCCGGAAGAGGTGCGGCGCCTCGCCCCGATGCTGCGGCACGACGACATCGTCGGCGGCAGCTACTGCGGCACCGATGGCTTCGTCGATCCCTACAGCGCGATGGCCGGCTTCACGCAGGCCGCCCTCGATCGCGGCGCCCGCCTCCGCAAGCGCGCGAACGTGATCGCCGTCGACGTCGCGGGAGGCCGGGTGCGGGGCGTCCGCACGCCGGAAGGGATCATCGAGGCCGATCATGTGGTGCTCGCCGCGGGAGCGTGGGCGGCCCCCGTCGCACGCACCGCCGGGGTGCAGCTGCCGGTGGTGCCGCGGCGCCGGATGCTGCTGCCCACCGAACCGATCGACGGGATCCCGGAGCGCCTGCCCATGGTGATCGACATGGCGACGGGCTTCCACTTCCGGCCGGAGGGGCGTGGCCTGCTGATGGCCTGGGACGATCCCGCGGCGGCCCCGTCGGAGGAACCGGCGTTCGACCCGGCATTCGTCGAGCGCATCCTCGAGGTCGCCGCCGACCGCGTGCCGGCATTCGCCGACCTGCCCGTGAACCCGTCCAAGGGGTGGGCCGGCCTGTACGAGGTGTCGCCCGACAAGCACGCCATCCTCGGCGGCGTCGCGGACGTGCAGGGACTGTGGCTCGCCGCCGGCTTCAGCGGCCACGGGGTCATGCACGCGCCGGCGACGGGCCGCATCCTTGCCGATCTCGTGCTGCACGACCGCTGCGACGCCATCGAGTGGAACGTGCTCGTGCTCGATCGCTTCCGCACCGGCGCCCTGCTGCACGAAACCGCCGTGATCTGACGCCGCGGCTTGCGTTTCCCCCGGCGCACAGGGGACGATTCCGGCATGAGCGTACGCGACTGGCTCGATGGCGCGGTGGTGGTGGCGCCCATGACCAAGGGCTCCAACCTGCCCTACCGGCGCCTCTGCGTCGAGTTCGGCGCGCGCGTCCTCGTGAGCGAGATGGTCGTCGCGCGCCGCCTGAGGCAGCGGCGGCGCGGCGAGTTCGCGCTCATCCGGCGTGCTCCTGACGAGCCGGTATTCGGCGTGCAGCTGGCTGGAACCGACCCGGCCGAGATGGCGTGGGCCGCGGCGCTGGTCGAGGCACGCGGCGCCGATTTCGTCGACGTGAACCTCGGCTGCCCCATCGATCACTTCACCCGCAAGGGCCTGGGCGCCGCCCTGGCGCGCCAGCCGAAGCGCGTGGCCCGGATCGTCGGCGCCATGGCCGCGGCCGTCACCCGCGCACCCATCACCGTGAAGATCCGCCTCGGCTGGAACGATCGCGATCGCAACTTCCTGGAAGTCGCCCGCGCCGCGGTGGACGCCGGCGCGCAGGCCGTCTTCGTGCACGGCCGCACGCGCGACGCGCGCTATCGTTCGGCGGCCAACTGGGACGCCGTCGGCGAACTGGCCGCGGCGCTGCCCGTGCCCGTCGTCGGCAACGGCGACCTCCTCTGGCCGCACGAAGTGGCCGACGCCCGCCGGCGGGCGGGCTGCGCCGGCGTGATGGTGGGACGCGGCGTGCTGATCAAGCCGTTCCTCTTCCGCGAGATTGCCGAGGGCCCGCGACGCCTCGACGCCAGCCAACGCCTCGCCATCTACGCACGATACGTGGAGCTGGCACGCGAGCACTGGGGCGAGGACGAACACGCCACGGCGCGCATCCGCGAGTTCCTCGCGTGGCACCTCGGCTTCTGGTGCCGCTACGCGCCGCCGCGCGAGGACGGCAGCTTCCCCGCGCTCCAGCAGCGGGAAGCGCTCGACTGGACGCAGACGCCGCTCGAGGCCGTGCTCGCCCGCACGGACGTGGCCGCCCACCAGTGGCTGGCCGACCGGCTGGTCGCGCGTGACGCGATCGACGCGTCGCTCGCGCCGCCCGTCTCCCGGGAGCATGAGGACGATGCGGCAGTCGTGGCGGGATGAACGCCAACGCTGGCATGGCGCCGTACAGGCGCCGGGCGAGCGCATCGCTCCCGGAGTCGGCACACCTCCCGCGGGCCCTCGCGCGGCATGCGGGCGTCCGTCCTGCCGTGACAGGCGGCCCCGGGAAGGCTCGCACTGAGAGGCGGAACGAAGGGGAACGATGACGCGACGCGACCTGATTCGGTCGGGCGCTGCCGCGCTGGCGGCGTCGGCGGCGGGCGGCGTCGCGCCTTGGCTTTCGCTGTCGTCGTCGGTGTCGGCGCAGACTCGACGCCCGGGCTCTCTCAAGTGGGTGTGGTCTGGCGCCGTCACACCCACCTCGGCCACCGTGAAGGCACGCCTCGCCCTGCCCTCCGGAGGCGCACGCCTGCTGCTGATCGACGAAGGCGACACACGTCCTGAAGCACGCGCAGTACCCGCCGGAGGCCTGTCCGCCCACGACGCTGACGGGCTCATCGAGTTCTCGCTGACGAATCTGAGGCCCGACACGAGGTACCGTTACACGGTGGAGACGGCAGAGGGGCGATCGCTCGCCGGCAGGTTCCACACGTTCGGCGACGGGCCGTTCTCCTTCCGGGTGGCGTTCGCCTCCTGCGCGTCCACCGGGTCGAACAGCCCCGTGTTCGACGCCATCCGCGGCCTGTCGCCCGACCTGTTCATCCACATGGGCGACTTCCACTACCGGAACATCTCCCGCAACTCGCCGCGCCGCTTCCGCCAAGCCTACGACGATGTGCTGGCCTCGCCCCGGCAGTCTGCGATGTACCGGGCGATGCCGCTCGCCTACGTCTGGGACGACCACGATTTCGGGCCCAACGACGCCGACGGGACGTCGCCGAGCAAGCCGGCGGCTTTCTCGACCTACCAGCAGATGGTGCCGCACTATCGGCTGGGAACCCCCGGCAACCAGTCGGTGAACCACGCCTTCACGATCGGCCGCGTGCGCTTCATCGTCACCGACACCCGGTCGTCGCGCGCGCCGCGCACGCTCGCCGACGCGAGCCGGCGAACCATGCTGGGACAGGTCCAGCTCGAGTGGTTCGAGCGCGAGCTCGAAGCCGCCATCGGCCACGCGCTGGTCGTCTGGGTGAACACGGTGCCGTGGATCACGCGGCGGAAAGGGCAGACCGACGGCTGGGAACGCTACAGCCTCGAGCGGACACGCATCGCGGATCGCATCGCGTCGCTGGGCCTGACCCGGCGCATGGTGATGCTCAGCGGCGACGCGCACATGGTGGCCATCGACGATGGCACCAACAGCAACTACCGAACGGGCGCCGCTCCGGACCAACCCGGCTTCCCGGTGGTGCAGGCGGCGCCCATGGACCGTCTCACCAGCGAGAAGGGGGGGCCGTACTCGAACGGCATCTCGCGGAAGCGTGGCCAGTTCGGCCTCATGGAAGTCACCGACGACGGCAGCCGTCTTCGGGTGGAGCTGAGCGGCCGCGACATCAGGGGCCTCGTGATCCCGCGCATGCGGATCGTCATGGAGTGCCTGGACGGGCAGCCCTGTCGCGTGATCGAGAACGACGCAGTCCGACGGCGGCCTTGACCTGCCGGAGCGGTGGGCCTCGTCGCAGTCCGCGCTACAGCGAGCCGGGGCTCCGGGAGCAGCGTACGGCCTGCGTGGCGAGTGGCCCGCCGGCGGCGGCGTGTGGGCACGCGGCCGCCCCGGCGACCAACCGCGCGCGACGCGCCGAGCGGCCGGTAGCAGGTCGCACGGGCGTGTAGAATCGCGCGATGCGCGGCCAACGCCACCACGTCGGGCCGAAGCTGACCGCCAGGGCCATCGTGAACCCGGCGGCGGCCGGCGGCCGCGTGGGCCGGCAATGGCCCGCGATCGCCGATGCGCTGGCGGCGGCCATCGGCCCCTGTCAGGTCAGGCTCACCGCCGGGCCCCTGGATGCCGCCCGGCTCGCGGTCGAGGCTGCACTCGACGGGTGCGAACTGATCGTGGCCGTCGGCGGTGACGGCACCGTCAACGAGGTGGTCGACGGCCTGCTGTCGGCGCCCGGCGATGCCTCGACGCGCCCCGTACTGGGCATCGTGATGATGGGCACCGGCGGCGATCTCGCGCGCACCCTCGCGCTGCCGCCGACCGTCGGCGAGCAGGCGCGGCGCCTGGCGGGGCGCGATGTCCGCGCCATCGACGTCGGCCGCGCGCACTTCGTCGCCGACGACGGCACGCGCCGGTCGCGGTACTTCGTGAACATCGCCAGCTTCGGGCTCAGCGGCCTCACCGCCCGGGCGGTGAACGCACGGCGCTGGACACGCCTGCTCGGTGCGAAGCTCGCCTTTCAGCTCGGCGTCGTGCAGGCGCTCCTGCGCTGGCGCAACCAGCCGGTTGCCCTCACGGTGGATGGCGCGCGGGAGCTGACCGCCACGATGAAGCTGTGCGCAATCGCCAACGGCAACTGGTTCGGCGGCGGCATGCGCATCGCACCGGATGCCGCCGTCGACGACGGCCGGCTCGACATCGTCATCGTCGGTGACGTCAGCGCGGCGACGCTGATCAGGCGCCTGCCGATGGTCTATCGGGGCGATCACGTCAGGCTGCCGGTGGTGCAGGTCGCACACGGACGCTCAATCGAGGCGCGTCCTCTGACGCCGGCGCCGCTTCCGCTCGAACTCGATGGCGAATCGCCCGGCCACCTGCCGGCGCGCTTCGAGCTGGTGGACCGCGCGCTCAGGATCCGGGCGTAGCCGCCGCGGCAGCCGGCGCCTGCCGGCCGCCAGGGCGCGCCTCCGCGTGGCCGGGTCGACCCGGTCCTGCGGGCTCGGGCAAGATGGATCGATGGGAGCCTCCCCCGTGTACTCGACGCCTTCCGGGATCGTGTCGGCCGTCGCCGGCGGGCCGCCGGGGCCCCGGCTGCTCCTGTTCGACTTCGACGGGACACTGGTGGAGTTCGCTCCGGTGCCCGGCGCCGTCGAACTGCCGCGGGCACGCCGCCGCTGGCTGGAGGCCATCGCCGCGCGTCCCGATGCGGTGCTGGGCTTTCTCAGCGGCCGGCCGATCGACGACCTGCGATCACGCGTCGACGTGGGCCGGGCCTGCTACGCGGGGCTGCACGGCCTCGAGATGGCGTGGCCGGGAGAGGAAGTGCTGCGGCACCCGGCGGTGGAGGAATTCGCGCCGATTGCGCACGCCCTCGCCAGCCGCCTCGCGCGGCGGCTGCGATGGCCGGGTGTCTGGATCGAGGACAAGGGGGCGTCGGTGGCCGTCCACTGGCGCGAAGCGGATCCCGAACGGGGTGCGGCGGCCCGTCAGGTGCTGCACGAAGCGGTCAAGGGAGACTACCCGGGGCGACTGCGCCTGCTCGATGGCGACCGGGTGTGCGAGGCGGTCCCGGACGTGCCCTGGCACAAGGGCCGCGCGCTCGAGTCGATGCGGGACCGACTGGCCCGCGAGGCGGGGGCGCCCCCGTGGATCCTGTTCGCCGGCGACGACTGGACCGACGAGCATGCGTTCGAGGCGATCGGCGATGCCGGCGTGTCGGTGTGCGTGGGCGACCGGCCTTCGCACGCCACCTTCCGGCTGCCGGATCCTGCGGCCGTGGAAGCGGTGCTCGCGGGCCTGGCGACGGCGCGACGCCTGGGCTGACGACGGTTGGCCGCCACGACTGTTTGGAGTCCAACCGTTCTGATGTAGAATCGACACCGTGTCCGGCGTCCTGCGCTTCGTCCTGGTTCTGGTCGGCGGCCTCGCGCTGCTGACGTGGGCGGCCTTCACCGTCGCCTCGAACCAGACCTGGGCGTGGTTCGAGCGCGACCTGCAGCTGCGGTCGGTGCTCGCGGTGTCGGGCGCCCGCCAGTCGCTGGTCGACGCCTGGGGCCGGCAGCATGTCGCGCGGCTCGAGGGCGTGCTCAGCGACATCGCCCGCGACGAGCGGGTGCTGGGCCTGCGGGCCTGTGCCGCCGATGGCGGCGAACTGGCGGCGGTCGGCGAGGCCATGCGCGGACTGCGAGAGACCTGTGACAACAGCCGCCCGCCGGCGCAGGACGCCACGGGCGCCTACGGGTTCGTGGATGCGCGCGACGCCCAGAATCCCGTGCACGTCACGGTGGTGCCCGTCGTCTCCGAGGGCCGCGTGCTGGGCACCGTCGTGCTCGCCCACGACCTGCGCTTCGTCGGCCGGCGCGTGAACGCCATCCGGCGGCTGCTGCTCGTCGCCTTCGGCGTGCTGGCGCTCGTCGCCTCGGTCTTCACCCTGATCGTCACCCGTCTGAGCTGGCGCAGCTGGAACCGCGAGGTGCGCCTGATGCTGCTCGGCGCGTCGGGGCGATCCGAGTTCGCCCCCCTGATGCGCGACGTCCAGGACCTCGTGCGACGGCTCAGTGACGAGGTCCACGACGATGCGGGCGCGCCCTGGGGCCCGGTACGGCTCAAGGAGACGCTGCAACGCCATCTCCACGGCGAACGGATCGTCATCGTCGCCAACCGCGAGCCGTACATCCACCAGTTCGGCAAGGACGGCCGGATCGGGGTCACGCACCCGGCCAGCGGTCTGGTGACCGCGCTCGAGCCCGTCATGCGTGCCTGCTCCGGCGTGTGGGTGGCGCACGGCAGCGGCAACGCCGATCGCGAGACCGCCGACGCCGGAGGCCTGATTCGCGTGCCGCCGGGCGAGGAGTCGTATACCCTCCGCCGGGTGTGGCTGACGCCGGAGCAGGAGCGGGGCTACTACTACGGGTTCGCCAACGAGGGCCTCTGGCCGCTGTGTCACGTGGCCCACACGCGGCCCGTGTTCCGCAGCACCGACTGGGATCACTACCGTGACGTGAACGCGGCCTTCGCCGACGCCGTCGCGCAGGAGGCGGAACAGGACGACCCGGTGATCCTGGTGCAGGACTATCACTTCGCGCTGCTGCCGCGGCTGATCCGCCGGCGCCTGCCGCGCGCCACGATCCTCACCTTCTGGCACATCCCCTGGCCCAACGCCGAACGCGTGGCGATCTGTCCGTGGAAGTCGGAACTGCTGGATGGCCTGCTCGGCAGCAGCATCCTCGGCTTCCACACCCAGCTGCACTGCAACAACTTCCTCGAAAGCGTCGACAGGTACCTGGAGACGCGCATCGACCGCGAGACGTTCTCGGTGCACTGCGAGGGGCGCAGCACCCTGGTGCGCCCCTATCCGATCTCCATCGAATGGCCCAACCACTGGGCGAGCCTGGCGCCGCCCGTGAGCGAGTGCCGCCACTCGGTGTTCGCCGAGCTCGGCCTGCCGGCCACCGCGCGGCTCGGCGTCGGCGTCGACCGGCTCGACTACACGAAGGGCATCGAGGAACGCCTGCTGGCGGTGGAGCGGCTCTTCGAGCGGCATCCGGACCTGATTGGCACGTTCGTCTTCGTGCAGCTCGCCGCGCCGTCGCGCTCGGCCATCGACGAGTACCGGTCGCTGGATGCGCGCGTGGCCGCCATCGCCGACCGCGTCAACGCCAGGCTCGGTCGCGGCCGCTGGCAGCCGCTGATCCTCAAGCGGACCCATCACGAACCACAGGACGTCTTCCGCTACTATCGGGCCGCCGACCTGTGCTACGTGAGCAGCCTGCACGATGGCATGAACCTCGTGGCCAAGGAGTTCGTGTCGGCGCGCGACGACGAGCGGGGCGCGCTGGTCCTGAGCACGTTCGCCGGCGCCGCCCGGGAACTGCCGGAGGCGCTGGTCGTGAACCCGTACAATCTCGACGAGGCGGCCGACGCCCTGGCGGCCGCCCTTCGCATGCCTCCGGAGGAACAGCGAGACCGCATGCGCGCCATGCGCTCGTACCTCTCGGAATTCAACGTCTATCGCTGGGCCGGGCGTATGTTGATCGACGCCTCCAGGGTGCGCCAGCGTGAACGACTGGCGGGACGCTTCTCGTCGTGGCGCTCCCGCTTCAGCTTCGACACACGAACGGGAGTGACATGAGACACCAGGACCCCAAGACGACACGCCGCCCTGCCCGATTGACCGCCCCGCGTGCTCCGGAGGGCGCCAGCGCCCCGGCACTCGAGTTCCTGCGCCTGATCTGGGCGCTGGATCACGCCCTGCAAGTGCGTTCCAAGCACATGGCGCGGACCTTGCGCGTCACCGGGCCCCAGCGTCTCGCGCTGCGCATGATCGAGAACTCGCCCGGCCTCACCGCGCGTGAACTCACCGGCCTGCTGCACGTCCACAAGAGCACGCTCAGCGGGGTGCTCCAGCGCCTCGAGGCCGCCGGGCTCATCTCCCGCGAGACCGACGCGGAGGATGCCCGCCGCCAGCGGCTCAGCGTCACCCCGGCGGGACGCGCGCTCGCCGATCGCCGTGGCGGCACGCTCGAAGCCGCCGTGGCCGACGTGCTGCGCGAGTTCCCTGCGAGGGACGTGGATGCCACGCGCCGCGTCCTCGAGCGGCTCGGAGCCAGGCTGTCACGCCTGCCCCGCCTCACCCCGGTGTCCTGAGGATCCGGCCAGGAGGGAGACCGCCCATGCCGCCGGCCACGAACGTCGACTGGTACAAGGACGCCGTCTTCTACCAGCTCCACGTGAAGTCGTTCGCCGACAGCAACGGCGACGGCATCGGCGACTTCCCCGGCCTCACCTCGCGACTCGAGCACCTCGAGCAACTGGGCGTCGACTGCATCTGGCTCCAGCCGATGTACCCCTCGCCCGGACGTGACGACGGCTACGACATCGCCGACTACTGCAACGTCCACCCCGGCTACGGAACGCTCGACGACTTCCGCCACTTCCTGGACGAGGCGCATCGCCGCGGCCTGCGCGTCATCATCGAGCTCGTGCTGAACCACACCTCCGACCAGCACCCCTGGTTCCAGGAGGCCCGCAGCTCCACCTCGAACCCGAAGCGCGACTGGTACGTGTGGAGCGACACCGACGACCGCTACCGCGGCGTGCGCATCATCTTCCTCGACACCGAGATGTCGAACTGGGCGTGGGACCCGGTCTCCAGGGCCTACTACTGGCACCGGTTCTTCAGCCACCAGCCCGACCTGAACTACGACAACCCCGAGGTCCGCGAGGAGATGTGGCGGGTCATGCGTTTCTGGGCCGACCTCGGGGTCGACGGCTTCCGTGTCGACGCGGTGCCGTACCTGATCGAACGCGAGGGCACGAGCTGCGAGAACCTGCCCGAGACCCACGAGGTGATTCGCACGCTCCGCGCGCGCCTCGATGCCCATGCCCCGGGACGGGTGCTGCTGGCCGAGGCCAACATGTGGCCCGAACAGGTGCGGCCCTATTTCGGCGACGCCGACGAGTTCCACATGGCGTTCCACTTCCCGCTCATGCCGCGCATGTTCATGGCCGTGCGGCTGGAGGACCGCAGGCCGCTCATCGACATCGTCGAGCGCACGCCCGCCATCCCCGAGAGCTGCCAGTGGGGCATCTTCCTGCGCAACCACGACGAGCTCACGCTCGAGATGGTGACCGACCTCGAACGCGACTACATGTACGACGAGTACGCGACCGATCCGAAGGCCCGCATCAACCTCGGCATCCGGCGCCGGCTCGCGCCGCTGCTCGAGGGCGACAGGCGCCGGATCGAGCTCATGAACAGCATGCTGATGTCGCTGCCCGGCAGTCCGTTCGTCTACTACGGCGACGAGATCGGGATGGGGGACAACGTCTTCCTGCGCGACCGCAACGGCGTGCGCACCCCCATGCAGTGGAGCGGCGGCTGGAACGCCGGGTTCTCGGCCGCGGACCCCGAGCGTCTCTGGCTGCCGATCATCTCGAACCCGGTGTTCGGCTACCAGGCCGTGAACGTCGAGGCCCAGCGCCGCAACGGCAGTTCGCTGCTCTACTGGATGCAGCGCCTGGTGCGGGTGCGCAAGTCGAGCCGCGTCTTCGGGCGCGGTTCGATCGAGTTCCTTCACCCGGCCAACCACCGGGTGCTGGCCTACACACGTTCGCTCGGCGAGGAAACGGTCCTCGTGGTGCACAACCTCGCCAGCACCGCGCAGGCCGTCGAACTCGACCTGTCATCGATGGCCGGCGCGATCCCGATCGAGATGTTCGGCGGCAGCATCTTCCCGAGGATCCGCGCTCACCCCTACGCGATGACGCTCGGCCCGTACGGCTTCTTCTGGTTCAGGCTGCGCTGGCTGTGAGCACTCTTCCCATGCCGCCCGCCGCCTCGCCACGACGCGCGTCGCTGCTCTCCGACGACCTGGTCCAGCATCTCATCCCGGTGGGGCAGGTGGACGTGCTCGTCGGCCTGCCGACGCTCGACAACGTGTCGACGGTGGAACCCGTGGTGCTCGCCGTGCACCAGGCGATCGCGCGCGCCTTTCCGCGCACGCGCATCGCGCTGCTCAACTCGGACGGCGGGTCGCAGGACGGCACGCAGGACGTGGTGCGACGGGCCTCGTCGGGCTCCGCCGACCTGCTGCTGGCCTCGCATACCCTCCGGACGATGCACCGCGTGGTTGCCCCGTTTCACGGGCTTCCAGGCCGGCGCGCCGCGCTGCGCACCATCTTCGCCGCCGCCGATCTCCTGCAGGCACGCGCGGTGGTGATCGTCGATCCGTCCGCGGTGGATCCAAGCGAGGAGGTGCTGGCGGCCCTCATGCGGGAGGTGCTCACGGGGGGCCTCGACTTCGTCGGACAGGCCCCGGGCCGTCATCCCCGCGAGGTCCCGCTAGTGACCCAGCTCGTGCGCCCGCTGCTCGAGGCCACGCTCGGAGCGAGCTTCGACGACCCGCTCGACCAGCAGTTCGCACTGTCGGGCGCGTTCGTGGCCCGCGCGCTGGCCGCGTCGATCTGGGACGACGAGCCGATGCGAGCCGGAATCGACCTCGCCCTGCACGCCGACGCGATCGCTGGCGGCTTCGCGACGGCGCAACTGGCGACGCGCGCGAGGACCCGCGTCTCACACGCGGCGCGGCCAGGCGTCCGCGAATCGATCCAGCAGCTCGTCCGCGCGCTCTGGAGCCTGCTCGGACGTCACGAGAGCCTGTGGCTGGACGGCCACCCCGCCGCGACTCCTCGCGCGATGGCCTTGGAATCCGCCGAGGCGGCCTCCCCCACATGGGACACGGCGGCGTTCGAGCGCACGTTTCGCGAGGGCGTGCACCAGTTGCACGGCATCTGGCAGGACGTCCTCTCCCCGGCGACGGTGGCCGCCCTCGACGCCGCGACGCTGCGCCAGCCGGCCGGGCTCGGTCTGGATGACTGGACGGAGATCGTGATCGACTTCTGCGTCGCGTGGCGCACGGGCCGGTTCACGCCCGATCAACTGGCCGGCGCCTTCGTTCCGGTCTACTTCGGCCGCCTCGCCGAGTTCGTCCGCGACACCGCGACGCTCGACGCGGGGGCCGCCAGGGAGCGCCTGAATCGGGTCGCCCACGCGTTTGCGGCCGCCAGGCCGGCACTGGTGACGCGCTGGATGGCCGCGCGCGCTTCAGGAGAACACCGATGATCGACCTGGCTCTCGCTTCGCTGCGGCAGTCGTGGGCGGAATCCCGCGCGCTGCTGGCGGCCTTCCTGCCGCACCTGCTGGCCGCAGTCGTCCTGGCGCTCGTCGGCTGGGTGGTGGCCGCCATCGTCCGGGCCGTACTGCGCCGCGTCGCCGACGCCGCCGCGCTCCGGCGGTTCACCGAGCGGACGCGCGTCGCCGAGATGCTGCGCTTCGCGGAGCTTCCGCCAGTGAGCCGGATGCTGCCGGGCGCCATCTTCTGGCTGGTCTGGATCGCCTTCCTCGCCGCGGCCGTCGACGTGCTCGTCCTGCCAGGGCTCGGCAGCGTCCGGGTGGCGTTCCTCGACGTCATCCTCCGGGTGCTGCGCGCGACGCTGGCCGTGGCGATCGGCGTGCTGGCCGCGAACCTCGTCTGGCGGATGACGTTGCTCGGCGCGTTCAATGCCGGCCTGCCCTCGCCGCGCCTGATTGCCACCGCCATGCGGCTGTTGATCCTGGCGATTGCCGTCGTCACGGCCCTGACGCAGCTGGGCCTACCGATGCCCATCGTGCTGACGGCCTTCTCGATTGCGTTTGGCGCGGTGATGCTCGGACTGGCCTTGGCCTTCGGTCTCGGCGGGAGGGAGCTGGCGCGCGCCGTGCTCGAACAGCAGGCCGCCCCGCGTCCCGACAACGAGGAGTCGCCGTCACACCTGTGAGCGCGTCACTGGCGGCGACGGTTGTAGAGCCAGGCGCCAAGGGCCGCAAGCCCGCCGGCCACGACCAGGGCGCGCAGTACTCGCAGCAGGCTGAGGACCCAGGCGATGCCGATGCCGAGCGCAGCCCACTGCACCCACCAGTGGCCTGGCGAGGTCATCCCGTTGACGACGACGAGCATGAGCAGGATGAGCGGAGCGGTCACGAGGAACCGAAGGGCGCTGAGGGTTCTGGCGAGCGGGAGGACGGGCATCGCGGGCCACCTCTTTCCAGGACCGAATACGTTCGACGTGGCAGGAGGTTCAGTCCGTCGCGCGCAGGACGGGTGACGGCTGCGGTCCAGCCCCGGGTGACGGCAGTGGAACCGATCCCGGCAGGTTCACCGGGTGCACCGGCGACGGGTGGCGCCTGCGCCAGACGCCGACGCCCGTGCTTGCCGGCCGCTCCCGGGAGGTGAGATTCGGAGTCGTTGTACGCGCGAACGCCCGAGACATCGTCGAGACGTCTCGGGCGTGTGCGGAACAACTCCCGGCAGCGACCTACTCTCCCACAACCCTGCGGCTGCAGTACCATCGGCGGTAGCAGGCTTAACTTCCGTGTTCGGAATGGGAACGGGTGTGGCCCTGCTCCTATGACCACCGGGGAGCATTCTGGCGATCGGCTGGCGGCGCTGCGCCAGCCGAGGGCCGGGTGCTCCCGGCCACGTGACTTCTGGGGGCGACGCATACCGTCGCGCATGAAGTCGCGTCGCGATCTGTTCAAAGAGCGGCGGACAACTGAATACCCTGCAAACGGTAGTTCCATCGAACCGCGCCCGCTGGTGCGGAGCGATTATGGTCAAGCCTCACGGCTGATTAGTACCAGTCAGCTGAGTGCCTCGCAGCACTTACACACCTGGCCTATCACCTGGTCGTCTTCCAGGAGCCTTCAGAGCCTTTCGGCTGGGGAGATCTCATCTTGTGGAGGGTTTCACGCTTAGATGCCTTCAGCGTTTCTCCCTTCCGAACGCAGCTACCCGGCGCTGCCGCTGGCGCGACAACCGGTATACTGGAGGTTCGTCCAACCCGGTCCTCTCGTACTAAGGTCAGCCCCACTCAAATCTCCTGCGCCCATGGTAGATAGAGACCGAACTGTCTCGCGACGTTCTAAACCCAGCTCACGTACCGCTTTAACCGGCGAACAGCCGGACCCTT
>JBDIBB010000008.1:0-53728 GCA_039812685.1 Vicinamibacteraceae bacterium
AAGCGCTCGATGAAGTCGCGCTCCAGGCCCACGGCCTCGAGACCGGGGCTGCGCGCGCCGATGGCCACGCGCCTGACGCTGTCTCCCTGGGAGCCCGATGCGACGACGCCTCCCGGCGGCGCCCGCCAGGACGGCAGGGCCGCGGCCGCACCGGCCGCGGGCGGCTTCGGCGGGTTCGGAGCCGCCGCGCCGGCCGGCGAGCCGCCCCGCGTGATCATGCAGTTCCCGCAGAATCCGGCCGACATGTTGCTCTCGGGCGTGCTCACCGGCGGCGACGCCCTCGCGGGCCGGGCGCAGGTGGTGGACCAGCCGATCGGCAAGGGCCACATCGTGATGTTCGCGATTCGTCCCTTCTGGCGCTGGCAGACGCAGGGCACCTACATGCTGGGGTTCAACGCGATCATGCACTGGAACCACCTCGACGCCGGGAAGGCCGCCGAGGCTGGGACACGCTGAGGATGCCCCGGCCCCTGACCGGGGCACGGCAGGGGTCGGGTTGAGGTGAACGACGCCAGGGTGGCACGTGCCGTCCTGGCGTCGTCGGTATCGGGGCACGCCGGCGGTGACGCGTGATGCTGGCCGGATCGCGCCATGCGGGTACGGCCACGAACCACTGGCGTCGGTCTCGACGAGTCGTTCTCGGCAGCGACCGCCGCCGACTGGTGCCATGATGAATCCAGCCACGGTGTCGCGGAGCGCCGGGTGCCTCGCGGGCGGACGCCTCGGTCCGGCTGCCGCCCGTGTCGCTCGCGGTGCCCTCATCCCGAGGTGTCGTGTGGGGTTGAGACAGTCGTTCGCAATGGTTCTGATGCTGGGGCTGGGCGCGTCATCCGCCCTGGCGCAGGCCCCGGTCCCGGTCCCGACTCAGGCACCTTCCATTCCGCCTGCGTTATCCAGGCCCGTGACGGCGTTCTGGACCGCGTGGAAGAACCGGGATCTCGGGTCGATGTATGGCCTGTATTGCCGCGACTACCAGGCGAAGGTCCCGCGTGAGGAGTACATGAAGCTGCAGCGGCTGCTGCGGTATCCGCTCGTGGAGTTCACGCTGACGGGCGCCGAGGTACTCGACGGGCGCGCGACCGTGCGCATCCGGGCGCGCAACGACGTGCCGGCCCATCCCCTGGGCTCGATCGACGCCGAGACGACGCAGGTGTGGCTGCAGCAGGCTGATGGCGCGTGGTGCAAGGAAGACGAGCCGTTGCTGCTGCCGTTTCCCATCGGGGCGGCGCATTGAGCGACGGCGTTCGCCATCACGCTCTGGCATAGAGCGCGGGTTGCGTCGAGCGTGAACGCGCGGCAACGCGCAGGTGGCTCGTGTTGATCCGCACAACCCGCGCCGAGCGCGCACCTGACATCCGCTGCCGTGTCCTTCTGCCGACATCATAAGTATCGTCTATGATATGTTATGTGGGCGAGCGCCCGATGGCCATGACCGTCCGCGAGTACGAAACCGCTGATGGGAAGATCCCGTTCAGGGACTGGCTGGATACGCTCGACCGCGCTACCCGCGCGAGGGTGCAGGCCCGCGTGGTTCGGTTCGAGACGGGGAACCTGGGTGACCACAGGGGTGTCGGGGGCGGTGTGCAAGAGGCCAGGGTGATGTTCGGGTCCGGCTACCGCATCTACTTCGGACAGGACGGATCGAGGCTCGTGCTGCTGCTGGTGGGCGGGTCGAAGGGGAGCCAGGCGAATGACATCCGGAGAGCCCGGCAGTATTGGCGCGATTACCTCGGAGAGAAGTGACATGGCACGACGCAGCAGAGACTGGAACGAGGGGTTGGCGCAGGATCTCCAGGATCAGGAGTTTGCGCGCGAGTTCCTCATGGCGGCCATGGACGAGGGGGTGCCGATTCAGGTCGCGCTGGGGAAGGTGATCCGCGCGATGGGCGTGAAGGAGTTCGCCGCGAAGGTGAAGATGGCGGGACCGAATGTGCTTCGGGCGATCAACCCGAGGCACAACCCCACGCAGGACACCATGAACCGGCTCCTGAAGCCGTTCAGGCTCAAGCTCAGTCTCGCGCGCATCGAGGAACCGCACGATCGTCACGCAGCGTAGCTCGCGCGCGTCGACCCGCGCGCGCCTCTGGCTTCGGGAACCCACTTGTTCCGAGAGGATTCCCGCGTCGGTGTGACTGAGGAGCCCCTCGACCCAGAACTGACCGCGCAGGTGGCTCGTGTTGGTCCGCGCAACCCGCGCTCTACAACGTACTGAAGGTGGCGCGCCCGGAGGGACTCGAACCCCCGACCTGCGGCTTCGAAGGCCGACGCTCTATCCAGCTGAGCTACGGGCGCGCGCGCTGGCTCCCGCGACCGGTGCGGGCCAGGCGAGTGTACGACAACGCGTGACCACGCTCAACGCGACGGGCGCGACCGCCAGGGGGCACGCCGGCCTGGCAACGACGAGCCGGCACGGGTGACCCCCGCGCTCACCGCACCACGTGCCAGCGCGTCTGCCGGCCGGCCAGGTAGATCACCTTCGCACCGTCGAACACCGCGCTCTGCTCCAGCTTGATCTGCACGGTCTGGCCGTCCCACTCCGGCACGGCCACCCTCACGTTGCCCTCGATGGCATACGCGGTGTTCGCCGACATCTTCCACTCGCCGGTCACCGGCACGGGGCCCTGCTGATCCCACATGCCGACGGACGTGCCAGCGGCGTGGCCGTGGAAGCCGATGGGATGCGAGTAGGTGGCGTGCTGGATCCCCTCGCGGCGGCACGCCGCGTCGGCGGCCGCGAACACCTCGTTTCCGGTGCGTCCCACGGCGAACTCGCCGGTGAGCAGATCCTGCCACCGGTTGCCCACCGCCAGCGCCCGCTGCAGCCCCTCGGGCACGGCGGTTTCGCCGGCGCGCAGCACGTAGCCCATCTCCTGCGTGTCGGTGTTCATGCGGAGGTAGGTGATGCCCACGTCGGTGTGCAGCACGTCGCCGCGCTGGATGATGCCGCCGGCGCCGCAGAACGGCGTGTCGGCGCCGCACGCCAGCCCGCGCCGCTGGAGGTTCACCGTCGGCATGAACCAGATGGGCAGACCGAGATCGGCGTAACGCTGCCGGATGTACCACGCCACATCGTCGGTGGTGGTGACGCCGGGCGTGATCACTCGCTCGGAGAACGCCTCGGCGATCACCCCACGCGCCAGCGAGACGACGTGCGGAAAGACCTCGAGCTCCAGCGCCGTGCGCGTCTCGAGCCAGCGCACGCAGAGCGTCTCGGCCGAGGTGACGCGCGCCTGCAGCTCGGGGCCGATTGCCTGGAACAGCCGATCGCGCAGGCCGGCCGTGAGGCCGTCGCCGAACGACCACCGCGCGCTGGTATCGATGCCGATGCGCGTCGGGTTGCGCTCGCGAATCACCTCCGCGAGCCGCGCCCACTGATCGCCGTCGCCGCCGCCCTTCCACGCCGCGGTGTAGAAGCCCTCCATGCCGTAGCGGCTCACCGTCAGCCGCTCCACGCCCTTCTCCGGGCCGCGATCGAAGAACACCAGCATGGTGGTCCGTCGCGCGGAGAAGACGGGCTCGGGCACCAGCGTCAGGTAGACGGGATCCTCGACGTACTCGCGGTTGATCACGAGCCACAAGTCGATGCCGGCCTCGCGCATGAGCGCCGGCAGCAGCGTATCGAGCCGATCCTTCAGCAGGCGGTTGACGGCCGCCGGCCGCTCGCGCTCGGGCAGCACGTGCTGCACGGCACCGGACACCTGCCGGCCCTGCGCCGGCGAAACGGGCGGCGGCGCGGACTGGGCGAGGGCGGTGGAAGCGGCGAAGACGAGCGAGGCAAACGCGATCGCGCAGCGACGGGACACGTGACACCTCATGAGGATGGCGACGCCAGCCGGAGCGCGCCCACTCGGCGCGCGCCGGGATGCGCCGCGAGTATAGCCCGCGGCCCGGCTGGCTCCGCGGCCCAGCGCCACGGGCCAGCTATACTCACGGGACCGGCCGCCGCCAGGGCGGCGGCCCCGGCGGCCCCCACCGCACGGAGGCTCCATGACCGACAACCACACCCCCCCTGTCGGCTCGATCATCTGGGCCGATCTCACGGTGCAGGACGCCCCACGGGCGCGCGACTTCTACAGAGCGGTGGTCGGCTGGACGACGAGCGACGTGGACATGGGCGGCTACCACGACTTCTGCATGAACCAGCCCGAAGACGCCGGAACGGTGGCCGGGGTCTGTCACGCCAGGGGCAGCAACGCGCACCTGCCGCCACAGTGGCTCATCTACGTGGTCGTCGAAGACCTGGACGCATCGATCCGGCAGTGCGTGGCGCTCGGCGGGGAGGTGGTGGCGCCCGCCCGCGACTACGGCGCCACCGGCCGTTACGCCGTGCTGCGCGACCCGGTGGGGGCGCCCTTCGCCGTATTCGAACCCGCGCCACCGGCCGCCTGAGGCCCGGGGACCCGATCATGACCGACCTGCAGCCTGCGCACGAACGCGTGCTGGTGGCCGACGACGGCCAGCGCATCCACTACGAGTACTTCGGCCACGGCACCCGGGAGACGGTCTGCCTCTTCAACGGCCTGGCGATGCACACCAAGGCCTGGTACCCGTTCCTCCCGCACCTGCTCGGCGACTTCGACGTGCTGCTCTACGACTATCCGGGGCAGGGCGACTCCTCGAGCGACGACGTTCCGGTCACGATTCCCGGAATGGCCGGCTACCTGGCGGCCATCCTCGACGAGATGAACGTGGCCAGCGTCCACGTCGCGGGCATCTCCTACGGCGGGTTCGTGGCGGCCGAGTTCGCACGGCTGTACCACGTGCGGCTCCACACCCTCACGCTCTCGGGCATCCTGCTCACCCAGGAAACGCTCTTCCAGATGTACGAGGCGCTGTCGCTGCGCTTCTACCGCGGCGGACCGGAGGCCTTCGATCTCTACACGCATTACATGTACGAGAAGATCTTCGGTGAGCGTTTCGTGACGGCCTTCGCCGACCGCCTCGAGGCGATGCGCCAGCGCTTCTACGAACGGTACGTGAACAGCGTGCACGCGCTGGTGCGGCTCACCGAAGCGCAGGATCCGTTCTTCGCCGCGCTCGAGGCCAACAGCGGCGGCTACCGGGCCGTGGAAACGCCCACGCTGGTGATGCCCGGCGCCGAGGATCGCGTGATGCTGCCGGCGGTGCAGCGCAAGCTCTGCGACCTGTTCACGAACTCACGCTGGCTGCCGGTGCCGGAGTCGGGGCACGTCGTCTACCTGGAGCGCCCGGACGTGTTCTGGCCCGCGCTCAAGGCGTTCATGAAGGCGAAGTCGGTGGATTTCGAGGCCTGAGGCAGAGCGGCACCGGATCGCCGGCGGCTCAGATGTCGGCGCGTTCGAGCTGGCGCCACGCGACGAGCGGCGGCAGCACGACCCAGGCAACGACCGAGGCCGCCAGCCACGCATAGGCCTTGAACGATCCCCCGAGGATGCGGAAGAAGGCGAGCGAGGCGGCACCGAACGCGGCATCGCCCTCGATGGCCAGCATCGTCGCCGTGCGTACGGCGTCGGCCGGGTTCACGAGCACCGACACGATCAGCAGCCGCGAAGCGGTTCCCGATCGGAGCCACGACGCGACGCCGAGCACCGTCACGTCGAAGATCACCACCGAGACGAACCAGACCACCAGCGCGAGCGCGAGGGCGCGCGATCGGCGGCCGACGCTGGTGGCGGCCAGCACCGCCGCGAAACCGAGGAACACGGCGGTGAGCAGCAGCGCGCCGCCGACGAGGGCGAGGAACGCGCTCAGTCCCTCGAGGCCTGACTGCGAGTGGATGGCGAGGCCCGCCGCGCCGAATCCGATCAGCTGCGCGGCGGCCAGCGCCTCGAAGAGTCCGAGGAGCTTGCCGGCGAGCACCGTGCCCCTGGCCACGGGCTGCGCAAACAGCAGTTCGGCGCCCCCACGCTCGGGCGTGAGCGCCATCACGCCGATGACGAGGCTGGTGAGCGGGACGAGCAGCAGCACCAGCTGCACCAGCGACACCGCCGTCCGCGCGAAGTCCTGCACGCCCCGGCCGCCGGTGAGGATGTAGCCGGCGCCGCCGACGGCGAGCGCCAGCACGGCGAACAGCACCGCGAAGACGATGGTCCAGCGCGAGCGCACGGCGAGCTGCCGCTCCTGCGTCGCGCACGCGCGCAACTGGCGCCACCAGCGGGGAGCCGTCATCGCCGGTCTCCGCCCCGAGCGGCCGACGGGACGACGTCGGCGTAGTCGACGGTCACGCCCTCTCGCGCGACCGGGTCGGCGTCGCGCGCCGCGGCGTCACGGTGCGCGATGAGGCCCGACCCCATGGGGGTGTCGAGCTTCTCGACCTTCGTGAAGACCGCCTGGTCGGCCCGCACCCACGCGCGCGCCGCGTGGTCGGCCACGTAGACGACCGCGCCCGGCGCCAGCCCCTCGGCCTGCACGAAGTGCGTGAGGCAGCCGATGTCGTCGAAGAACACCGGCTCCTCGCCGGGGGCGACGATCTGGGCGGCAAACCGCATGTCGCCCACCGACATGCGGCAGAAGCGGCACTGATCGTTCCGCGGGTCGAGCTGTGCGGGTTCGAGCGTGTCGGATCCGCAGCCTGCGGTCGCGATCGCGGCCGTCAGGATCGCGGCGGCCAGCCGCCTGCCTGTCCTCATGAGTGTTCTCCCACCAGCTCGCGGTAGAAGGCGTCGAGCCGGCCCTCTTCCGCGAGCAGCGACTGCACGTCGGCGCCACTGGCCTGCACCAGCGCCAGCACGCCGGCGCGCGCCGTCGCCGGCCCGGGCACGATCAGGTCGACGCCCGTCCAGCGGGTGCCCGGCGCGATGGCCGCCACGCGCTCGACCAGTCCCTCCGGACACGACGCGAGCCGCAGCCGCATCAGCCCGCGGTCGGCCAGCCGCTGCACCAGGTCGGCCTGCGTCAGGTCGGCGACCAGCCGCCCGTTGACGAGGATGGCGATGCGGTCGGCCAGCCGCTCGACGTCGCCCAACTGGTGCGAGGTGAACACCAGCGTCCGGCCGTCGGCCCGGTGCCGGTCCACCAGCGCGTAGAAGGCGTTGAGCCCGTCGGGATCCAGCGCGGCCGTCGGCTCGTCGAGCAGCATCAGCGGCGCGTCTGGCAGCATCGCCACGGCCAGCCCGAGCCGCTGCACCATCCCGCCGGAGTAGGTGCCGACCGCGCGCTGCCCGGCGCCGTTGAGGGCCACGGCCTCCAGCGCCTCGGCCGTGCGCGCGCGAGGCACACCGCGGAGCGCGCCGTAGAAGTCGGCGACCTCGACCCCCGTCAGCGCCTCTGGGAACGTCACCTTCTGCGGCAGGAACGTGGTGTCGCGCCGGGCCTCGGGCTCGCGCACGTCACGCGGCGGCTGGCCTGTCAGCACGCGGCCGGCGGTGGGACGCACCAGGCCGGCGGCCATCTTCAGCGTGGTCGTCTTGCCCGAGCCGTTGGGCCCGAGCAGCGCCAGGGCGGTACCGGCCGGGACGTCGAGCGACAGCGACTCGACGGCCACGTGCGCGCCGTAGCGCTTGGAGAGGCGTTGGAAGCGGATCATGATCGGCCCCTCGCCGCGCGTCCGCGCAACAGCGTCATCGCCCCGAGCAGCACCGCGGCGGCGTAGACGGCCAGCGACGGCAGGTGGCGATCCGGCGCCGCGTCGCCGGAGGTCGGGACGTCGCCGAGGACGGGCGGTTTCGAGAGCGGCGCACGGTCGACCACCTCCACGGGCGCCAGCACGGGGAAGGCCCGTTCGGCCGCCGAGAGCGCCAGCGCGGCGAAGCCCACCGAGAACAGGTCGGCCGCGGTGAGGTTGCCGCGGAAGTGGTCGAACACGCTGTCGAGGCGGTAGGGCCGGTCGCTGCGGCCGTCGCCGTCGAGGTCCGGCTCCACGTTATCGGACCAGTAGTTGCCGTCGACGTCGAGGTCGGCGCGCTTGCCGATCAGGTTCAGGGGCGACATGTTGCCGATGAAGGTATTGCTCTCGAAGCGCGTGCCCAGGGCCGAGGCGAACAGGACGATGGCGGCGTCGGACTGCGCCACGACGTTGCGGCGGAAGACGACGCGGTTGGTCCCCTCGAGGAACACGCCGCGCGCGTTGTCGGCGATCAGGTTGTCCTCGGCGAGCACGTCGTCGCACTGCTGGAGCAGCAGGCCGACGGAGGCGAACCCGCGGTTGCGCACGAAGCGGTTGCGCCGGAACACGATGCGCTCCGAATACATGATGGCGCTGCCGGCGGCGCCGCGCTCGAACACGTTGTCCTCGAAGAGGTTGTCGTCCGAGAACATGTAGTGCAGGCCGTAGCGGACGTCGCGCACGCGGTTGCCGCGCACGACGCCGTTCGAGGAGTTCTGCAGGTAGAGGCCGTCGCGCGCCTCGGTCACGTCGTTGTCCAGGAAGGCGAAGCCGAGCGTGTTGTAGGCGTGGATGCCCGAGCCCTTCTCGCCGGGGTCGAGTCCCGGGATGCCGCGAACCGTGCAGCGCTCCACGCGCGCGCCGTCGGCCTCGCGCAGGTAGATGCCGAACAGCGCTTCCTCGACGCGGCAGTCGCGGATGCTGACGCGATGGGCGGCGACGTGGATGCCCGAGGAGTCGCGCCCCAGATCGCCGCCGCGCCGGCCGTCGATGTCGAATCCCTCGATGATGACATCGTCGGCGCGCACGCGGATCACGCTGCCGGTGCCCGAGCCCACGAGCCGCGGCCGGCCGACGCCGGCGAGCGTGATGGGCTTGTCGACGATCAGGTCGCCGACGTAGGTGCCGGCGGGCACTTCGAGGCGGCCGCCTGCCGGCGCGCTGTCGATGAGCGTCTGCAGCGACGAGAGGGTTGCCGCGGCCGGGCGGCCCTCGAGGGCGCCGGGCGTGGAGAGGTGTTCCTGCTGCGCCGAGGCCGCGCCCGCCGCCAGGACGACGGACGCGATGACCGCGGCCGCCAGGCGCGTCATGGCACGCCCTGGACGTTCGCGCGGCGTGCGGCGCGCCAGGCGAGGACCATGGCGACCAGCACGAGCACCGTCGACAGCCCCATCGCGTAGGAGGCCGGCGCCGGGTACGAGTAGACCTCGAAGTTGGCGAGCTGCTTGTAGCCGAACATCGGCGGCATGAACGGATCGACCTTCACCGCGGCGGTCGAATCGAGGTTGTGCCCGTAGGAATAGAGCTTGAAGCCGAAGGACCAGAGGGAGAACACGGAGAAGTAGGCGTTGAGGACGAAGACGTCGAACAGGTGTCCGACCGTGCCGAGCACCGCGGCCCGCAGGTAGAGCAGGCCGATGATGCCGACGGCGAACGGCAGCCACTTGAACTCGGTGAAGTCCTCGGCGGCCAGGTCGCGCATCCCGATGTAGTGGTTGAGGACGTTGATTTCCTTGATGTCCTGGTCGTTGTTGCCGCCCTCGAGCTTGTAGCTGTAGATGTCGAGCGTCAGCCCGTCCGGGTACTGCGGCGCGAACATCGTCATGTTCCAGAGCGGAAGGACGTAGATCGCCACCAGCAGGAGGGTGGCGGCGACCAGCAGCAGTCGTGGACGGACACCGAGCGGCGAGGCGAGCAGGCGGGTGAAACGCGCGAAGGACGCGTGCATGGTGGGCCTCCGAGACGGGCGGGCGCGGCGGTGGCCGCGCCCGCCCGTCGTCGTGCTAACGGACGATCATGTAGCCCTGCATCTCCTGGTGCAGCGCCGAGCAGAAGTTCGTGCAGTAGTAGGGGTAGACGCCCTTCTTGTTCGCCTTGAACGTGACCTGCTTGGTCTCGCCGGGATCGACCACGATGTTGATGTTGTAGTCGAGCAGGCCGAAGCCGTGCAGCTCGTCGGTGGTCTGCTCGATGTTGGTGATGGCCACCGTCACCTCGTCGCCGTCGCGGATCTCGAAGTCGGTCGGCGTCAGGGTGGAGCGCACCGCCACCATCTTCACCAGCACCTTGTTGCCGTTGCGCGTGACGCCGGCGTCCTTCACGTCCCAGATGGCGTGCGGGTGGTGGTTCTCTTCCTTGGGGTAGACCTCGATCGGCTTGATCTTGTCGGCCTTGACGATCTGCGCGTAGTGCGGCTCGGGCTCGGTGAAGGCGTCGTAGATCAGCTTCATCTTCTCCTCGGAGATGTCGACGAGCTGGCTCGACTCCGGCTGCGAGGGGCCCACCGAGAGATGGCGTCCGTGCGAGAGCTTGTTGAGGCCCACTAGGTACTTGCCGTCGGGGCTCACCGTATCGCCCTCGGCCGCCGTCAGGTGGCCGATCGAGTACGACATGGGGATCTTGTCGACCACTTCCCACGTGCCGAGCTTCCACTTCGCGATCGCGCTGTCGACGAACAGCGACGTGTAGGCGTAGCCGTCGGGGCCGAACTGGGTGTGCAGCGGCCCGAGCCCGACCGGCACCTCGGCGTCCTTGATCGACTCGTACTTGAGGACCGGGATGCCGTCCTCGTCGCCCGAGAAGTCCTTGTTGCGCATCGCGGTCTCCACCTTCTCCCAGTTGAAGGCGGTGGTGACGCCCTGCAGCTTGCCCGAGCCGACGATGTACTTGCCGTCGGGGGAGACGTCCACGCCGTGCGGCGACTTGCCGCAGGGCAGGAAGTAGACGAGGCCCGGCACCTTCGCCGGGTCGATCACGCGCACGCCGCCGATCATCTCGCCCGCACCGGCGGCCGCGGCCTTCTCGGCCTCGCGCCAGTTGATCGCGGCGATGTAGTCGCGGTCGCGCTGCGAGGCGGTCACCTCCAGCTTGCCGATGGCGCGCTCGGTGTTGTAGGAGGTGAAGAAGAACCAGCCGTCGGACACCTTCTTGCCGGCATCGCCCAGGTCGTAGTCGAAGGGGGGCAGCGCGATCTGCCAGGCCACCGACATCTCGCCGCTCTTGGGATCGATCTTGATGCCCGTCACCACGCCCTTGTAGTCGGTCGCGTACTTCGCCACCTCGACTGCCGTCCCCTTCGGGATCGGGATCGAAAACCGCGAGGCCATCACGGTGTACTCGGTGTTGGGCGTCACGAACGACGATCCGTGGTTGCCCGACACGTTGGGCACCGGACCGATGATCTGCTTCGTCTTGAAGTCGCGCAGGTCGATGCGCGCGATGCGGCCGTTCATCTCGTTGACGAAGAGCCAGCGGCCGTCGTAGTCGCCGTTGGTCTCCGAGAGCGACGGATGGTGCACGTCACCCCACGTGAGGTCGCCGAGCATCGCCTTGCTCTCGTCGTCGAACCCGTAGCCGGTGGCGGGATACGGCGTGAAGACCGGGATCGTCGAGATGTGACGCATCGACGGCAGGCCGTACACGTAGACCTGGCCCGAGTGTCCGCCGGAGGCGAACATGTAGTACTCGTCGAGATCGCCCGGGGCGACGTAGGTCTTCATCGCGGCGACGGCCGCATCGGAGGTGGCGGCGGCGCGTTCCTGGCGGCCCTTCGGGGTGCTCGGCGCGCACTGGCTCACCAGCACCGCCAGCAGCAGCACCCCACCGCTCCACAGCACGGTCTTCGGCAGACGTCTCAGGATCATCGAGAACTCCTTGTTGGTCACCGGCCGCGAGCGGACCGGGACGCGGGAGGGCCGGGCTTCCCGCGTCCGCGCCGTGGGGCCCGCTCCGGCGGGCCCCGTCATCGGGTCAGGCGTCCGGGGCGTCAGCGGACGCGATCGGCCCCCTGGGCCGGGGCAGAGGCCGTGTTGGCCGCCTTCTGCTGCTGATGGGCGGCAAAGGCCTCCCGCAGGTGTTCGATGGCGACCTTCCGCTGCTCGGTGTCGAGCACGATCTGGCGCGAGAGCACCACCGACATCGTGCCCGTGGGGTTCATCATGAAGTCGTCGACCGTCATCCCGAAGCGGCTCTGCGTGTCCTCGACGGCCGTGGAGAGGTCGGGGCCGATCTGCGCCGGGCTCTTCACGCCGAGTGAGGAGACGGAGTGGCACACGAAGCAGCCGGTCTGCACGAAATAGGCGCCCGGGCCGGTGCGCATCTCCAGTTCCGCCCGCCGCTCCTCGGGCGTCTGCGGGTCGCTGCGCGGCACGCCCGCCAGGAAGTCGGCGCTCATCTCCGCCGGACGCCATGAGAGCATCAGCATCGCCAGCGCCTGGGCTTCGGTCGTCGACAGGTGGAAGTTCGGCATGACGCTGTCCTGCACGAGGGCGCGCGGATCCTTGAAGTGCGCCACGTGCCAGGCGAAGGCCGACTGTTGTCCCGACAGGCGGCCGTACTCGTACTGCTCGGGGGCCTTCTCGCCGACGGCGGTGAGGTCGGGGCCGATCGTGCCGCCGCGGCCGTTGATGACGTGGCAGGCGCGGCAGCCCTTCTCGTCGACGACCTTCTTGGCGAGGTTGATCATGTCGGCGCCGGGCGTCTCGCGCTCGTAGCGGTGGCAGCTGTTGCAGTTCATCTGCAGCAGGGCGCGCTTGTGGTCGCCCAGCCCGTACTCATCGCCCAGCCACGAACTCAGCAGGGGTTCCTCCCAGTGCGCGATCTCGCCGTGCGCGGCATCGGTGTCGATGGCCCACCCCTGCCCGCCGTGGCACGCCGTGCACCCGAAGCGCTCCGGCGGGTGCGTGGCGAGGATCTCGGGCGGATGCGTCCGCCACGGCTGATCGGCCGTCTCGAACCCCTTCCACGTGATCGCCTGGTGGCAGGTGGTGCAGCGATCGGCCCGCCGCAGGCCGGGCACCCACACCTGCTCGATGCCCGAGGGCACGGTGGCCGCGCGCTCGGCGCCGAGCTTCTCGGCCACCTGTTCGCGGAACTGCGCCTGGTACCACTTGTAGTCGTGCTGCCGATCGCTGTAGGCGAAGAAGACCGTGGCGCCGACGAGCACGGCGCCGATGATCGCCAGGATCGGCCGATCGAGCTTCGGATATGGAGAATTGGTCCGCTGTTCCACGACGCGTCCTCGCTAGATCCTCGACGGGATGGTCGGCCAGGTCTCCCACGGCCAGTAGAACTGCCACGACGGCCCGCGCAGGTACATCCCGATGAAGGTGAAGCACAGGATGACGAGGGCGATCGCCAGGAACACCAGGTTCTGCGTCCGGCGATCGGCCGGCAGCCAGCGGCCCGCCAGCGTGGCGGGGCTGCGGTCGAGCCAGGGCCAGAGCGTCATCAGCGTCACGATCAGGCCGGGCAGCACCACGCCGCCGAGGAACGCGCCGTTGATGGTGAAGCCGCCGATGCGGACCGTGGTGATGGTGACGATTTCCTGCAGCCACAGGAAGTACCAGGGCGCCTTGGCGGGGTTGGGCGTCACCAGGGCGTTGGCCGGCTCCTCGAGCGGCGACTGGATGGCGCTGGCGAGGATGCTCACCAGCGCGAAGGTGCCCAGCGTGACGATCAGCACGCGCCGCGTCAGGTCGGGTACGGCGTTGACGGTGGTTCCGGGCGCCTCGATCGTGCTGGCGCGCACGGTGGGTGCCGTCCCCCGGGCGACACCGAGCAGCGTGTAGGTCTTGGTGGGCGTCGGCGCCTCCTCGCGCGGCCTGTCGAGCACGCTGGCCGCGTCGGCGCGCGCGAGGCCGCCGTCCTTCCGGACCCTCCACATGTGGTAGGCGAAGAGCACGCCCAGCGCGCCGGGCAGCATGATGACGTGGAGCACGTAGAAGCGGATCAACGTGGCCTGCTCGATGGCCCGGCCGCCGATCATCAGCTCGCGCACCTCCGGGCCCACGAACGGCACCGACGAGGCGATGTTGGTGCCGACGGTGACGGCCCAGAACGCCAGCTGGTCCCACGGCAGCAGGTAGCCGGTGAAGGAGAGGAACAGCGTCAGCATCAGCATGAGGACGCCGAGCACCCAGTTCCACTCGCGCTTCTGGTTCTGGCCGACGCCGTTCTTGTACGCGCCGGTGAGGAAGACGCGCACCAGGTGGAGCACCACCGCCACCACCATCAGGTGGGCCGAGATGCGGTGCACCGCGCGGATCCACCAGCCGAAGGTGACGACGTACTCGATGTCCTTCACCGACTGGTAGGCGCGCTCCACCGACGGAACGTAGAGGAACAGCAGCGGCAGGCCCGACACGATCAGCAGCAGGAAGAGCGCGGCCGAGATCGTCCCGAGCCAGAAGGAATAGTTCCAGTCGAGCGACGGCTTGAAAACCTTCGACGGAAACCAGTGCAGCGCGAAGTTGGCGACGATGGCGTCACCCGACTCGCGATCCGATCGCGGCCGGAAGCTCCAGAACGGCACGGGACGGACCCCGGGCGCCGAAGGGGCGTCGGCGTCGCGACCAATCAGAGGCAGTTTCACGGGTCACCCTCCTCAGGCGATCGTCAGCCGGAAATCGTGCTCCACCTCGCGCGCCAGGTCCACGACCAGGGTGCCGTCATCGGGCGAAACCGACAGGTGGTACCACGCCAGGGGCTTGGGCGCCGGACCGTCGATGTTGCTGCCGTCGCCGTTGTAATGGGAGCCGTGGCAGGGGCACCCGAACCTGTGCGTCAGCCGGGTCTTCTTGCCGCCGATCTCCGCTTCCTCCGGCTGCGACAGCGCCTCGGCGCGCACCGTGCAGCCCAGGTGCGTGCACACCGCGGAGATCGCGTGGAAGGTCTTGCCCTCGCGGAACACGAACAGGCGTTCGTCGGGCAGGAACTTCAGGCCGTCGGGGAAGTCGGTCGGCTGGCCGAGCTTCACCGTCGTCGGGGCGTCGTAGGAGACGTTGGGCACCAGCGATCGCAGGGACGCGGCCGACTGGGCGCCGATGGCCACGCCGCCCGCGCCGATGCCGAGCTTGATGAGGAAGTCGCGGCGGCCGCCCGCGGCCTGGGCATCGGGCGGCACCTGGGATGAAGGGGCCTTCTGGTCGCTCATCTCGTTCCTTCGTGGGGCGGGCGCGGCCTCAGCGGCCGGCCGCGACGAACCGTTCCGTGATGGTGAAACGCTCCATCGTCATGGCGTCGGTGGGGCAGCGCACCGCGCAGAGACCGCAGCGGATGCACCGCTCGTCGTCCTTGATCATCGCCGACAGCGGCAGGCCCTGGCCGTCGGCGGCCGTGGCCAGCGCCGCGCGCTCCTCGGCCGGCAGTTCGAGCTGGTCGAACGGGACCAGGGCGAGGCAGTGCTCGGGACAGACGTCCACGCAGCGGTTGCAGAGCACGCACTTCTCGGGGTCGTAGATTGTCTGCACGTGGCAGACCAGGCAGCGGGCCCCCTGCTGGCGCGCCGCCTCGGCGTCGTAGCCCGTCTCCACTTCGGCGATGCCCGTACGGCGGCCGAGATCGAGGGTGGGCGGCGGTTCGCGATCGAGGATCTCGAAGCCCGCGATCATCCGGTAGTGCGGCGTGGGGATCTTCTCGATCTCGAGCGTCGACTCGAGCTGTGCCGACTCGGGTGACAGCAGCTGGTGGATGGAGCGGGCCGCGCGCTTGCCGTTGGCGATCGCCTCGATCAGGTTGCGCGGGCCGAAGGCGACGTCGCCGCCGGCGAACACGCCGGGGGCGCTGGTGGCGAGCGTGGCCGCGTCGACCCGGATCGTGCCGCCCGGGGTGAGCGCCACGCCGTCCTCGGGCCGCAGGAACGCCAGGTCGGGCTTCTGGCCGATGGCGAGCACGCAGGCGTCGGCCTCGAGGCGCTCGACGTCGGTGTCGTCGTAGCGTGGCGCGAAGCGGCCGTGCTCGTCGAAGACCGACAGCACGCGCCGCAGTTCGATGGCCTCCAGCTGGCGGCTGCCGAGGAAGCGCATCGGGCCGCGCCGCGTGATGAAGCGGATGCCTTCGCGGCGCGCCTCGTCGAATTCCTCGTGACCCTGCGCCGACCGCAGCACGGGCATCTCGTCGAAGGTCTCGAGCGAGACGATCGACACCTCGGAGGCCCCGCCGCGCAGCGCCGCCCGCGCCGAATCGAACGCCTCCTTCACCCGCGCGTCGGTCTCGCTGGCGAGGTCGCGCTCGAGCGCGGCGACGTCGGCCTCGCGCGAGAGCCGCAGCGCCGTGCGCGCCGCGTCGAAGGCGACGAAGCCGCCGCCGATCACCACCACGCGGCGCCCGAGGTCCACGCGGTAGCCGCGGTTCACGTTCAGCAGGTAGTCGACGGCCTTCACCACCCCGTCGAGCTCGACGCCGGGCACCTGGAGATCGCGCCCCGCCGAGACGCCAATCGAGAGGAACACGGCCTCGAAGCCGTCGCGCCGCAGCTCGGGCAGGCCGAATTCCGGCGTGAGCGGGGTCCCCAGGCGCAGCGTGACGCCGAGGGCGAGGATCTTGTCGATTTCGGCGCGAATCAACGTGCGCGGGAGGCGGTATTCGGGGATGCCGAAGCGCATCATGCCGCCAGGCTCACCCGCACCCTCGAACACGGTGACCGCGTAGCCGCGCAGCGCGAGGTCGTGCGCCGCCGACAGGCCGGCCGGACCCGCGCCGATGACCGCAACCTTGCGGCCCGACGCCGCCACCTTGCCCGCGCGCGGATACACGGTGATGGGCAGGTGGTCGACGTACCGATTGCCCTCGGCGATGCCGCGCTCGCGCAGCACGTCCTGGGTGTCGGGGTGCACCGATTCGACCCCGTACTTCTCGGTGACGAAGCGTTTGAGCGCGCGGATGGCCACCGGCGCGTCGATCGAGCCCCGGCGGCACGCGTCCTCGCACGGGGCGGCACAGACGCGGCCGCACACCGACGCGAACGGGTTGGGCGCGCGGGCGACGAGATAGGCCTCTTCGTCGCGGCCCTCCGCAATGAGCTGCACGTAGCGCCCCGCATCGGTCGTCACGGGGCAGCCAACCTGGCACTTGACCTGAGCCTTCCAGTCCTCCAGGACGGGAAGACGAACTGCTATGGGCATGGGGCGAACCCCTTTCCTGTTGTCGTCGCTGTCATACGACCAGACGTGGCGGAGTGTGCGGCAGCAGGGGGCACGCCGGTATGATCGATGTCATATCGGCCCGGCCTGCTGGCCGGCCCCGCTCGATGGCGCGAGCGGCGCCACGCCGTCCTGTCGCCGTGTTCCTCTGTCGAAGCGCGCGGGGGCCCGCATCGCGGTCCCTCCGAGGGCGGCCGCGATGCCACTCGCGCCCGGCAAGTATACCCGCTGGGTCGGCCAGCGCAGCCGATCGCGCGCCGGCGCCCCTCCGGAAGGTGTCAGAAGACCGTCATCGGCTTGCAATCGGCCGTCGCCGGCACCCGCGGCGGCATGCGGGACCGCGCCGCGCCTGGGACCGGCGACGCCAGCGAGAGCCGCTTCGCTCCAGCCACGGCCCCTCCAGGGCACCACGTCCCGCGCCCCCTGCGCCGCCTTCCGGTGTGAGACGGGCGGCAACCCACGACGATCAGCTGTAGCGCGCCGTCTCCACCGCCTCGAGCGGGTACTCGCGCGCGAAGATCTCGTGCGCCCGGTGGATGGCGGCCTCCACGTGCGGCAGCAGGTTCTCGCTTCCGATCACCGCCGCGAGCCCGGCCTTCTCGAGCACTGCGGCCGGCTGCCGGCGCGCGCCGCACACCAGCAGGTGTCGTCCCGACGCCTGCAGCTTGCGGGCCACTTCCTCGATCGCCTGCACGCCGGTCGCGTCGATCGCCGTCATGTTCCGCAGGCGCAGGACGACGATGGGCGGCAGGCGCGGCAGGGCGTGCAGCACCTGGTCGAGCTTGTCGGTGGTGCCGAAGAGAAACGGCCCGTGGATGCGGTAGATCGCCACGTAGTCGGGGATGTCCTTGTCCTGCAGCACGTGCGGCCGCGACTGCTCCACGTACCCTTCGGTCACCAGTTCCACGGTCGTCGTGTCGGCCACGCGCCGGATGAAGAGCAGCGCCGCCAGGATCATCCCGATCTCGACGGCGACCGTGAGGTCGGCGAACACGGTCAGCGCGAAGGTCACCAGCCACACGAGGATGTCGGTCCTGGTCAGCCGCAGCAGGGCGGGGATCTCGCTCCACTCGCCCATGTTCCAGGCGACGACGAAGAGGATGGCCGCCAGCACGGCCAGCGGCACGCGTTCGGCCAGTGGCGCCGCCACGAGCAGCACCGCCAGCAGCACCAGCGCGTGGACCATCCCGGCGACGGGCGTGCGCGCCCCCGACCGGATGTTGGTGGCCGTGCGCGCGATGGCGCCGGTGGCCGGCAGGCCGCCGAACATCGGCGAGACGAAGTTGGCCACGCCCTGCGCCATCAACTCCACGTTCGGGTTGTGCCGGTCGCCGGTCATCCTGTCGGAGACCACCGCCGAGAGCAGCGACTCGATGGCGCCAAGCAGCGCCACGGTGAAGGCGGGCGACACGAGCCCGAGCATCAGGTCGGGGCGGAACGTGGGGATGTGCAGCGAGGGCAGGCCGGCGGGAATGCCGCCGAAGCGCGACCCGACGGTCTCCACGTCGAGGCCGGTGACCCACACCGCCACGGTGCCCAGCACGAGCGCGACCACGGTGCCTGGCACGCGGGTGGCGCGGCGGGCGACGAACACGATCGCGGCCAGCGTGGCCACGGCCACCGCCGTCGCGGCCGGCGACCAGGTGCCCGCATGCCGCGCCAGCGTCTCCAGGCGCGGCAGGAACTCGCCCGGCACCTCGGCCACCCGCAGCCCGAAGAAGTCCTTGATCTGCGTGCTCGCGATCAGCACGGCGATGCCGTTGGTGAAGCCGATGACCACCGGGCGCGGGATGAACCGCACCGCCGTCCCCATGCCGGAGGCGCCGAGCGCCACCAGCAGCACGCCGGCCATCATCGTGCACATGAACAGGCCGTCCACGCCGTGCGTGGCGACGATGCCCGACACGACGACGACGAAGGCGCCGGTGGGGCCGCCCACCTGGCAGCGGGAGCCGCCGAGCAGCGAGATCAGGAACCCGGTGAAGATGGCGCAGTAGATCCCGGCCTGCGGCGGCAGCCCGGACGAGATGGCGAAGGCCATCGCCAGCGGCAGCGCGACCAGGCCGACGGTGAGCCCCGCGACCAGATCGGCGGCCAGCGTCGCGAACGTATAGGTCGGCAGCGCCAGCAGCGACTTGGGCGCCCAGGGGCCGAGGGTGTCAATCAGGCGGGTGAGGGGCGAAACGGACGGCGCTGCTGAGACGGTGGACATCGTGCGCCGCACTGGCGCGAGTGGCGCCCCAGCGGCCGGTGACCGGATTATAGTGGCCCGGCCCCGGGCGCGGGGCGCCTTTCATGGAGTCGAGGCGCCCGGAAGGCGTCAGGATAGAATCTTCAGCCTCCTGCCGAGACCTGGCGGCCCGTGGAGGAATCTGACGCATGCCCGATTTCCTGCTGTCCATGCTGCCTCCGCTGGTGGCGCTCGCCTCGCCCGAAGGGGCGGCCGTCGCCCTCGCCTCCCACGGTCTCTTCAGCGTCCAGAGCGCCATCGCGCTGGCGACGCTGACGGCGCTCGAGATCGTGCTGGGCATCGACAACATCGTCTTCATCGCGATCCTGTCGGGCCGGCTGCCGCACGCCCAGCAGGCACCGGCGCGCCGCCTCGGCATCGCGGCGGCCGTCGTCACGCGCGTCCTGCTGCTGCTCTCGATCTCCTGGGTGATGGGCCTGACGAGGCCCTTCACGTCGGTCCTGGGTTACAGCATCAGCGGCAAGCAGGCGATCCTGGCCCTCGGCGGACTGTTCCTGATCGCGAAGGCGACCCACGAGATCCACGACAACCTCGAGGGCGGCGGGCACGCCGCCGGCGCGGGGCGGGCCGCGGCCACGGTCGGCGCCGTCGTCGCGCAGATCATGCTGCTCGACGTGGTGTTCTCGCTCGATTCCGTGATCACCGCCGTCGGCATGGCGCAGCACGTTCCAGTGATGGTGGCGGCCATCCTGCTGGCGGCGGGCGTGATGATCGTGTTCGCCGACCCGGTGAGTGACTTCGTGCACCGCCATCCGACGATGAAGATGCTGGCGCTGGCGTTCCTGATCCTGATTGGCGTGATGCTGGTGGTGGAGGCGTCGGGCGGGCACATCGACCGCGGATACATCTACTTCGCGATGGCCTTCTCGCTGGCTGTCGAGCTGCTGAACATGCGCGCCAGGCGCCGGCTGGACGTGGCACCGGTGGAGCTGCGCCGGCTGAGGCTGCCGGCAGGAGGGCAGACGTGAGCAGGAAGCCGCAGACCTGCGCGAACCACGCGCACCATCCGCGCCTGTGGACGGCAGGGCTTCTCGGGTGGGTGGTGGCCGTCTTCGCCTACGGCGGCACCTGGTTCTTCGGCCGTCCGTGGCGGACGGCTGCCGAGATGGGTCTGCTCCTGGCGGTCACCTCGGCGCTGCTCATCGGCCGCGTCTACGTCACGGCGCTGCAGGACCGCATCATTCGTGCCGAGATGCGCGCGCGGTGCGGCGCGCTGCTGCCGCCGGCCGGGATGGCGCTGTTCGGCGAGCTGACGATGAAGCAGATCGTGGCGCTGCGCTTCGCGTCCGACGCGGAGCTGCCGGCGCTGCTCGAGCGTGCGGCGCGGGAACGGCTGGCCCCCGACACCATCAAGCGCGCGGTGCGCGACTGGGTGCCCGATTACGATCGGACGTGACGGGGCGGCTGACGGCGGCCTCCCGCAGCACCTCGAGCGTCTGCCGCGCTGCCTCGTGCCACGAGAAGCGCGCCGCGTGCGCCAGCCCCGCCTCGACGCGCGTCCGGCGGACGGCCGCATCGTCGATCACGATCCACGCGGCCTCGGCCACCTCGCGCCAGTCGCCGCCATCCACCTGCACCGCCGCGCCGCCGCACACCTCGTCGAGCGAGGATCCGCGGCTGCACACCACGGGGCAGCCGCAGGCCATCGCCTCGAGCGGCGGCAGGCCGAAGCCTTCGTAGGCGCTCGGAAACAGCAGGCACGCCGCACCGGTGTAGAGCGCCCGCAGCCGCGCATCCTCGACGTAGCCCAGGCGCACCGAGCCCTCGGGATCGGCGGCCGGCCGCGCGCCGCCCTCGCCGACGATGGCCAGTTGCAGCGTGGTGTCGCGTTGCCTGAGCCACTGGAAGGCCGCGGCGGCCACGTCGAACCGCTTGTGGGCCGCGCGATCGCCCATCGACAGCACGTACCGGTGCAGGCCGTACTGCGCCCGCACGGCCTCCACCTCGCCGGCGTCCGCCGGCCGGAACCGCGACGACACGCCCTCGCCGATGATCGCGGCGCGGGCCGCGGCGCCGGGGACCACGGCGTCGAGGTCCCGCCGTGTGCACTGGCTCACGCAGATCACGCGCGCCGCCCTCGTGACGGCGCGCGCCAGCACGTGCCGGGCGAGCGCCACCCTGGCGGCGCCGAACTCGTGCGGGAACCTGAAGTGGATGAGGTCGTGCACCGTGACGACGAAGGGCTGCGGCGCCCACCAGGGCACGGCGTAGTGCGGGTAGTGGCACACGTCCGCCCCCGCGCGCCGCATGGCGCGCCCGCCCAGCAGTTGCTCGCGCGGGGAGTAGAGGGCCGCGGGGAAGGACCGCCACGAGGCGCCGAGCCGCGCGGCCTCGGCTGGCGGACCGCCCACCAGGTGCAGCGTCACCTCGGGCGCCAGCTCGCGCAGGTGCCGGTAGAGTTCCGACTGGTAGCGCCCCAGGCCGGTGCGGCCCCAGCGGCGCGCGTCGAGCGCGATCGACAGCGGCGGCGACACGGTGACGCTCATCGGACCTGAACACAGCAGACGGGCGCCACCGTGATCATCGGCCAGTTCGCCTCAGCGTGTCCCGCTCGTGGACGTGCCCGCCTTGCCCAGCAGTTCGTCGACCAGCGGCGCCGCGTCGTACACCTTGCGCAGCGCCTCGATGATGCCGCGGGAGTCGACCGACACCGCGCGGCTCACCCCGCCGTCGTAGACGTAGTAGCCCGGCAGCATCTGGATGTTGCCATCGAAGACCAGGCCGACGATCTCCGCCTTCCGGTTGATCACCGGCGATCCGCTGTTGCCGCCGACGATGTCGTTGGTGGTGACGAGGTTCAGCGCAATCCGCGGGTCGAGCGCCGCCCGGCGGTCGAGCCAGCGCCGTGGCAGGTCGTACGGCGGCTTGCCGCCGAACTGGCGTTCGCGCACGTAGAGGCCCGCGAAGTCGGTGAAGGGCGCGACGGCGCGGCCGTCTTCCTGGTAGCCCTTCACCGTGCCGAACGACAGCCGCAGCGTGCCGGTCCCGTCCGGGTAGGCGCCGGTGCCCTGCGTGGCGAACACGGCCTGCGCGATGCGCGCGTAGGCGTCGCGCTCGACGCTCGACACGCGGTCCTCCACCTGCCGGCGAACCTCGCGGCTGCGCGCGTCGATGGCGCGGGCGAGCGCGATCATCGGGTCGGTGGATGCGGCGACGGCCGCCCTGCCGCCGTCCACGAGCGCCCTGCGGGCGGCGACGTCGGCCAGCGCCGTGCCGCCGACGAGTTCTGCCGCCCGCGCCTCCGGCGTGCGACCGCCGAGCACCTGCGTCACGATGGGATGGTTCGGGCCGAGCTCTTCCACCATGGAGGCCAGCGAGTCGGCCAGCTTGGCCCGTTCGGCGTCAGGGTAGATCGGGGACGGCGAGTAGAGCTGGCGCTCGAAGGACGCCAGCCGCGCCTCGGTGTACTCGGGCAGGCGATCCGCGTTCGGCTTCTCCCGCTCGTCGACGAAGCGGACGATGCTCCGGGCGATGGTGAAGAGGCGGGTGTCGAGGCCCTGCGCCCCTTCGAGGAACGACTGATCGACGCGCAGGTCGCGGGCGGCGCGCTGCGCGGCCGCTACTTCGTCCCATGCCGCGGCGAACCTCGCGCTGAGCTTCGCATCGGCGCCCACGGCCGCGCGCAGCGTCGTCTCCTGCCGCTGCTTGACGGTCATCAGGGCCGGATCGCCCAGGCCCTTCAGTTGCCCCCGCATCGACTTCAGGCTGTTCTCGATGCCGAAGATCTCGGAGCGCACCTGGCGCGCCTGCTCGGTGCCGAGCGCGCCGTACCGGTTGCGCGCCGCGAGCATCCGCTCGAGGCGCGCGATGGTGGCGGGCAGGCTGATGTCGCGCACGTACTCGAGGTGCGCCACCGTGTAGAGCCGCTGCGTGCCGCCGGGATGGCCCGAGGTGAAGACCAGTTCGCCGTCGCTGGCGCCCGCCGGCGACCACTTCAGGTAGTGAGCGACCTTCGCGGGCCGGTCGTCCTCGTAGACCCGGAACAGCGTGATGTCGAGGTCGTAGCGCGGGTAGGTGAAGTTGTCGGGGTCGCCGCCGAAGAACGCGATGGCGTTCTCGGGGGCGAACACCAGACGTACGTCGGTGTACTTCTTGTAGCGGTAGAGGTGGTAGAGGCCACCCTGGTAGAGCGTGACCACGTCGCTGCGCAGGCCCGTGGCGTCGGTGGAGGCCTTCTCGATCTGCGCGATCGCGGCGCGGCGCGCCGCAAACGCCTCGGCGTGCGACATGCCGTCGCTCACGGCGGCATTGACCTGCGCGGTGACGTCCTCGAGGCTCTGCAGGACGTTGAGCTCCATGGCCGGCACCTTGAGTTCGTCGGCGCGGGTCCTGGCGTAGAAGCCGTCCCTGATCAGGTCGCGTTCCGGCGTGCTCAGCTGCTGGATGGCGCCGCGGCCGACGTGATGGTTGGTGAGGACGAGGCCATCGGGCGAGACGAACGAGCCCGAGGCGCCGCCGAAGCGGACCGAGGCGAGCTGCACGTGCCGCAGCCAGTCGTCGCCGATCGCGAACCCGTGGGTCTTCTCGATGACGGCGCGAGGGACGGCGTTGAAGGGCCAGAAGCCCTCGTCGGCGTGCAGGGCCGCCCCGGCGGCCACGCACGCCAGCAGCGCGGCGCCGGCCAGGCGGACGCGAGTGCGTGAGGTCATGGAACTCCTCCCGGCAGGAAAGGAAAGAGGACTGGAAGATGACAGCGAGTGGGGTGGATGACGGGGTTCGAACCCGCGACTTCCGGAGCCACAGTCCGGCGCTCTACCGCTGAGCTACACCCACCACATGGCAGGCCCCGCGCCGGGACGCGCGGGTGCTCAAGGATAGCATCGCCGCCGCACGACGTAAACGTCGGTACGCCGCCGCGCGTATGGAGTTCGCATCATCGATCAGGCCGGTCGAGGGGCATCGGCGATCTTCCGGGGCGCGGTCGTTCGTGGATCCCGGAGGCACTGCTTCCGCACCGATGGGTCGGAACGGGCGCTGGCAGTCGCTGTAGTAAGCTGGCCGTTCCGGATTCAATCGAGGTTCGCCGTTGCGCACGCTGGTGTTGGGGAGGACGGATCGGTCGACCGGCCGTTTCGCGGCGATGGCTGCGGGACTGGCGCTCGCCTGGGGCTGCGGTGGGGCCGCGGCGCCCCGCGATCGGGGCGCGACGGCGGACGGCCCGCGCGAGGTGCAGGTGGTCGCCGCCCGCGAGGAAGCGCTCATGCGGAGCATCACCGTGAGCGGCACCCTCGCGGCCGAGGAGCAGGTGGTGCTCAGCTTCAAGGTGCCGGGTCGTCTCGAGGCGCTGCTGGTCGACCTCGGCTCCAGTGTCGCGGCCGGCCAGCCGCTGGCGCGGCTCGCGCTGGCCGACTTCGCGCTGCGCGTGTCGCAGGCCGAGGCGGCGCTGCAGCAGGCGCGCGTGCGGCTCGGGCTCGACCCGCTCGGCGCCTCCGATGCCGTCGATGCCGAGCGCACGGCGGTGGTTCGCGAGGCGCGGGCGGTGCTCGACGAGGCCCAGTTGCGGCGCAACCGCGTGGCGACCTTCGTCGAGCGCGAGATCTCGTCACGGGCCGAACTCGACTCGGCCGAGGCCGCGCTGAAGGTGGCCGACAGCCGGTATCACGACGCGCTCGACGAGGTGCGATCCCGCCAGGCCGTGCTCGAGCAGCGGCGGGTGGAGCTCGCGATTGCCCGGCAGCAGCAGGAGGACGCGACGCTGGAGGCGCCCTTCGCGGGGATGATCCGCGAGCGGACGGCCGCCCTCGGGCAGTTCCTCGCGGCCGGCACGCCGGTGACCACCCTGGTGCGGATCGATCCGCTGCGCCTGCGCCTCGAGGTCCCCGAGCGCGAGGCCGCGCGCGTGCGCGCCGGACAGGCGGTGAGGGTGCACGTGGAGGGCGACGACACCGAGCACCCCGGCCGCGTGGCGCGCCTGAGCCCGGCCATCACCGAGGACAGCCGCACGCTGCTCGTCGAGGTGGAGGTGGCCAACCGCACGGGACGCCTGCGGCCCGGCGCCTTCGCCACCGGCGAGATCGTCATCGATCGCGACGACCCGGCGATCATCATCCCCGCCTCGGCCATCGTCACATTCGCCGGCATCGACAAGGTGGTGACGATCGACGACGGGAAGGCCGTCGAACGGCGGGTCGATCTGGGACGGCGCGAGGGCGATCGCGTCGAGGTGGTGGAGGGGCTGCGCGCGGGCGAGCGGGTGATCGTCGAGCCCGGCAACCTGGTGTCGGGCGATGCCGTGACCGTGCGCTGAAGGATCCGCCCGCGCCCGCGCGGGCGGCACCCCGGGAACTCCGCCGTTCGAGGCCCGCATGAAGCAACTCGCCGATCTCTGCATCCGTCGTCCCGTGTTCGCCAGCATGCTGATCCTCGCCCTGGTGGTGGTGGGCGTGGCCAGCTGGTTCCAGCTCGGCGTGGATCGCTTCCCCTCGGTCGATCTGCCCACCGTGCGGGTGCGCACCGTGCTGCCCGGCGCCGCGCCCGAGGAGGTGGAGGTCCAGGTCTCCCAGCGGATCGAGGAAGCGGTGAACACCGTGGAGGGCGTCACCGAGCTGCGTTCGATCTCGGGCCCGGGGACCTCGCTGGTGATCGCCACCTTCGCGCTCAGCCGCGAGATCGACAGCGCCGCCCAGGACGTGCGCGATCGTGTGGCGACGGTCTTGAACCAGCTGCCCGACGATGCCGAGCCGCCGATCGTCCAGAAGGTCGACAACGACTCGTCGCCGGTGCTGGCGGTGGCCGTCAGCGCGAGCCGTCCGCTGCGCGAACTCACCGAAATCGCCGACAAGGTGGTGAAGGTGCAGCTCGAGCGGTCGCGCGGCGTCGGCGAGGTGACGATCGTCGGCGGCCTGCAGCGCGCGATCAACGTGTGGGTGGACGCCGATCGGCTGGCGGCCTACCGGCTGCCGATCACCGCCGTGCGCGCCGCGCTCACGCGGCAGAACGCCGACCTGCCGGGCGGCAACGTCACGGCGACGGCAACCGAGCGGACGCTGCGCACGATGGGCCGGCTCACGGATCCGCGCGCCTTCAACGACCTGGTCATCCAGACGGTGAACGGCTCGCCGATCCGCGTGCGCGACGTCGGCTGGGCCGAGGACGGCACCAAGGAGCAGCGATCGCTGGCGCGGCTCAACGGCGTGCCGACGGTGGTGCTCGAGGTGCGCCGCCAGTCGGGGGCGAACACCGTGGAGGTGATCGAGGCGTCGAAGGCCAACCTGGCGCGCATCCAGGCGCAACTGCCGGCCGACGTGTCGCTCGAGGTGATCCGCGACCAGTCGCGGTACATCTACGCGGCGCTGCACGAGATCAACGTGCACCTGATCGCCGGCAGCATCTTCGCCTGCCTCGTCGTGCTGCTCTTCATGCGCAACTGGCGCGCGACGGTGATCGCCGGCGTGGCGATTCCCGCCTCGGTGGTGTCGACCTTCGGCATGATGGCGGCGCTCCACTTCACGCTCAACAGCGTGACGATGCTCGCCCTGGTGCTGATGGTGGGCATCGTCATCGACGACGCGATCGTGGTGCTGGAGAACATCTTCCGGTTCGTGGAGGAGAAGGGGCTCGGCCCGTTCGCGGCGGCCAGGGAGGCGACGGCCGAGATCGCGCTGCCGGTGATGGCCACCACGCTGAGCCTGGTGGTGATCTTCGTGCCGGTGTCGTTCATGTCGAGCGTGTCGGGGCGCTTCCTCTACCAGTTCGGCCTGACGGCGGCCGTCGCCATCCTGGTGAGCCTGCTGGTGTCCTTCACCCTGACGCCGATGATGAGCGCGCGGCTGCTGAACCGGCACGATGCGCTCGGCCACGGCGAGGCGGCCGGCTCGCGCCAGGGCTTCTACGCCACGATCGATCGGGTCTACGCCTGGCTGCTCGGCTGGTCGATGCGGCACCGCGCCACCGTCTGCGTGCTCGCGGCGTGCGTGATGCTCTCGGCCGTGGCGCTCTACGGCCTGGTGCGGCAGGAATACGTGCCGAGCGACGTGGACGAGGCCGAGTTCGAGATGACGGTGCTGGCGCCCGAGGGCACCAGCATCACGGCGATGGACGAGGTGATGCGCACCGTGGAGCGCGAGCTGCGCGCGGTCCAGGGCGTGCGGACGGTGCTGGTCGGGGCGGGCGGCAGCTTCCTGGGCTCGGTGAACCAGGGCCAGGCCTTCGTGCGGATCGCGCCCCACGGCGAGCGCGTCTTCTCGTTCCCGCGCCTGGCGGCGGCCCTGCTGCGGCTCGATCCGATGGCCGCCTTCCGCGGCAACTACTCGCAGCGTCAGGTGATGCAGCAGGTGCGCGCGCGGCTGCAGAAGTACAGCGACCTGCGGGTGTCGGTCCGCAACGCCCAGTCCTTCAGCCTGGGCGGCGCGCCGGTGGACATCGACTTCTCGATTCGCGGGCCGGAACTCGAGCAGCTGGCGAAGTACGGCGAGCACCTGCGCTCGCGTGCTCCCGAACTGGGCCTGATCGACGCCGACACGACGTTGAAGCTCGACAAGCCGGAGCTGCGGGTGGAGATCGATCGCGCCCGGGCCGCCGACCTCGGCGTCAGCGTCCAGGACATCGCCACCGCCCTGCGCGTGATGGTGGGCGGCGATCAGGAAGTGACGCGCTTCCGCGACCAGGCCGTCAACGACGACTACGACGTGCAGCTGCGGCTCGCGGAACGCGACCGGGTGGACGCCGGCGTGATCTCGCGCCTGTACGTGCCGCGCGCCGGCGGCGGGCTGGTCCGGCTCGACAACGTGGTGCGCATCGAACGCGCGCGCAGCCCGTCGCGCATCGACCGGCTCGATCGCCAGCGCGTGGTCAGCCTGCGCTCCGGCGTCGCGCCGGGGTTCGCGCTGGCCGACCGCATCGCCGCGCTGCGCGAGGAGTTCCGCCGGATCAACACCAACCCGGCCTACACCTCGACGGTGTCGGGCCGCAGCCGCGAGCTCGAGCAGACCGGACGCGAGTTCCTGTGGGCGTTCATGCTGTCGATCGCGTTCATGTACATGATCCTCGCCGCGCAGTTCGAGAGCCTGGTGCACCCGTTCACGATCCTGCTCTCGCTGCCGGTCGCCGTGCCCTTCGCGCTGCTCTCGCTCTGGGCGACGGGCAACACGCTCAACCTGTACTCGGCGCTCGGCATGCTCGTGCTGTTCGGCGTCGTGAAGAAGAACGCGATCCTCCAGATCGACTACATGAACACGCTGCGGCAGCGCGGCCTGGCGCGCGCCGAGGCCATCATGCAGGCCAACCGCGCGCGGCTCCGGCCCATCCTGATGACGACGCTGTCGCTGGCGGCCGGCATGCTGCCGCTGGCGCTCGGCACGGGGCCGGGCGCCGAGGAGCGGCGCACGATTGCCGTGGTGGTGATCGGCGGCCAGCTGCTCGCGCTCGGCCTGACGCTGGTGCTCACGCCGGTGGCCTACTCGCTGTTCGACGACGTGGCGCACACGGTCGGCTGGCAGCGGCTGGCCGCGCGCGCGGCGCGCGCGGTCTCCTTCCGGCGGCCGAAGCCGTCGGAGGGGTAGGCCGGCTCGCGCGGCGGCCGGCAGGAGTCGCCGGCGGCGGACGCCGTGACGCTCCGCCGGCGCCTCAGCCGTGGTGATGGTGCGCGGGCGCGCCGGCGCCGGCCGGCGCCAGCGCGCGCTTCCGGCCCTCGAGCCACTCGGCCCACAGACTGATCCCCTGGCCCGTCTTCGCCGACACCACGAAGGCCAGCGGCTCGGGCATCACCCTCGCCAGGTTCGCCTGGATCGCGTCGAGATCCACGTCGAGATGGGGCACCAGGTCGGCCTTGGTCAGCAGCACCAGGTCGGCCTTGCGGAACATCACCGGGTACTTCAACGGCTTGTCCTCGCCCTCGGTGACGGCCAGCGCCACGACGTTGAACGCCTGGCCGAGATCGTAGACGGCCGGGCAGACGAGGTTGCCGACGTTCTCGATGAAGAGGTAGTCGACGGCCGCCAGATCGACGTGGTGCAGGGCGCGGTGCACGAGGTCGGCGTCGAGATGGCACGCCGACCCCGTGGTGATCGATTGCGAGGGGATGCCGGCGGCGCGCAGCCGCGCGGCGTCGTGGTCGGTGGCGAGGTCGCCGGCGATCGCGGCCAGCCGGCGCCCGGCCAGCGCGCGGGCGGTGGCCTCGAGCACGGCGGTCTTGCCGGCCCCTGGGCTGCCCATCAGGTTGATCGCGAGCACGCCGTGCCCGGCCAGGTGCTCGCGGTTGTGCGCCGCCTGCCGTTCGTTGCCCGACAGGATTCGCTCCTGCACGTCGATCGGCACCCTGGCGGGATCGCCGCAGCCGCACGTCTCACACATTCGCCACCTCCAGCTCCAGTTGCGCCAGCAGGATTTCGTCGCCCTCGATCAGCCGGGCCGGGGCGCCGCACGCGCCGCAGCGCAGCGGCCCGCCGCCCTGGATCGCCCGCCCGCAGTCGCCGCACGCCCAGCGCGCGCCGATGCGCTCCACCTCGAGCGCGGCGGCGTCGCAGATGGTCCGCTCGCGCACCAGCTCGAACGCCGTCCGCAGCAGGTCGGGCTCGACGCCCGACAGCTCGCCGATGCGCACCACCACGCGGGACACGGCCGTGGCGCCGTGGGCCCGCGCCTGCTCCCCGATGTGCGTCATCAGCGCCTCGACGATCGAATACTCGTGCATGCGCGCGTCCTGGGCCCTTGCCTCCGGCGCGCCGCGCGCCGCGGCCCGTGGCCGGCGCGTGTGCGTGCCCGCGGCTCCCTAACAGATCCTCGGCAGCGGCTCGCCCTCGGGCTCGGCCACCAGGCGCCGGCCGATTCCGGTGTCGAGCACCACCACCCCGACGTGATCCGCCACGGCGCGGCCGATGATGGCGGCCGCGCGTCCCAGCGGGTGCGCGTGCAGCGCCGCCAGCACGCGCGGGGCGGCCTCGGGGCGCACGCCGATGACGGCCTTGCCCTCGTTGGCGATGTGCAGCGGATCGAGGCCCAGCAGTTCCGCCGCCGCCCGCACCTCGTCGCGCACCGGCACGGCGCGCTCGTCGATCGCGATGCCGACGCCGCTCTTCTCGGCCATCTCGTGCAGCGCGCTGGCCAGGCCGCCGCGCGTCGGGTCCTTCATCGCGGACAGGTCGTCGCCGCCGGCGGTCATCGCGGCGCGCACGAGGCCGTTGAGCGGCGCCACGTCGGAGCACAGGTCGCCCTCGAGGGCCAGATCGTGACGCCGCGCCATGATCGCCAGCCCGTGGTCGCCGAGCGTGCCCGTCACGATCACGAGGTCGCCCGGCCGCAGCCCGTTGTCGCGGACCAGGTGCCGGGTCCGGCCCAGGCCGGTGGTGTTGAGCACGATGCCGTCGAGTTCGCCGCGCCCCATCACCTTCGTGTCGCCGGTGACGATGGTGGCGCCGGCCTCGGCGCAGGCCTCGCGCATCGACGCGTGCAGCCGTTCGAGCGTCGCGCGTGCGAAGCCTTCCTCGACGATGACGGCGCAGGTGAGCCCCATCACGTCGGTGGCGCCCATCATCGCCAGGTCGTTGACGGTGCCGCACACCGACAGGCGGCCGATGTCGCCGCCCGGGAACTCGATCGGGTGCACGACGTGGGAATCGGTGGTGAGGACGAACCATTCCTCGCCTACGCGGAACGCCGCCCCGTCGTCGTAGGCCGAGAGGCCGACGGTGTCGGCCGTCGCCGGCGCGGCGGCGAACCCTTCGGCGAGCACGCCCTCGATGAGCGCGCGCATGGCGCGGCCGCCGGCGCCGTAGCGCATCCCGATGCGATCCTCGACGCGCGGCAGCGGCGGGCGGCCTCCGCGAAATCGGGCCGCCCGCCGTACTGGTGCCAGATGCGGCAGGTGCCCTCGCTGCTCACCATGCAGGCCCCGACGGGCGAGTCGGGAACGCAGGCGGCGCCGAACAGCGGGCAGTCGAGCGGCGTGGCGCGGCCGATCATGATCTCGCCGCAGATGCACTCGGTGGCCACGGCCGGATGCGATGCCTCGCGCACGCCGGACAGAGAGAAGCGTGCGCGCGCGTTCACGTGGGCGAACTCGGGCCGCAGCTCGATGTTGCCGTCGGGCACCCACGCGATGCCGCGCCAGTGGCCGCCGGTGAGCGCGAACACCCGCCAGAGCTGATCGCGCGCGTTCCGGTTGCCGTCGGGGGTCACGCAGCGCGGGTACATGTTGACGACGGCCGGCGCGCGATCGCGGATGAGCTCCACGAGCCTGACGAGCGCCGCCAGGATGTCGAGCGGCTCGAAGCCCGCGACGACGATCGGCAGCGCGTGCCGGCGGGCCATCGGCTCGAAGAGCTTCCAGCCGGTGATCACCGCGGCGTGACCCGCGGCGAGGAAGCCTTCGATCCGCGTGTCGGGCAGCGCGGCGACCAGCTCCATCGCCGGCGGGACGTACTTGTGCGCCGAGAGGATCGAGAAGTTCGGCGGCGTGCCGCCGAGCACCGCGGCGGCCGTCGCCACGGCGGTGGTCTCGAAGCCGGTGGCGAAGAACACCACGTCGCCGGCGGTCTCCCGCGCCAGGTCGACGGCCTGCGACACGCTGTAGACGACGCGCACGCGACCGCCCTCGGCCTGCACGCCGGCGAGGCTCCTGTGTGTGCCCGGCACGCGCAGCATGTCGCCGTAGGTGCACACGAGGGCGCCGCGGCCGGCCAGCGCCACCGCCTCGTCCACCTCCGGCATGTCGGTGATGCAGACCGGACAGCCCGGTCCCATGATGAGGTCGAGCGAGCGTGGCAGCACGGCGCGCAGCCCGAACTTCGCGATGGCCTGCTCGTGGCTGCCGCACACGTGCATCACCGTGACCGGGCGCCCGATCTCGCGCATGGCCGCATCGAGCGCGCGCGCGAGCGCCGCGGCGCGATCCGGGTTGCGGAACTTCAGTTGCCGGGCGGCGGCGTCCGGCTCAGCGCGGGCCATGGTCCCCGGCCCCGGCGGCGTCCACCTCGCCACGCACGTCGTCGGCCATCAGGTCGCCGGTCCCGGCGTCCTTCATCAGCTCCTCGTAGAGCTCGAGGGTGCCCTCGATGTCCTCTTCCGGGATGCGGCGGATGGCGAAGCCCACGTGGTTGAGGACGTAGTCGCCCGGCGCGACGGGCTCATCGACGAGTTCGAGGCGCACCTCGCGCTTGACGCCGAAGAAATCGACGGTGGCGAGCATGCCGTCGATGGTGAGGATGCGGCCGGGAACGCCAAGGCACATGAAGGCCCCTCCGGATCGCAGCTTACCCCGCCGGCCGGCAGGGCACAACCGCGCTGCTAGGAGGGTGGCTCCGCGCCCGGTGGGCCGCTGGTGGCCGAACGCACCGCGTCGACGAACGCCTGCAGCGCGTCGAGGTAGCGATCGAGCGCGCGGCGGCCGGCCGGCGACAGCCGGTACTCGGTGTGGGTGGCACGGCGGCGCGCCTCCTTCACCACCAGCACGTAGCCCGCCTCCTCGAGCCGGCGCGCGTGCACGCTGAGGTTGCCGTCGGTGAGGCGCAGGCGGCGGCGCATCTCCGTGAACGCGATGCCGGGGACCGTCGCCAGCGCCGCGACCATCGCCAGCCGCACGGGGTTGTGCAGCACGCGGTCGATGGCGCTCGGGTGCGTCACCTCCGTCGCCGTCGGGGTTCGATGGGCTGGCAGCCGCGCGTCGCCCGGATTGTCCATCGCGCCGTCGATTCTACGCCGCCTGCCCGGCGCAGACCCCGCCCGTGGCGACGGCGCGTCAATCCACGATGAAGAGGGTGGCGCCGGTGACCGTCGACGAGCGGTGCGGCTCGGCGTCGTCGGCCACCTGGTAGCTGGTGCCCGGCGTGAGCACGAAGGTGCGGCCGTCGCGCAGCTCGGTCCGCAGTTCGCCTGCCAGGCAGAGCAGCACGTGCCCCTTCGCGCACCAGTGGTCCGCGACGTAGCCGGGAGAGTATTCGACCATGCGGACGCGAAGATCACCGAACTGGCGGGTGCGCCAGCGCGCCATGCCCCGTTCGCCCGCGTGCTCGGTGGGTTCGATCGCCTGCCAGGCGGTGACGCCGAACGGGATGCCGGTGATGCGCATGGGCGTATCCTGGCACGGGTGGCGCGGGCCGTCACGCGCGGTGCGAGGAGCGCGGCGTGGAGCCGGCTATCTCGGCGGCGGGCTGACCGTGAGCCGCTCGGCGTCCCACAGCACGCTGGGCTGCAGCAGGGCCGGCCTGGCGTGGCCCACGCGCGGTGACATCGCCACCACGACGCGGGGCGCCGCGAAGTAGACGACGGGCAGCGCCGCGTCGAACTCCCGCTCCACCTCGCGGAACAGGCGCACCCGTTCGGCCTCGTTGGCCGAGGCCACCATCCGCTTCATGCCGTCGTCGATGCGGTGCTCCCACTCGGTGGCCGGTGCCGGCTGGTCGGGGTACCACACGTGGAAGCTGCCCGAACTGAGCCAGAAATCCTGGTGCACGCCGGGATCGCTGTCGCTCGACACGACGCCGAACCAGGCGGCGTCGTAGTCGCCCCTCGTGATGCGGTCGACCAGCGCGCCCACCTCGAGCTGCACGAGGTCGACGCCGACGCCCATCGTTCCGATTGCCTGTTGCAGGAAGGCGGCCGAGCGCTCGCGGACCGCGTTGCCCTTCTGCGTGAGCAGGGTGAAGCGCGCGGGCGCGCCAGCCGGCGTCTCGCGCCGCCCGTCGCCGTCGCGGTCGACGAGGCCGATGGCGTCCAGCAGGCGGCCCGCCCCGGCCGGGTCGTGGCGCGGCGGCGGCCGCGTGGCGTCGTACCACTTCTGGTGGCCCGGGGTGATGGGGCCGTCCACCGGCGCGCCGGCGCCGAGGTAGACCACATCGACGAAGGCCTGACGATCGACGGCGAGCGAGATCGCGCGGCGAAGTTCGGGTGCCGCCATCCACGCCGAATCCTTCGGCCGCGGGACGTCGGGACGCAGGTTGAACCAGAACATGTCGGGATCGAGGCCGATGCCGGCATCCACCACCTGGAGGCGGCCCGCGCCGGCCGCGCGGCGCAGCGCGGCGATGTCCTCGGCGCGCGCCTCGCTCGATACCAGGTCGGTCTCGCCGCTCTCGAGCCGCAGCATCTCGGCGTTCTGATCGGGCACCACGAGCAGCGTCAGCCCGTCGAGCCGCGGCAGCGGCACGCCCTGCTCGTCGCGCTTCCAGTAGCGCGGGTTGCGCACGAACTCGAGGCGCTGCCCCGGCACGTACTCGCGCAGGAGGAACGGGCCGAGCCCCACCAGCTCCGACGGCGGCGTCGTCACGGTCCAGGCGTCGCGGAACGTGCCGGCCGCCAGCGCCTCGCCGAGCGTGTGGGCCGGCAGGATCGGGATCGCGTCGAGCGCACGCACCGCGGGGGCGAACGGTTCGGCAAACGCGAGGCGCAGGGTGTGGTCGTCGATGACCGACACGGCAGGCGGGGCGCCGCCCACCGTCAGCACGCTCGCCAGCGGACTGCCCACCTTCGCGTCGAACAGTGCCTCGAGCGTGAAGACGACGTCGCGCGCGGTGAACGGTACGCCGTCGGAGAAGGTGACCCCCTTGCGCAGGTGGAACGTGTAGGTGCGTTGGTCGGAGGCCAGCTCCCAGCGCTCGGCCAGCGACGGCTCGACTTCCTGGGTCGACAGATTGATGCGGACCAGCCGCGGCTGCCAGATCTGCGACACGAGCTGGGAGGCGCGGTCCCGGGCGATGAGGCGGTTGAGCGACCGCGGTTCCGATCGGATCGTCGCCACCAGCGTCCCGCCGGCCGGCGTGGCCTGAGGGGGCGTTGTCGGGGCAGGGCGCCAGAGGTAGGCGCCGAGCACCACGACGGCGATGGCGAGGACAACCAGCAGCGCGCGGACGCGGATCTTGGTCACGGCAGGGTCCAGCCGGTCGCGAATCCGACTCGCGGAGCGGCCGCGGGGGCGTGGCGATCGCAGGCGCCGGCATCCGCCTTATCGGCCGGAGGTGACGCCGGCCGCAGTCAGCGAGACGCCCCGGCGCCGCCAGGCGCCGGGGCGCGGGCCGGGGAGCCGTTGGCCGCGCGCCGGGACCCGTCGGGCGCGATACGCGCGGTTGCCCGCGGTACGATCAGGATGCTACGCTTCGCGGATGTCCCTGGCCGCCCTGCGCGGCTCGATCGCGCTCCGCCTGCTGGTGGCGCTCTTCGTCTGCCTGATCGTGGCCGATGGCGCGATGGAGGGGCACTGCGACAGCCCGCGCACGTCGTCCGCCACCGCGTCGGCGATCGCGGGCGACGCCGGCGCCGGCCGATCCCCGGATGCCTGCGCGACGATGTGCGTGCCCGACTGCTACTGCTGCGCGCGCGGCGTCGAGCCGTCGATCGTGATGGCGCTCCCCGAAGCGGAACCCGCCGGCCCCGTGCCGGATCCCGTGCGGCCCGCCGCACCCGAGGGCGTTCGCCCTCTCCCCTACCGGCCGCCCCTTCCCCTCGCCTGAACTGCCGCAGGACTCGGTGAGCGTCGCGTGACGGGCAGCGCCCGTCGCGTGACCGGTGGTTTCCATCTCGTGTTCCGTCCGGAGGTGCCGGTGGCGGCTCTGTGGTCGCGTGCCGTCGTGTGCGTCGTCGTGGGAGGCTTCGTCTGCTCCGCAGGCGACAGGAGGGCCATCGCGCAGGAGGCGCTGGATGCCGGCGCCTATGTCGCGATCGTCCTTGCGTCGCACCCGGCCGCCGTGCAGGGGAAGGAACTGGCCGCGGCTTCGGCCGCCGAACGGTCGGCGGTCCGGCTGTGGCCCGACCCTGTCGTCTCGTTGTCGGCCGGTCACGGCCGTGCCGCCGACGCCCTTGGGGGCGGCGGTGCGGAGACGGCCGTGTCGGTCTCACAGACCATCCCCTGGCCGGCGGCCTTCAGGGCGGGCGTGCGCGCGGGTGATGCCGCGGCGCTGGCCTACGAGGCCAACGCCGATGCGCTCCGGTGGGAGCTGGCGGCCGCCGCCCGGCAGGCGTTCGCCCGCCTTGTGGCCGCGCGCGATGTCGAAGCGATTGCGCGGGCCGCCGAGGAGGACGCGCGAGCGCTGCGCGATCTGGTGACGCGGCGGGCTGAGCTCGGTGAGACACGCGAGGCCGACCGCATCAAGGCCACGGTGGAGTGGCTGCGCCAGCAGCGCGCGCTGGCCTCGGCCGAGCGTGAGGCCGCCTCCGCCGAAGCCGTCCTCCGGATGCTTGCCGTCCAGCCGTTGCCGCGGCCGCTGGCCGTGATCGCGCCCCCGGTCCCGTCCGCCGTGCCGGCGCCGCGGCCCGATCTCGCGGCCGGCGAGCTGATCGCCGCCAACCCTCGCGTGCGGGCCGCGCACGCCGAAGCCGAACGACAGCGCGCCCTGCGCGACGAGGCCGCCGCTGGTCGTGTCCCCGCGCTCGACCTCGGCGTGTTCCGCAACGGCGAGATCGACAAGGCGTCGGCTGGCGTGTCAGTGGGCTTTCGCGTGCCGTTGTGGAACGCCAATCGCGGCGAGATCGCGCGGGCCGCGGCCGCGGCGGCGCTGGCTGGCGCCGAAGAGGCGCGTCTGCGGCTGGATCTGGCCGCCGATCTCGAGACCCGCCTGAAGGACGTGCAGGTCGCCGCCGGGCAGGTGGTCCTCCTCCAGGCCGACATCCTGCCGTCCGCCCGGCGCAGCGTCGACCTGGCACGCTTCAGTTACGAGGAAGGCGAGACGTCCCTGCTGGACCTGCTCGACGCCCAGCGCACACTGCGCGACGCGCAGCGGGAACTGGCCGACGCCCGCCTCGCGCTGGCGCTGGCCCTGGCCGACGCGCAGCGGATTGCCGGACCCGAATTCACGCCCTGGAAGTGACCTCATGACACGTCATCTGCCTGCCCTGTCCCTGATTGCAGCGCTGCTGGCGGCTCCCGGAGCGGGCTGCCGGAAGACGATCGCGCCGGAATCACGCGACGCACCGGCGCCGCACGAACCCGCGGCTGCCGACGAGGCGCTGCCCGAGCGCGTCACGCTGACGCCGGCGGCCATGGCCGAGGCCGGCATCGAGACATGGGAGGTACGGCCCGTGGACGTCACCCACCGGCTCGTGCTGAACGGCGAGGTGAGCTACGACGAGAACCGCATCGTGTCGGTGGCGGCCAACGTGCAGGGGCGCGTCACGCGGATGCCCGTCGACCTCGGGGAGCCGGTGGCCCGCGGACAGGCCGTGGCGGAGATCGAGAGCGTGGACCTCGGACGCGCGCGCGAGGAGTTCGTCAGGGAACTGGTGGCCCTGCGTGCCGCGGCGCGCGTCTACGAGCGCGCGAAGCTGCTCGTGACCAGCAAGGCCATCAGCGCCAGCGAATTCCAGGCCCGCGAGAGCGACTACCTGGCGCGGCTGGCGACATCGCAGGCGGCCGGGCGCGCCCTCCGGCTGATGGGCGATGCCGAGACCGAGGTGGCGCGCATCCGCGCCGCGGTCGAGGCCGGCGGCGCCCTGCCGGCGGGAGACGCGCCGACGCTGCTGCTGCGCGCCCCGTTCGGCGGGCGCGTGGTGGAGCGCAAGGTGACCATCGGGACGCTGGTCGGCGCCCTGCAGCCCGTCGTGACCCTTGCCGACCTGTCGCGGGTGTGGGTGTTCCTGAACGTCTACGAGAAGGATCTCGCGCTGGTGACGCTCGGTCTGCCCGTCACCATCCTCGCCGACGCCTACCCCGAGGAGTCCTTCAGCGGCCGCCTCGACTTCCTCGACGGCGCCGTCGAGTCCTCCACGCGCGCGCTGCGCGTGCGCGCCGTCGTCGCCAACCCCTCGGAACGCCTGCGCCCGGGCCTGTTCGTCAAGGGGCAGATCGACGTGCCGCGGCCGCAGTCCGAACCGCACCTGACGCTGGCGGTGCCGCAATCGGCGCTGCAGACGCTCGATGGCCACCAGACCGTCTTCGTGCAGGCCTCGCCCGGTCTCTTCCTCCGCCGCCGGGTCGAGACGGGCCACACCTTCGAGCGGATGACGGAGATCCTCGGCGGCGTGAAGGCCGGCGACGTCATCGTCACCGAGGGCAGCTTCGTGCTGAAGTCGGAGTTCGCCAAGGCCCTGCTGGTCGAGGAGCACTGAGATGCTGCGCAGGGTGATCGACTTCAGCCTCGGGCACCGGCCGCTGGTCCTGCTGCTGGCCGTGCTGGCGGTGCTCGGCGGCGCCTACGCCGCCACGCGCCTGCCGATCGATGCCGTGCCCGACATCACCAACGTGCAGGTGCAGGTGCTGACGAAGGCGCCGGCGCTCGGCCCCGTGGAGATGGAGCAGTTCGTCACCTATCCGATCGAGGCCGCGATGAACGGCCTGCCGCGGCTCGTGCAGATCCGATCCATCTCGCGCTACGGGCTGTCGGCCGTCACCATTGTCTTCGAGGATGGCGTGGACGTGTACTTCGCGCGCCAACTGGTGGCCGAGCGGCTGGTGGCGGCGCGCGAAGCCATTCCCGCGGGCATGGGAAACCCGGAGATGGGTCCCGTGACGACCGGGCTCGGCGACGTCTTCCAGTTCACCGTCGAGGGCGACGGGCAGTCGGCGATGGAGCGGCGGACGATCCTCGACTGGACGATCGCGCCGCGGCTGCGCGCCGTCCCGGGCGTGACCGAGGTGAACGCGTGGGGCGGGCTGCCCAAGCAGTACCAGGTGGTGATCGATCCCGCCAGGCTCGTCGCGCACCGGCTGGCGCTGAAGGGCGTGTTCGAGGCCGTCGGGCGCGGCAGCATGAACGCCGGCGGCGGCTACATCGAGCACAACCGCGAGCAGTACGTCCTGCGCGGGGAAGGCCTGGTCGGCTCGTTTGCCGACATCGAGAAGATCGTGCTGAAGACCGGCGCCGACGGCACGCCGGTCACCATCGGCCAGGTGGCCACCGTACGCGAGGGCGCGATGCTGCGCATCGGGGTGGCGACGGCCGACGGCAAGGGCGAGACCGTGATCGGGCTCGTGCAGATGCTGGCCGGCGAGAACGCGCTGGAGGTGGCCACGCGCGTGCGCGCGGCCGTCGACGCCCTGCAGCCGACGCTGCCCGGCGGCGTGCGCATCGTGCCCTACTACGATCGCGCCGAGTTCGTGCGCCGGGTCATCCGCACCGTCGAGAAGAACCTGCTCGAGGGCAGCCTGCTCGTGGTGGCGGTGCTGTTTGCCTTCCTCGGCAACTTCAGGGCGGGCCTGATCGTGGCCTCCGCCATCCCGCTGTCGATGCTGCTGGCCTTCGAGGGCATGGTGCAGGCGCGCATCTCGGCCAACCTCATGAGCCTCGGCGCGATCGACTTCGGCCTGATCGTCGACGGCGCCGTCGTGCTGGTCGAGAACGTCGTGCGGCGGCTGTCCGAGCCGGGGGCGCGCGGGCGGGCCGTGCGCGAAGTCACGGCGGAAGCCGCCCACGAGGTGCTCCGGCCGATCGCCTTCGGCGTCGGCATCATCGTGATCGTGTACCTGCCCATCCTCACGCTTGGCGGCATCGAGGGGAAGATGTTCCGGCCGATGGCGTGGACCGTGGTGCTCGCGCTGGCCGGATCGCTGCTGCTCGCCCTCACGCTGGTCCCCGTGCTCGCGTCGCTGTTCCTGCGTGGCGGCGCGCACGGTCACGAGCCGCGGTTCGTGGGCTGGCTGCGGCGGCGCTACCTGCGGGCGCTCGACGCGTGCCTGCGCGCGCCGCTGGCGCCAGGCGGCCTCGCCCTGCTCGCCGCGCTCGCCGGCGGCCTCGCGGCGACGACGCTCGGCGGCGAGTTCCTGCCGCGCCTGGACGAGGGCGACCTGGCGATCAGCGCCATCCGGCCCGCCTCGGTCGGCATCTCGGAGGTGGCCGCCAGCACCGGCCGGATCGAGCGCGTGTTGATGCGGTTCCCCGAGGTGGTGACCGTCGTCAGCCGTTCGGGGAGCCCCGAACTGGCGACCGACGTCATGGGCATCGAGGCGGGCGACGTGTTCGTCATCCTGAAGCCGCGCGCGACCTGGCCGGCGGGGAAGACGAAGGGCGAACTGGTGGAGGAGATGAACGCGGCACTCTCGGCGGCCGTGCCGGGAGTGGGGTACTCGTTCCTCCAGCCCATCGAGATGCGCTTCAACGAGCTGATCGCCGGCGTGCGGTCCGACATCGGCATCAAGCTGTTCGGCGACGATCTCGAGGTGCTGGAGCAGACCGGCGGCGAGATCGCGCGGGTGGTGGCCGGGGTGCCCGGCGCCGAGGACGTCAAGCTGGAGCAGACCGGGGGCCTGCCGGTGGTGCGCATCCGCGTGGACCGCGACCGGTGCGCCCGCTACGGGGTGTCGGTGGGCGACGTGCTCGACACGATCGAGGCGTCGCGCGCCGGCAAGGTGGTGGGGACGGTCTTCGAGGGCCAGCGGCGCTTCTCGCTCGCCGTGCGATTCGAGGATGGGGCGACGCGGACGCTGGACGCGCTGGCGGACGTGCCGGTGGCCGCGCCCTCCGGGGCGCTGGTGCCGCTCGGGCAGCTCGCCGCGATCTCGCTCGACACCGGTCCCGCGCAGATCTCGCGCGAAGCCGTGCGCCGGCGGACCGTCGTGGAGCTCAACGTGCGCGGGCGCGATGTCGCCTCGTTCGCCAGGGAGGCGCAGGCCGCTCTCGCGCGCGAGGTGACGCTGCCCCCCGGCTACCACGTCTCCTGGGGCGGACAGTTCGAGAACCTGGAGGCGGCCAGCCGGCGCCTGGCGTTGGCCGTGCCGCTCGCGCTCGCCCTCATCTTCGCCATGCTCTACTTCACCTTCGGCGCGGCGATGCCCGCCGTGCTGATCTACCTGAACGTGCCGCTGGCGGCCACCGGCGGCATCGCGGCGCTCGTGCTGCGCGGCCTGCCGTTCTCGATCTCGGCCGGCGTCGGGTTCATCGCGCTGTTCGGCGTCGCGGTGCTCAACGGGGTCGTGCTGATCACGCAGGTGCGGGAGTCGGAACGCCGCAACGGCCTGCCGGTGCGCGAGGTCGTGCGCGAGGCCTGCGGCCTGCGGATGCGCCCGGTGCTGATGACGGCGCTGGTGGCCTCGCTGGGGTTCGTGCCGATGGCGCTGGCCACGGGGCCCGGCGCCGAGGTGCAGCGGCCGCTGGCCACGGTGGTCATCGGCGGCCTCCTCACCTCGACGCTGCTCACGCTCTTCGTGCTGCCCGCCATCTACGCGTTCGTGCGCGAACGACAGGTGCGGCGCGGGTGAGCTGGCAGGGCGGGCATGGCGCCGGGCCGGCGGTGTCGCGCGTGGGTCGTCCGGCGCGCGGGCGGTGACTGACGGAGGATGGGCATGGACAGCGTTCGGATCGAGCTGCCGCTGCTGCTGCCGGAGGTGCCCGACGCGCACGACGCGTGCGTCGGCCGTCTCCAGTCGCTGCTGGAGGGACGCCCGGGCATCACCCGGACGCACGTCGTCGACACGCCGGCAGCGGCCGCGCTCTGCCTGCACTACGACCCGGGCGCCATCACCCTGCAGCAGGTGGAGGCGCTGGCGAAGGCCGCGGGCGCCGACGTGCAGGAACGCTACGGGCACCGCGTCTGGCCGATTCGCGCGATCGCTGCCGAGGACGCGAGTCGCCGCATCGAGGATGCGGCGCGAGCCGTGGACGGCGTCCTCGCCGTGGCGGTGAACCTGCCGGGACAGGTCGTGCGCGTCGAGTTCGAGCGGGCGCGATTCCGGCCGGCCAACCTCGACGAGGTGCTGCGGCGCAACGGGGTGGCCGCCGTTGCGGAGCCCGGGGAGGTCCGTTCGTGGTACGCGCGCCACCGCGAGCTGGCGTGGAGCCTGACGGCGGGCGTCCTGCTCGCCGCGGCATGGCTCGCCGCGCGCGGCGGCGCCCCGGCGCCCGTCGCGGTGGCGCTCTATCTCGCCTCCTACGCATTCGGCGCCTTCGACCTGCTGCGCCACGCGGCGGTGAACCTGAGGCGCGGCCGCTTCACCTTCGACATCGACCTGCTCATGCTGCTGGCGGCAGGCGGGGCCGCGGTGCTCGGCGACTGGGCCGAGGGCGCGTTCCTGCTGTTCCTCTTCTCGCTGGCGCACGCCCTCGAACACTACGCGCTGGGCCGCGCGCGCGCCTCCATCCGCGCGCTCTCGGACCTGGCGCCCGCCGTGGCCCACGTCATCCGCGACGACCGCACGGAGGACGTGCCGGTGGCGCAGGTGCGGGCCGGCGACCGCGTGCTGGTGCGTCCGGCCGAACGGGTACCCGTCGACGGGCGCATCGTCTCGGGGCGATCGGCGATCGACCAGGCGCCCATCACGGGCGAATCCATCCCGGTGGAAAAGGCCGAGGGCGACGAGGTGTACGCCGGCACCATCAACGGCGACGGTGCCCTCCGCATCGAGACGACCGCGGCGGCCGGCGACCGGACCCTCGATCGCGTGATCCAGCTCGTCGAGGAGGCGCAGACCCAGCGCGCGCCGACGCAGGTCTTCACCGACCGGTTCGAGCGCGTGTTCGTGCCCGCGGTCCTCGCCGCCGACGCGCTGCTCATTGTCGTGCCGCCGCTGCTGGGCATCTGGCAGTGGTCTGCCGCCTTCTATCGCGGCATGGCGCTGCTGGTGGCCGCCTCGCCGTGCGCGCTGGCGCTCGGCACGCCCGCGGCCGTCCTGGCCGGGGTTGCGCAGGCGGCGCGCCGCGGGGTCCTGGTGAAGGGCGGGGCGCACCTCGAGAGGCTCGGCACGGTCGAGGCCCTGGCGCTCGACAAGACCGGCACGCTCACCACCGGGCGGCCGGAGGTGACCGCCCTGGCGCCGGCTCCCGACGTCACGGTCGAGGAACTGCTTCGCGTGGCGGCCGCCGTCGAGCGGCAGTCCCAGCACCCGCTGGCGGCGGCGGTGGTTCGCAGGGCTGAAGCGGCGCGGGTGCCGGTTGCGGCGGCGACCGACGTCGAGAGCGTGACCGGCCGCGGGATCCGCGGGCGCGTCGAGGGCGCACACGTCACGGTGGGCAGCGCGCGGCTGTTCGACGAGGACGGCCTCCAGATGCCGGCATCGATCCGGGAGGCGGCCGACGGTCTCCAGACGGCTGGCCACAGCGTGATGCTCGTGCACCGCGACGATCGGTGGCTCGGTGTCATCGGACTCGCCGACCGGCCGCGCGACGGGGTCCGGGACGTGCTGGCACGCCTGCGCCAGATCGGGATCGCGCGGATCGTGATGCTGACGGGCGATCATCAGGCTGTCGGCGAGGCCGTTGGCAGGGAAGTGGGCGTGGATGCCGTCTTCGCGGACCTGCTGCCCGAGGGCAAGGTCCGATCGATTCGGACGCTGCTCGAGGCTCACGGCCACGTGGCGATGGTTGGCGACGGCGTCAACGACGCACCGGCGCTCGCGCAGGCCACCGTCGGCATCGCCATGGGCGCGGCCGGCACCGCGACGGCCCTCGAGACGGCCGACGTGGCGCTGATGGCCGACGACCTGTCACGGCTGCCGTTCGCCATCGGTCTCTCGCGTCAGGCGCGACGCGTCATCCGCCAGAACCTGTGCGTGTCGCTGGCGGTGATCGCGCTGCTCGTGGTGGCGACGACGACAGGCGCCTTCGGCATCGGCGTGGCGGTGATCGCGCACGAGGGGAGCACGCTGGTCGTGATGGCCAACGCGCTTCGCCTGCTGGCGTTCGAGGGCTGAGCCCGCCCGTCTTGCCTTCACGGCCGGGCTGGCGCAGAATCCGCTCGGGACCGTGAGACAGATCGCGTCGCCGGCGGAGGAGGCCGGCGGAGGAGCGGGCCGCCCGTGCGCCATCCCGGGTGCGCCGCCATGCTCCCGGGCATCCCGGTGCCGCCGCCAACCAACCCATCGTCGAGCTCCGTCATGAACCGCAACCTCCACTTCATCCTCGGTGACGGCGTCATCGGCTGCGCCACGGCAGGGGAGCTGGCGCGCCGCGGCATCCCGTACGTGCTGGCCAGCCGCACACCGCCGAACGGGCCCGCGGCCGGCGCGCATCGCCAGGTGGATGCGCTGGACCGCGACGCCCTGCTGGCCGCCAGCGCCGGCGCGACCCACCTCTACCTGACCCTGGGCCTGCCCTACAGCACCCGCGTGTGGGAGCGTGACTGGCCGCGCGTGATCGAGAACGCGATCGCCGCGGCGCGTACGCACGGCCTGCGCCTGGTGATGTTCGACAACATCTACGGCTATGGGCCGGCGCCGCTGCGGCAGCCGATCGACGAGGATCACCCGCAGGAGCCGCCCTCTCGGAAGGGTCGCGTGCGCAAGGCCGTCGACGACCGGTTGCTCCGGGCCGCGCGCGAGGACGGGGTTCCGGTGCTGCTGGCGCGAGCCTCGGACTTCTATGGGCCCGGGGTGCGCAACGCCGTGATCTTCGCCGCGGCGATCGAGCGGCAGTTGCAGCGCAAGGCCGCCTTCTGGCTCGGCGATCCGGACTCCCTCCACAGCTACACGTACGTGCCCGACGCGGCGCGTGGGATGGTGGAGCTTGCGCTGGACGAAGGTGCGTACGGTCAGGCGTGGCACCTGCCGACGATGTCGCCGGCGCCCACCTCGCGTGCGCTGCTGGAGATGTCGGCGCGTCTGCTGGACGCGCCTCAGCGGGTGCGGGTGCAGCCGGCCGCGGTGCAGGCCGTGCTCGGCCTGTTCGTGCCGATCCTGCGCGAGCTGCGCGAGATTCGTTATCAGCACACGCAGGACTTCGTCTTCTCGAGCGCGCGCTTCTCGCAGCGCTATCCGGACTTCCGCATCACGTCGTATGAGGAGGGCATGAAGGCGATGGTGCACTCGCTGCGGTGCGAGCAGCCGTTGTAGCGGGCCGTGTGGACAACGGGTGGAAAGGAGGTCAGGAGATGGTGATGCCCTCTCGGATGCTGCACGTTGTGGTGGTGCCCATCGCGGCGCTGATCCTGGCGGCCTGTTCCGGCAAGGGCGGCAACAGCGATGCGACGTCCGCCCCGGCGGGGAACACGGTGCGGGAGCCGCCGGCGGCCGCCTCAGGCGGACGCAACGCCTGCGCGCTGGTCAATCAAGGGGAGATCGAGGCGATTGCCGGCCGGAAGGTGCGCCTGCTGCACGACATCGAGGCCCCGGATCAGACCACTTGTGAACTGCGCGACGACGCGTCGCCCGAGGTGACCTTCGTGTACGTGAAGGTGCTCTGGGCGGGCGGAAAGGAGCAGGCGGCCGCGGAGACGGCGGGACGCGGCCTCGCACGACAGGCGATCGGCGGCGGCGATGCCGACATCGAGGCGTTGACCGGCTCGGGGAACGTGCACGGCCTGGCCGACCAGGCGTTCTACAGCGACGTCATGCCGTCATGGTTCCTGAAGGGCGACGTGCTGGTGGAGGTCATCTCGCCCCTCTGGCCGCACGACAAGACGCTGGCGACCTTCAAGTCGGTGGCGGCATCGGCGTTGTCCAGGCTCTGACCGGGACGCGCAACCGGCGCCGCCGGCCCCGTTGGGCGCGGGTTGTGCCGCGAAGCCTCCGGCCAACCCGCGCGGCGCCGGGAAGGCTCTCGCGCGCACGGACCGCCCCCCATGCCTTCCCCCACGTGGCAGAAACGTGACACTTCACCCGAGACCGGGCTGATAGGCTACCCGGATTCCCTTGGAACCCGTCAGGGGTGAGACGAGGTGCTGTCGAGATATGCCCGTTGCGTTGCCGGAGGGATCCTGGGCGCTGATCCTCGGTGGGTCGAGCGGCTTCGGGCTCGCCACCGCCCACCAGTTGTCGCGCCACGGGACGCACCTGTGCATCGTCCACCGCGATCGCCGGGGCGCGATGCCGCGCATCCAGGCGGAGTTCGACGCCATCCGCGCGCGAGGGGTTTCGCTCGTGGCCTTCAACGACGATGCGCTGAGCGCCGGGCGCCGGGCCGCGATCCTCGACCAGCTCGCCCCGGCCCTCGGTGAGCGCGGCCGGGTGCGGCTGCTGTTGCACTCGATCGCCTTCGGCAACCTCAAGCTCGTCGCTCCGGAGGCGAAGCGAAAGGAGACCGCGCGCGCTGCGTTCGCACGGGAGCTGGGCGTCGACGAGGCCCGGCTGGCCGAAGCCGCCGACCGCCTCTTCGCCGGCGGCGAGGACGCGCTGGCTTCGCTGGCCACCGCGCCCGAGTACCCTGCCGGGGCCTTCATCGAGGAGGAGGATCTGCAGCAGACGATCCACGCGATGGGCACGAGCCTGCTCGGCTGGGTGCAGGAACTCCACCGCCGCGGGATGTTCGCGTCCGACGCGCGGGTCGTGGGCCTGACGAGCGAGGGCAACGAAGTCGCCTGGAAGGGATACGCCGCGGTGGCGGCCGCGAAGGTGGCGCTCGAGTCGATCAGCCGTGCGATCGCGGTCGAGATGGCGCCCTACGGCATCCGCTCGAACATCGTCCAGGCGGGGGTGACCGACACCCCGGCGCTGCGCCTCATCCCCGGAAGCGCTCAGCTGAAGGCCGCCGCCCGTCGCAGGAATCCCTTCGCGCGCCTGACCACCCCCGACGATGTGGCGCGAGTCATCCACCTGCTGTGCCTGCCGGAGGCGGCGTGGATCAACGGCGAGGTGATCCGCGTCGACGGCGGTGAGCACGTCTCGGGGGCCTCGCTGTGAGCCTGTTCCTGCACGGGCTCGGTCACTTCCATCCCGAGAACGTGATCACGAACCAGTTCCTCGAGGAACTCGACATCGGCACGACCGACGCGTGGATCCTCGAGCGGGTCGGGATCCGCGAGCGGCGGACGCTGCTGCCGCTCGACTACATCAAGACGACGAAGAACCGCGACCTGCGCCTGGCCACCGAGGTGATGGTCTACGGCAACGCGGAGACCGGCAGCCGGGCGGCCGAGATGGCGATCGCCCGCGCCGGCATCGATCGCTCCGAGATCGGGATGGTGGTGTCCGGCAGCTCGGCGCCCGACATGGTGACGCCGGCCGACGCGTGCACGATCGCCGCCAGGCTCGGCCTCGAGGTGCCCTGCTTCGACGTCAATTCCGCCTGCACGAGCTTTCACGTGGCCCTGCACATGCTGTCGATGATGGACCCCGTGAAGGTGCCCCGGTTCGTTCTCTCGGTCGTGCCGGAGGGCGTGACGCGGACCGTCGACTACTCCGACCGCGCGTCCGCGGTGTTGTGGGGCGACGGCGCGTCGGCGGCCGTGCTCTCGACGCGCGAGCGCGGCCGGGCCGAGGTGCTCGGCGCTGCCATGGAGTCCTCTCCCGCCGGCTGGGACAAGGTCACGATCCCTCGGACCGGCCACTTCCTCCAGGAGGGGCGCACCGTGCAGACGCTCGCCATCCGGAAGACGGTCGCCGGGTACCGGCGGCTGAAGGACGCCTACGCGGCGGAGGGCCGCCGGCTCCACTTCGTGGGTCACCAGGCGAACCTGTCGATGCTGCTGAAGGTGTGCGAGATGTGCGGAGTGCCGCCGGAGCGTCACCATCACAACGTCGAGAGCCTGGGGAACACGGCCGGCTCGGGCGCGCCGAGCGTGCTCAGCATGTGCTGGGACGAGTGGACCGGCGCCGACGACGTGGCGGTGGCGGGCGTCGGCGCGGGGTTCACCTGGTCGAGCTTCCTCCTGCGCTTCGGGGGGACGGCGTGAGGTACGACGACTTCAGGCGCCGCTCCAGCTTCGATCACGCGGAACTGCTCGCCTTCGCCCACGGCCGGCTGGTGGAGGACCCGCCAGAGGCGTTCGCGGCGAAGCTGCCGCTGCCGCCGATGCTGATGGTCGATCGCATCGGCGCGATCTCCCGCGACCGCCACCGGGGACGCATCGAGGCCGAACGCGACGTCCGGCTCGACGACTGGTTCTTCCAGTGCCACTTCCTTGGGGACCCGGTGCAGCCGGGGTGTCTCGGCCTGGACGGCGTGTGGCAGCTCGTCGGCTTCTTCTGCGCGTGGGCGGGTGGCCTCGGGACCGGCCGCGCGCTGGGCTGCGGCGAGGTGGAGTTCGCCGGCCAGATCCGGCCGCGCGACGCGGTCATGCGATACGAGATCGACATCGTGCGCTACCAGGAACTGCCCGCCTCGGGCTCGGCGGTGGCGGTTGGCGACGCCACGGTCGCGATCGACGGCGACGTGATCTACACGATCCGCCGGGCCAAGGTCGGCATCTTCCGCGACATCGCCTACGCCGACTACCCGTGGCCGTCGGCGCGATCGCGGGGCGGGAGGATGGGACGGTGAGCGACGAGCGCAAGGTCGCGGTGGTCACCGGCGGCGCCACCGGCATCGGCCGCGCGGTGTGCCAGGCCCTGGCCGCGAAGGGCCTGCGCGTGGGCGTCGTGTGCCACTCGAGCGAAGCCAGGGCCCGCGAACTGGCCGCGGAACTCGACGGCGCGTTCGTGGCGCGGGCCGACATCGCCGACCCCGCCCAGGTCGACGCGCTGGTGAAGGAACTGCAGGCCACCGCCGGCCGCGTCGACGTGCTCGTCAACAACGCCGGCTGCACCCGCGACGCGCCGATCTTCCGCACGACGCTCGACGACTACGACGCCGTCCTCGGCCTCGCGCGCGGCACGTGGTACCTCACCAGGCTCGTCCTGCGCCGCTTCATGCTGCGCACGGGCGGTCGGGTGATCAACATCTCGAGCGTCGTCGGACACACCGGCAACGCAGGCCAGATCCCCTACGCGATGGCCAAGGCGGGCCTCGACGCGCTCACGCGCTCGCTCGCCCAGGAGCTGAAGGGGCGTGACATCCTCGTCAATTCCGTGGCGCCCGGATTCATCGAAACCGACATGACCGCCTCGCTGCCGGAGGAGGTGCGCGCGCGCATCCTCGACCACGTCCCCCTTGGACGCATGGGCCGGCCGGAGGAGGTGGCCGAAGTGGTGGCCTTCCTCGCGACCGGGGCGACGTACGTCACCGGCAGCGTGGTCCACGTGAACGGGGGGATGTACGGTGGCTGAACCGTTGACCCCGCTCGAGGTGCTGGCGCTGATCCCCCAGCAGGAGCCCTTCCGCTTCCTTGACGAGATCGTCGAGGTCGACGCCGACCACATCGTCTCGCGCTACACGTTCCGGCCGGAGGCCGACTTCTATCGCGGTCACTTTCCCGGCAACCCGATCACGCCAGGCGTGCTCCTGATCGAGGCGATGGCGCAGACGGGCGTCGTCGCGCTCGGCATCTACCTCGTCGGCAGCGAGCGCGGGAGGGACGAGGTGCGACGTGTGCTGACCGTCTTCACCGACGTGACGGCCGAGTTCTCCGGCGTCGTAAAACCCGGTGACACCGTGACGATCTCGGCGAGGAAGGTGTTCTTCCGGATGATGAAGCTGCGGTCGGAGGTGCGGATGACGAAGGCCGACGGGACGCTGGTGGCCAGCGCGACGCTCGCCGGCATGGGCGTCGAGGCCCCCGGGGGGATCGCATGACGCGGCGGCGCGTCGTCGTGACGGGCATGGGCGTCGTGGCGCCGAACGGTGTGGGGCTCGATGCCTTCGACGCCGCCCTGCGGGCGGGGCGCTCCGGCATCCGCGGCATACCCCGGCTCGCGGAGCTCGGCTTTGCCTGCACCGTCGCTGGCGTCCCGCAGGGGATCGACGCCCTGGCCGAGGCGTATTTCGATGCCGACCTGCTGCTTGCCATGAACTCGAACCACCGCTTCGGCTCGATCGCGGCCATCGACGCGTGGACCGATGCCGGCTTCGCCCGCCCCGATCCAGCGGACGATCGCGTGAACTGGGAGGCTGGCGCCGTGCTTGGCACCGGCATCGGCGGCCTCGATACCGTGGGGACGAAGCTGGTGCCGATGACCGACGCCGGGAAGGTGCGCCGCCTCGGCTCGACGACGGTCGAGCAGGTCATGTCGAGCGGCATCTCCGCCCGGGTGAGCGGCCTGCTCGCCCTGGGCAACCAGGTCACGACGAACTCGAGCGCGTGCAGCACGGGCACCGAGGCGATCCTCGACGGCGCGGCGCGCATCCGTGCCGGCCTCGCCGAGCGGATGCTGTGCGGCGGCAGCGAGGGTGACAGCCACTACATCTGGGCCGGGTTCGACGGGATGCGGGTGCTCAGCCGCCGCTTCAACGACGCGCCGGAGAAGGCCTCGCGGCCGCTCAGCGAGAGCGCGGGCGGCTTCGTCCCCGCCGCGGGGGCAGCCGTCCTGCACCTCGAGAGCCTCGAGTCGGCCGAGAAGCGCGGCGCGCGCATCCACGCCGAGATCCTCGGCGGGGCCCTCAACTGCGGAGGCCATCGCGGCGGCGGGAGCATGACCGCGCCCAATCCCGAGGGGGTGAGGCGGTGCATCGGCGCGGCGCTCGCCGACGCCGGGTTGTCCCCGCGTGACGTGCACGCGATCAACGGCCACCTCACCGCCACGGGGGCCGACCCCAATGAGGTGGAGGCCTGGGCAGCCGCGCTCGAGTGCCGGCCGGACGAACTGCCGCCGATCACGTCGACCAAGTCGATGATCGGCCACGCCCTCGGCGCGGCCGGCGCGATCGAGGCGGTGGCCTCCATCCTGATGCTGCGCGGCGGTTACGTCCATCCGTCGATCAACTGCGAGGACGTTCATCCACGGATCGCGCCGTTCGCGGCGTCGATTCCACACGAGATCCGGGCCGTGCCCGGACTCACCACGATTGCCAAGGCGAGCTTCGGGTTCGGCGACGTCAATGCCTGTGTCGTGTTCCGCAGGTGGACGTCGGCCTGACCGCATCGCCATCGAGGGAGACCCGCATGAGTCAGAACCAGGTGTTCGAGAAGGTCGTCGCCATCCTGAAGCCGTACGTCAAGGACGCGGACGCGCTGGCGAGCGTGTCGCTCGAGAGCAACATCCTCGACGACCTCAAGGTGAACTCCGCGCGCCTCGTCGACGTCGTGCTGGCGTTCGAGGACGTGTTCGGGATCGAGGTGGCCGACGACGATGCCGACAAGGTCGCGACCGTCGGGGACGCCGTCCGGCTCATCCAGGGCAAGCTGGCCTGAGATGAAGGTCGCCACCGCGGGCCTGGAGACCACCACCGGGCCCGCGAGTGCGGACGCCGCGGCGGTGAGCGCGCGCGGCTGGAGTCGCGCGTCGCTCGAACGGCAGCGCCTCGTCGACAGGCTCGCGTCCTTCGTCTGGCTGCCGCTCGTGACGCTGCTGATGCGTGTCGGCCTGCGGTGGCGAATCCGCGACGCGGCGCGTTGCCGGCGCGCGTACGCGAAGTTGCTGGCCGACCCGCGGCCGCTGCTGGTCGTCGCCAACCACCTCACCATGGTCGACTCGGCCGTGATTGGCTGGGGGCTCGGGTCAGGGCTCGATCACCTGCTGCGGCACCGCGGGTTGCCGTGGAACGTCCCCCTCAAGCGTCGCGTCGACAGCTCCCGGCTCTGGCAGGCGCTGGCCTACGCCATGAAGTGCATCCCGGTTCCGCGGGGGGGCGACCGGCAGGAGGTCGCGCACGTGCTCGAGCGGCTCGGCTACCTGCTGCGGCGGGGCGACGCGGTGCTCCTGTTCCCCGAGGGCGGCCGAAGCCGCTCGGGGCGGATCGACTGCGAGGCGGCGATCGCCGATGGCGTGGGGCGGCTGATCCGCGATGTCGAAGGGTGCCGCGTGCTCTGCGTCTACGCGCGTGGCGACGCGCAGCACACCTGGTCGAACTTCCCGGCGCGCGGCCAGACCTTCACGATCGCGCTGCGCCTGGTCGAGCCGCGCACGGCGTTGCGCGGGCCGCGCGCCTCGCGCGACCTCGCGACGCAGGTCGTGCGGCACCTCGCGGACATGGAGCGCGAGTACTTCGAGCGGCGGCCGTCGTGAGCATCGGCAACGACGTCGTCGACCTCGGCGATGCGGAGTCGCGGATCGAGGCGCTGCACCCGCGGTGGGTTGACCGGGTCTTCACGGAGGCCGAGCGCCGCGCGCTCGCGGCCAGTCCCGAGCGGCACCGTCTTCACTGGGCGCTGTGGGCGGCGAAGGAGAGTGGTTACAAGGCGCTCCGGAGGCTCGATCCGGGAGCCGTCTTCTCCCCGCGTGCGTTCGCGATCGAACTCGAAGAGCCTCGAGAGGCACGCGCGATCTGCCGGGGCGAGGTCCGTTACCGCGACGCGACGTTCGCGCTCGAGATTCGTTGCGAGGCCGCGTTCGTCCACGTCGTCGCCACGGTGCCGGGAACCGAAGGGAGCCTGGTGGCGCGGGTCGAGCGGGCCAGCGGCGATCCGGGCGCCGGCGTCCGCACCGCGGCCATTGCGGCGCTGGCCGAGGCCTTCGACCTCGATGCGGCCGGCCTGCGGCTCGCGGGCCGCCCTCCGGTCGTGCACAGTGACGCGGGCTGCGTCGACGTGCCCGTGTCGCTCTCCCACCACGGCCGCTTCGTCGCGTTCGCGTTCAGCAGGTGACCGCGTTGCTCCGCCGAACGCTGGGGAATCCTGGTGTCTCGTCGTCGTGAACTGAACCGGCGGCGCATCCGCCACACCGGTCGAAGCGTCGCCGCGGGCAGGCATCGAGCGGGCCGCGTCGAGGCGCACCGGTCACCCTGCCAGGGTCTTGAACGGATTGCGGATCGTCAACCGTTCCTCGATGACCTGGCCATCCTGAAGGTCCTCCGTGTAGAGCGTCTCGCAGTCTGCCGCAAGCGCGGAGGCGACAACCAGGGCGTCGTACATCGTGAAGCCGTACGTCCGTGCGATCCTGACGGCCGCGTCGTGCGTGTCGATCGGGATGGCCCGTGGGGATGGACACAGGACGCGGATCGCGTCGAGCGCCTCGGTGACCTCGTCCCACGACATGCCGAGCGTCCGGCGGGCCGTCGCCGCGAACTCGTTGAAGACCTGCACGCTGACGACCCCAGACCGTGACGGCCTGTCACACCTGTGTCACACCGGATTGCGGCAGGACGGCGGCGCTCGGAACGGGCTACGCGACCTTCCGCGCGCGCCCGACCACCACCTGCACGGGCAGGCCGGCGTGGCCGAGCATCGCAATCAGCGTGTCGATGCTGAAGCGGTCGATCTTGCCGCGGACGAGATCGCTGACTCTGGGTTGGCTGACCCCGAACAGCCGCGCGGCCTGGGTCTGGGTGAGTCCGCGGTCCTCGATGACCTTGCCGAGTCGGATCATCAGGTCCGTGCGGATCTTCAGGTTCGTCGCCTCCTCGGCGGAGAACCCGAGGTCGCGAAACACGTTGCCACTGGAACGGTGGATTCTGGTGGTCATTGGGTCTTCTGCGCTCGAGCGCGGCCGCGAAGGAGGTCCGCCAGTCGCGTTCGGGCCACATCGATGGCCGCCTGTGGCGTGCGGCGTTCACGTTTCTCGAAGGCGTGAAGCACGTACACCGCCTCCTCGAACTTCGCCACGTAGAACACCCGGTGTTCGAGGGCAGTGTGAACCCGTATCTCAATCACCCCCGGCCCCACCGTGGACATGGGCTTCCAGTCCGTGGGCGTCAGGCCCTGCTGCACGCGACCGAGCTGATAGCCCGCCTCTCTCCTGGCGTCTTCGGGGAACGTCCGCAGGTCCCGAAGGGTGGAGCCAAGCCAGGCGAGGGGCTTCTCGGGCACGAGGAAGTATATACCTATTTGTATGGGGCGCGGGAGCGCCGGTCGCGCCGCGCCTGCGGCCGCCGGAGGGCACGCCCGCGTGCGGGGTACTGTCGCCCCCGCCGTACGGGTTCGGCGACTCGGCGTGGGAGGTGTGGTCGTGATGGGCTTCGACCCCCGCAACCGTCGGCGCATTCCGCGTGGTCTCCAGTCGTGATCTCCTCGACGCCCGCGGCGCGTCAGCGGACCCACGCGCCGGCGACCTGCGCCATCTGCGTGAGCAAGGGCTGGTCGAGACCGTGCGCATCCCCGGCACCCGCGACCACGTCGTCGGGTTGACCGCCGCGGGATGCCGCCTCCTCGAGGCGAACCGCGCGCCCGGGCACGAACGCCCGCAAGCCTTCCACGCCGGCATCAAACGCACCCGCGAGCTCGAACACGACGTCCAGGTCTACCACGCCTACGAGCACGCCGCACGCGCCATCGAGGAGCGTG
>JBDIBB010000009.1:0-52834 GCA_039812685.1 Vicinamibacteraceae bacterium
TCATCGGGCACCTTCGGCCGGCCATCGGGAAAGCGATCGTAGGGATTCTGCTTCGTGTACTTGATCAGCTGCTCCGGCGTCCATTGGAAGAGCTGTGCGGACGCGGTACCGGTGCCGGCGACAGACCCGGCCATCACGAGCGCCGCCATCGCCAACCCGCCGCCCCCGACCGACGATGCGAACCACGAACCCAGTCTCCTCGTCATGTTGTCCTCCAGCCGGGCCGCGCGTCCGTTCAGGGATCGCCGGCCCCTGTTGTCATCACCCCGGGTGAATCCACGCGCATGAAGATGGCAGCGCGCTCTCGCAGAGAAGGGCGCGCCAGCCAGGCGGCGTGTGCCGCACCGACCACTCGCGGCCGTTGACGAGCACCGCCTTCGTCCACGCCTCGCTGTCGATCCCGCGCGGCGCGACCACCGCGGCGAGGCGACTGCCGGCCGGCTGCCCGGTTCGCGGGTCGATCACGTGCCCATGGATCGCCCCGTCCCGCCGCACGAACCTCGTGGTGCTGCCCGAGGTCGACAGCGACGCGTCCTTCAGGGCGAGGCGGCCTTCGGGGACAGCCATCGTGTGGCCCCCGATCGTCACGGCCCACCCGTCCAGACCCGGCGGCGATCCCATCGCCAGCAGGCTGCTGCCCGCGGCCGAGATCAGCGCCCGCCCGATGCCGTGGGCACGCAGCACCATCGCCATCCGGTCGACCGCGTAGCCCTTGCCGATGCCCCCGGGATCCAGCTCCAGGCCGGCGCGCGTGAACCTGATGGTGCGTGCCGCCGCGTCGAGCCGGACGTGACGGTAGCCGACCCGGGCCGCTGCCTCGCGCACCACGCCGGCCTCGGCCGGCCTGCCGTCTTCGTCCATGAAGCCCCAGGCCCTCACGAGCGGACCGACCGTGATGTCGAAGGCCCCGCCCGATCGCCGGCTGTAGTCGAGCGAGGCCGCCACCACTTCGAACAGCTCGGGCGGCACGCGCACGGGGCCGACCGCGGCGCGACGGTTCACCTCGCTCCACGGGCTGTCGGGGCGGTAGTGCGAGAGCATGCGGTCGAGGCGCCGGAGTTCGCTGAAGGCGGCGTCGGTCGATGCCTCGGCGCGGGCACGGGAGTCCGCATACACCGTCACGAGGAATGTCCCGCCCATGGCGTCGGCGCTGAAGTCGTAACGCGCGATCCCGGCGCCGGCGCCGGCGCCGGCGAGCGGCAGCAGGCAGAGGAGCAGGCTCGCGGCGCCCGGCCGCCACCACCGGCTCATGGTCTCCTCCGCCGAAGACGCCCGGCGACACGCGGGCACGACGCCAGGTCGTGCGGCCCTGCCTGCGATCCCATGTTCGTCCTACGCGGGCCGCGACCGGTGCGCCTCGAAGTCGAACACCAGATCCGCGACGCGCCCGCCGCGCACGTCGATGCTGGAGAGATCGGCCGATCCCAGGCCGGCGGCTTCGGCCAGCAGCAGGACGTTGTCGGCGTACTGCGGCCTGTCGCCGTGCTCCTTCTGGTAGTCGCCCTTCACCTTGTCCTTGTTCACCGTGAACGGTGACGTGCCGGCCGCGGCCCTCGGGTCGTAACCCATGAGCGCGGCCGCGACGGTGTCGGTGCACACCGCGTTGCGGCCGGCGACGAGCAGGCCCGGCTGCCCGGGTGGCAGCGCCCTGCTGCCGCGAACCCACGGCCCCTCGCCGCCGATGCACGACTGGATCCCATCGAGGATGGCCAGGTCGATGGGCCGCGCGCCGCACAAGTCGGTGACGATGCGCGGCACGCGATGGCCCTCGTACCGCTCCGACGCGAAATCCACCTCCTGCGGCGCGCTGCGCGATGGTTGACGCCGGCCGAAGTGCAGCACGGCCGCACGGCCGAAGCGCACAGCCTCGTTCGGCTCGTCCTGGCCCGCATCGTCGCCGTAGATGGAGCACGGCGTGATGCCGAAGAGGTTCTTCATCGACAGCGTGATGCCGCACTCCTCGTGGTGCTTGATCTTCGAGAGGCTGACGAACACGTCGCAGTCCTCGTACGCACGATTCAGATCGAACGCCGGGTAGATGTACGGTGACGCCGACCCGACCTTGAGGCGCGAGTAGCGGGCCCCGGTTCCCAGGTTGTTCGTGTTCTCGTACTGGATGTCGGGCACGGCGTTTCTCAGCAGCTTCAGATCCCAGCCGCCCTCGAGCAGCTTGTCCTCCATGCCGAGGCCGACGCTGTTGCTCTCCAGCAGGCGGATGCGCCGTGCGCCAGCCTTGTGGAAGAGGTGACAGACCGCGGCGGTGAGCTTCCCGTTCACCCAGAACGTGTCGCCGTGCATGTAGGGCGGGTAGCCGCGGCCGCCACCGGTCAGGTTGAGCTTCACGGCGACGGTCTTGCCACTGACCAGAGAGCCGATCCCGCCGATCTGATCGAACATCGTGCTCAGGATGCCGGTCAGGTCGGCGTCGTAGCTCAGGCACCTGGCAATCGACACGGGGGACGCCGGCGGAGATGGCGGCGCGGCGTCCAGCCACCGCGTCCCGCCCAGCGACAGCGCGCCGGCCGCGCCCATGCCGGCCAGCAGTTGACGTCTCGTGATCGGATGCGGGCCGCCGCTCATGCTCCCCCCTCCTTCGATTCCAATCGCACGACACCGTACACCGGCAGCCGGCCGAGCGTGATCTCCACGTACCCCGCCGACTGCTCGATCGCCAGTTCCTCGGGTGGACTGCCCGGCCGATGGAGCGTCGCCTTCCTGAACGCACCGGCGATCCTGACGAGCACCGACTCGGCGGGATACGAGGCGTAGTTGACCAGGTGAAGGCTCGCATCGCGCGTCCGGCCATCGATCGACGCATGCGGCAGCACCGCGGCGGCGCGGAACAGGCGCACGCCGAGCTGATCGCGCCCGAGCAGATCGACGAACACACGCGCCAGCTCGGCGGGATCGAGCCCGTCGCTGCAGACGGCTATCCGGCCCCTGCCCGCGGGCAGGATCACGAAATCCCGGCCTGCCGGCAGCGCCCCCGGCTGCCACGACGGCCCGACGAGGACCAGGCCACCCGCCTCGGCGAAGGCGATCAGGACGCTGCGCTCGGCCGCGGCGGGCTCGCTGAGATCGACGGCGTGAACGGCGCGCAGGCCGGCCAGCGCGGAGGCGTCCAGCTCACGCCGGCCGATCACCGTCAGGTTGACGCGCGCGCGGACGGTCAGCCTGAGGTTGGCGCCCGACGTGTCGCGATCGGCGCCGGCGTTGTCCTGGACGAAGCCCGCCACCGCCAGTGGCACCGCGGCTCCGCTCCAGGCCGCCTGATCCCGCCCGAGCGCCAGCACGGCCGCGATCGCTTCCCACGCGGCCCTCGCATCGGGCTGCTTCGTCCGCAGGCCGTGACGCAAGGTGTCGTCGAGGGCGAGCACCCAGCGGCTGCCGGTGGCCACCGCCTCGGCCGCCGCGCGCTGGTAATCGGCCGTGGTCATCGCCTGCGGTGACGGCGACGCCATCAGCCAGATCGGCCGTGATCCGGTCACGGCGCGAGCCGATTGCACGAGCCACAGGTTCGACTCGAGCCACGGCTCGCTGGACGGCGTCGCCTCGGTTTCGTCGGCGAGATCGAGCAGTCCCGGCGCCACCGCGTCGTTGATGGCGACAATGTCCGAGGACGCGCTGACCTTCGACCAGGAGGCCGGCACGACGACCACGGCCCCGGGTCGCTTCTCGCGCAGCAGGCGAGCGGCGTCGGCGGCGAGCCGATCCCCATCGGCGAAGGTGCCCTCGAGGATCAGGCCGTCCAGCCCCGCGGCGAGCGCCGGCTCGAGCCATCCCGACGCCGGGGCCGGCGCGTGGACGATGCCCAGGACGACGATGCCGCGCGCCTGCGCCGCGCGGGCGTACGCCGCGACCAGGCTCTGCTGCGTCCGTTCGAGGTCGGGATCGGCCCCGACGCTCCAGGTGACGAGCAGGCAGTTGATGGGCGTGCCCTGGAGCAGATCGAGCGTCCCCGGGTCGTACCACTCCCTGACGGTCCGCTGCACGTCGGCCGATGCCGGCAGCGCGCCATGGCTGGCGCGGCGCTGCAGTTCGAGCGGGCCGCCATCCCACCGCGCGGGAACCCAGCCCGCGGAGGCCTCCGCGGGCGCCGGCGTGGCGCCGGCCATCGCGCAGGTCAGCAGAACCGGGACGGCGGCGCGCAGCAGGCGCCTCGTCGCGGGCGGCGCGAGCCGTCGCGGCAGCGGTGTCGGGGGCGACACCGCCTGTTGCGTGGTGACGTGTGCCGGGCGCCGCATGTCCCCCCTACAGCGCCACCGCGTGGCGTTCGATGGAGCGGTCCCGCAGGTCCGGCCGCGGGCCGACGTCGTGAAACGCCTCGGCCCACCCCAGTCCGAACCGGCGGCCCACCTCGCCATCCGACGACACGCCACGCAGCCGGAAGGAGTCGATGTCGACCACGAACTGCCTGATGCGCTCGCGGTTGGCCGTCTCATCGTCAGGGCCCGCCTCCCGTGGCTCGACGCAGTCCTGACTCGAGCCCGCCATCCAGCACGTCGACTGTTCCACCTGCGCCGTCACGCGGCGATCAGGGTTCTGCCCGCGGTGGCCCCCGGGGTCGACGCGCATTGCCGTCTGTCGCTGCATGCCGAATCCACCTGTCCCACGTGCATCAACGCAGCGCGGCAGGTGCCCGTCGCTGCGGGAGTGTAGCGCGTTTCCTGTCAGCGCCCGCTGGTGTCCGGCCTCGCTGGTTGACACCGATCACTCCGGAGGGGATCATCTGCACGAAGCGGCGCGCACCCGCCGCGTGTGAGGCGGGGGGGGTGCCCGCCGTTCCCACCTGCGCGCCCCCCCGTTGGAGAAGCGAGGATGATCGAGCGTCACGTGACCTTCGAGGTCCATCCGGACAGCGCCACGCAGTTCGAGGCCTTCATCGCCGAGGCCTACCGGCCGGCGATGGCGAGCATGCCGGGCTACGCGGGGGTCAGTCTGCTGCGCGCCCAGGCGAGGCCCGCGGAATACCAGCTGGTGATCCGGTTCGAGAGCATGGCGACGGCCGCGGCCTGGCGTGCGTCGGACGCCCACCAGGCGCTCTCTCCGCAACTGAAGGCGTTGTCCTCCGGCAGCCAGGTCCAGGTCTACGACGTCGTGGCGTGATTGCGGACGCTCCGCGCGGGGATCCCGGCGGTTGATGCCGGCGATCGCGCGAGCGATCCGCCGCGTCCGGGCCGCGGCCGTGACGCCACCCGGGCCACCAGACAGGAGAGGAATCCGATGAGATCGCTGCACCGTTTCATTCTGCCGGCCCTGCTGGCCTCGTACGTGCTGGCGCCGCAGCCGGCGTCGGCCGAGCGCCGGTCGCCGGTGACCTTCCCGTCGGCGGTCGCGCCGCGCAACGACATCCGCATGGACAACCGTGTCGCCGTGCGCATGCGCGACGGCGTGATGCTCTACGCCGACGTCTACCGGCCGGCCGACGAGGGCCGCTACCCGGTGATCGTGTCGATCACCCCCTACAGCACCGAGCGCTTCCCGTCGGCCTATGCCACGGGCGTCTACCTGTCGCGTCGCGGCTACGTCTACGTCTACCCCGACGTGCGCGGGCGCCACGAGTCGGAGGGCGTGTGGGAGCCCTTCCGCTACGACGGACAGGATGCCTACGACACCATCGAGTGGGCCGCCGCGCAGCCATGGTCCAACGGGAAGGTGGCCATGGAGGGCGGTTCCTATCTCGGGCAGAACCAGTGGCGCGCCGCCCAGCTCGCACCGCCCAGCCTCGTGACGATCTTCCCCAGCGTCGCCTCCACGAGCCTCTACCACGACTGGATCACGCTGAACGGGGGCTGGCGCCTGTCGTTCAACTTCGGCTGGGGCCCGGTGCGCCAGGAGTCGCGCATCATGCAGAACACCGGCCCCCATACCGTGGAAGGGCTCCGCGCCATTCACTTCGACGACCTGCAGCGCCACCTGCCGCTGAACACCATGCAGCAGCTCGCCGGGCGCCACGCCCGCTTCTACGACGACTGGCTGGCCCATCCCGACTACGACGACTACTGGAAGCCCTACAACGTCGAGGAGAGCTTCGGGCAGATCGCGATTCCCGTGCACACCTTCGGCGGCTGGTTCGACATCTTCAGCCAGGGGACGCTGCGGGGGTACGTGGGGATGAGCCACCAGGGCGGATCCGCGACGGCGCGGCGCCTGAGTCAGCTGGTCATCGGCCCGTGGGGCCACGGATCGACGCGCGAGTTCGGCGACATCGATTTCGGCCCGACGGCGCACGTCGAGATCAACGACCTCCAGGTGCGCTGGTACGACTACTTCCTCAAGGGCATCCAGAACGGCCTCGACCGGGAGCCGCCCGTGAAGCTCTTCGTGATGGGCCGTAACGAGTGGGTCTACGAGGACGAGTATCCGCTGGCGCGCACCGACTACCGGCCCATGTACTTCTCGAGCGGCGGTCGCGCCAACGGCGATCGCGGCGACGGCCGGCTCACCTGGGACAAGCCGGCGGCGGCGGCGTCCACCGACACGTTCACGTACGACCCGGCCAATCCGGTGCCGTCGCTGGGGGGCAACAACTGCTGCGGAACGCCGACGCCGACCGGCCCCAAGGACCAGCGGCCCATCGAGGGGCGGCAGGACATCCTGATCTACACGTCCGAGCCGCTGGCCGGGCCCCTCGAGGTGACCGGGCCGGTGAAGGTGGTGCTCTATGCCTCGTCGGATGCCCCGGACACCGACTTCGTCGCCAAGCTCGTGGACGTCGCGCCGGACGGCACGAGCTACAACATGGCGGAGGGGATCGTGCGGGCGCGCTACCGCGAGAGCCTGAGCAGGCCGTCGCCGATGACACCGGGCGAGGTGTACCGGTTCGAGATCGATCTGGTCGGCACGTCGGTCGAGTTCCAGCAGGGTCATCGCATCCGCGTGCACGTGACCAGCAGTCACTTTCCGCAGTTCGACCGGAATCCCAACACCGGTGCCCCCTTCGGGACCAGCGCCGGGATCCGCGTGGCCAGGCAGACCATCCATCACGATGCGCAGCGGGCCTCGCACATCGTGCTCCCGGTGATTCCGAAGCGATAGCGCTGCCATCGTCTGCCACCGGCCCCTGTCTGACAGGGGCCGGTGGGGACAGTGACTCGTGGCCGCGCCCCTACCGGGCGTCCCACAGGGTGTGCGAGCGGCCGTTCAGGTCCCAGACCACCTGCCCGCCCTTCACCGTCATCTCGCACTCCAGCTTCCGGCTGCCGCCCAGCCGCCAGCCGCTGCTGTCGACGAACCCGAACTCGCCCTGGCGCAGGGCGAGCACCGCGACGTCGGCCTCGGCGCCGACGCCGAGATGGCCCAGTTCCGGCCGCCTCACGATCTCGGCGGGCCGCGTCGTGCTCGCCCGGATCGTGTCGGCGAGCGGCATGCCCAGGTTCAGCATCTTCGACATGACGTTCAGCAGGTCCATCATCCCGGCGTTCATGCTGCCGGTGTGGAGGTCGGTGCTGATGACGTCGGGCCAGAAGCCCTGCCGCGTCGCGGGGATCGCCTGGCGGAACAGGAAGCTGCCGCCGCCGTGGCCGACGTCGAAGATCACGCCGCGCCGCCGCGCCGCGACGACGTAGGGCTCCACCTGACCCTGCGGGTTCACGATCGGCGTCCGTGCCGAGACGTGGGCGTAGGCGTGCGTCAGGATGTCGCCCGGGCGCAGGTGCCTGTTCAGGAGGTCGTCGAGCGACTGCGGCGGCTCGTTGCGCCCGAAGTCGATCATCACCGGCACGCCGCCCTGGCGGCCGGCCTCGACGGCGCGCGTGACGGGATCCCACTCCGGCCCGATGTAGTGGGCGACCTTCACCCCGACGATCAGGTCCCTGTTCGCGAGGATGCGCTGCGCGGTCAGCTTCGCGTCCATGTCGCCGAGGTCCTGCTCCAGGGGGCCTCCTGCCATGCCGTGGCCGGCGATGTTGATGAAGGCGAGGATGCGGGTGCGCGAGCGGTTCACGACGCTCGACCGGAAGTGATCGACGTTGCGCCAACCCGGCCCGCCGGCGTCCACCAGCGTCGTCTGGCCGGCGCGGAACGAGTGACTGTCGGCGTGCGCGCCGACGTCGCCGTCGCTGAGGTACGAGTCGGGCGCGGTGCCGAGGTAGACGTGCGCGTGCAGGTCGATCAGCCCCGGCACCACGTAGAGGCCGGTGACGTCGGCGACGCGGGCCGCGCGCGCCGGGTCGATGGAGGACTCGATGGCGGCGACCTTCCCGTCCGCGATCGCGACGTCCACCACCGCGTCGACGCCGTTTCTCGGGTCGACGACGTGTCCGCCCTTGAGCAGCAGGCTGTAGGGCGGCGCCTGCGCGAACGACGGTGCCGGCACCCCCAGCAGGAGGGCCAGCGTGGCGAGAACGGCGCCGCGGGTCATCGGGCCGTGTCCTCGGTCCAGTCGGCGTGCGACCGGCCGTTGAGGTCCCAGACCACCTGGCCGCCCTTGATCGTCAGCTCGCACTCGAGCTTCTGCGTGCCGGGCATCTTCCAGCCGCTGCTGTCGACGAATCCGTATTCGCCCTTGCGCAGCGCGAGCACCGCCACGTCGGCCTCGGCGCCCACGCCGAGGTGTCCGAGATCGGTCCGCTTGATGACGGCGGCCGCGCGGGCCGTGTTGGCCTTCACCACGTCCTGCAGCGACATCCCGAGGTTCAGGAACTTCGACATCACGTTGAGGATGTCCTTCATCCCGGAGTTCATGCTGCCGATGTGGAGGTCGGTGCTGATGACGTCGGGCCAGAAGCCCTGCCGCGTCGCCGGGATCGCCTGCCGGAACAGGAAGCTGCCGCCGCCGTGGCCGACGTCGAAGACGACGCCCCGCTTCTGCGCGGCGATGACGTAGGGCTCCACCTGGCCCTGCGCGTTCACCACGGGCGTGCGGCCGCGGACGTGCGCGTACATGTGCGTGAAGATGTCGCCGGGACGCAGGTGGGTGTTGAGCAGCGCGTCGAGCGACTGCGGCGGTTCGTTGCCACCGAAGTCGATCATCACGGGGATGTCGGCCTGGCGGCCCGCCTCGACGGCGCGCGTGACCGGATCCCATTGTGGTCCCTCGTAGTGCGCCACCTTGACGCCCACGACCTGGTCGCGGAACTGGCGGGCCCGCTGCGCGGTGAGCTTGGCGTCCATGTCGCCGAGGTCCTGTTCCCAGGGGCCGCCGCGCATGCCGTGGCCCGCGATGTTCAGGAAGGCGAGCACGCGCGTGCGCGACCGGTCGATCACCTGGGTCTTGAACAGCGGGAAGTTGCGCCAGCCGGCGCCGCCGGCATCCACCAGCGTCGTCTGGCCCGCGCGGAACGAGTGGCCGTCGGGCGGCACCGAGCTGGGGCCATTGCTGTACTGCGTGTTGTCGGTGCCCCAGAACACGTGGGCGTGGATGTCGATGAGGCCGGGCGTCACGTAGAGTCCGCGCACGTCCACGACGCGCGCATCGGCCGGGGCGGTGAGGTTGGCGCCCACCGCCGAGATCTTCCCGTCGGCGATGGCGACGTCCATGATGCCGTTGACGCCGTTGCGGGCGTCGATGACGTGGCCGCCCTTGAGCAGGATGGCCGGGCGGCGCGGGGCCTGCGCGGTCATGACATGGCTGGCGAGCGCGACGACCATCGCGGCGCCCGAGAGGCGGAGCAGTGTCGATCCGGTGTTCACGAAGACCCTCCTCGAGAAGTGGTGCCGGCGCGTGCGTGTCCGGTCCCGGCCGGGCGGGTCGCGTCGACCCGGGTGGCGCCGCGCGGGCCAGGCCCGGCGTCGCGGGCGGGCGCCGCGAGGGAACCAGCCGGCGCATCCGGAGAGGCGGCGCCGCCGACCTGCCTGCGCAGGCTGGCGGCGCTCGCGAGGGACGTGCCCGGTTCGGGCGCTAGAAGGTGAACTTCAGGCCCAGTTCGGCCTGACGCATGTCCTGCGCGGAGGTGACGCGGCCGAAGCTCGCGTTGCCCACCTGCGCGTTCGGGTTGTTCCAGTTCACCTCGTTGAACAGGTTGAACACCTGCGCCATGAAGATCGCCCGGTACTTGCCGGCGAAGGTGAACGCCTTCATCAGCGACAGGTCGGTGCGGCTGTAGCCCAGCCCGCGCAGCGCGTTGCGGCCCAGGTTGCCATAGGTGTATTGCGCCGGCATCGCGAAGGCCGACGAATCGATGCAGTTGACGAGTCCAGGCCCGTTCGGGTTGGTCTGACAGCTCAGCGACGGGAGGCTCCCCACGAGATCGGGCCGCTGGTTCGGGCTGGTGGTGTTCGCCCGGTCACCGAGGATCGTGACGTTGATCGGCGTGCCGCTCTGGAACGTCGCGACGCCGCTCACCTGCCAGCCGCCGAGCACCTCGCGCAGGAACCCGTTGCCCGACTCCTTGAAGAACGGCAGCTCGTAGATGCCGCTCACCACGAACCGGTGCGGGATGTCCCAGGCGGCCGGCCCGTAGTCGCTCCAGATGTCGAAGTTGTTCACCGTGCGGCCGCCGCCGTTGGAGTGCTCGGTCATGTCCCTGGTCCGCGACCACGTGTAGTGCGCGTTCAGCCCGAGGCCCTTGGACATGCGCCGGCGCACCACGACGGCCAGCGAATCGTAATTGGCGACCACGTCGTTCTGGATGATGCGGATCTCACGGAACAGCGGGTTCGGCCGCCGCGGATCCACCGCACCCGCCCCGGGCTGCGGCGTGTTGGGGTAGTAGCTGCGATCCAGGTCCTTGGTGCGCGACGCCAGGTACTGCAGCTCGATCACCGTCGAGGACCACAGCTCGTGCTGGAGGTCGAAGCTCCACTGGTTCTTCCAGGCGTTCGGCAGGTGGCGGTTCGGCGAGATCATGTTCGGCGGACCGGCGGGTCCGGCCGTGCCCGACGGGCTCTGGAACGAGAGCGTCGCGTTGTTCGGATCGTTGCTGTAGGTGGTCTGCGCGGCCAGCGGCGGGTTGTTGGTGAGGAACGTGAACGTGTTCATCTGGTTGGGGTTGTAGTAGATCCCCCAGCCCGCGCGCAGGATCGTCGTGTCCGTCAGGCGGTAGGTGGCGCCCATCCGCGGCGCGAAGTCCTTGTTGTTGGGATCGTGGAACTTGAAGCCGGGCGACGGGAGCGTTGCCGGGATGATGTGCGTGAAGGTGGCGTCGAGCTCCGTCGCCAGGCCCGTGTAGGTCTGGACCGGCGTGTTCAGCTCGTAGCGCAGGCCGAGGCTCAGCGTCATCTTCGGCGTCACCTGCCAGACGTCGTTGATGAAGAACCCGTTGCGCCAGCCGCCGACGTGGCCCTGGAGCTGGTCGGCCGGCGTGACCACCGACCGCGGCACGCCCAGCAGGAAGTCGGCCATCGCGTAGCCGCTCATGTCGCCGTTGAAGGTGAAGGCGCCGCGCGCCGAGTTCTGGGCGCGGCGGCCCGTCTGCAGCTTCCGCATGTCGAGGCCGGCCCGGATGTTGTGCGTCCCGCGCGTGTAGGAGATCACGTCCGACAACTGGAAGGTCTTGTCGAACTGGAACCAGTTCGTGCCGCTGCCGCCCAGCGTGGTGAACGCGCTGACGTTGATGTCGGGGATGCCGGGGTTGCTGTACTTGACGTCGCCGTCGAAGCCGGGGATGCCGAGCGCGGCGCCGGCGCCCTCGATGCCGTTCTTGTAGAACCAGTTGACCGTGTCGAAGTCGATCTGGTGGTAACCGATGCGGAAGTCGTTGTGCAGGTTCGCCTTCAGCGTGTGCGTGTAGGAGGCCAGCCAGTTCTTGTTCACGCGCGGCTGGTAGGCGTTCGAGATGTCGATCACCGCCGGCGAGTAGGTCTCGTCGCTCTTCATCCAGTTGTAGCGGAACGACAGCCGGATGCGGTTGCCGAGGTTCTGGTCGACGCGCGCGATGACCTGGTCGTGGTAGTCGTTGTCCTGCGCGGGGCCCTGGTAGTTGTTGACGGTGCCCGACAGGTTCGGCAGCGGGTAGTACTTCAGCAGGGCGAGCGCCGTCGGGTTGAGCATCGACGTCGGGATCTGGTTGCCCGCGAACGGCTCACGCGTGAACGGGTTCCGGATCTGCGCCGAGACCTCGGAGAAGTCGCCGCGGCGCATCCGCTCGGTGGGCACCGAGATGAACGGGGTGGTCCGCAGCTCCTGGTCGATCCCCTCGTAGGCGCCCATGAAGAAGGTGCGGTTGCGGCCGTCGTAGAGGCGGGGGATCAGGACGGGCCCGTCCAGCACCACGCCGTACTGATCCTTGCGCAGCGGGTTCTTCGGGACCGCCCGGTTCTCGAAGTAGCCCCGCTCGTTGAGGCCGTCGGTCTGGTAGTACTCGTAGGCGGACCCGTGGAACTGGTTCGTGCCGCTCTTGGTCACCACGTTGACGTGGACCCCGAGGTAGGAGCCGTACTCGGCCGACGTGCTGCCGGTCTGGACCTGCACCTCCTCGACGGCGTCCTGGATGGGGCGCATGCTGGTCATCGCCAGCAGGTTCGAGCTGGAGCTGATGCCGTCCAGCGTCATGTTGTTCTGGATGTTGCGCTGCCCGGCGCCGCGGAAGCTGAAGCCGATGTCGCTCGTGTTGCCCGCCTGCACGCCGGGCGTCGTCGCCGCCAGCGCCCAGACGTTGCGGCCGGCCACGGGCAGCTCGGATACCGCGCGCGACTCGATCGTCTGTGAGAGCGAGGCCCGATCGGTGGCCAGCACGGCGGCTGCCGCCTCGACCGTGACGGTCTCGGTCAGCGCGCCCACCTCGAGCACCGCATCGCGGCGCACCACCTGGTTGCCGGCGACGTCGACGCCCGACACCTGGAAGGTCTTGAACCCCTCGAGCGCAATCGAGATCGTGTATCGTCCCGTGCGGAGGTTGGGGATGTTGTAGATCCCCTCGGCGTTGGTCACCGTCTCGTAGGTGTCCTGGGTGCCTGTGTTGACGGCCGTCACCGTGACGCCCGGCAGCACGCCGCCGCTGGCGTCGCGCACGGTGCCGACCAGGCCGGTCTGTGACGCGAGCTGTGCCGCCGCGGTAGCTGCCAGCAAGAGGCAGAGCGCCGCGGCCAAGAAAAACCGTTGCATGATTGTCCCCCCGGTGAGGCGCCGACGTATCGAGGGCGCTGCCCCGCGCCGGTTCCGGGAGCGTCAGCGGGCCATCGGCTGGCCAGCGAACCGCTACACGTTCCCGGAGGGCAGCACGACTGTCGGATCCGCCAGGGCGATTATGCGTGAGCTGCCAAAGTTGTCAAGACACTTGCTGCCCGAGCTTCACGAGTGTCTTGACAATCGCGGTCTCCGGCCCATAATCGGGGCACCCTCGCGCCGGGCGGGCTGGCGCTGGTCCATGGCTCATAAGATGTCGCGTTCCCAATCGTGAGGTTCGCATGAAGCGTCTCTCCGCCGTGCTGCTCGTGTGCCTGTTCGCGTCGGTCGCATCAGCCCTGGGAGGACAGGCCACTACGGCCACCGGCCCGGGAGACGCCATCCGCCACCGGGAGCAGCAGCGCGTCGCGGCGCTGACGGCCCACGACTACGACACGCTGGCCGCGATGACCTCGCCCACGCTCAGCTATTCCCATTCGGCCGGCGCCCTCGACACGAAAGACAGCTGGCTCGCCAGCCTCCGCAGCGGCCAGGTGGCCTTCCGCCGGCTCGCCCACCGCGATCCGGCCGTCCGCTTCCTCAGCCCGGACGTCGCCATGCTGAACTCGCTCGCCGACGTCGAGGTGAGCGTCGGCGGCGCCTTGCAGAAGATGGTCCTGCGGACCACCATCGTCTACGTCCGGAAGGGTGGCGAGTGGCTCTTCGAGGCATGGCACTCCTCGCGCCTGCCCGATCAGCCGTAGCGGCCCGACGCCCCCGGCCCCGGTGCGGGCACTGCCGCCCGTCAACAACCCCCGACCCTTCGCACCCGGCGAGCATCCATGGCCTACAGGTATCGCGTCCTCAGCTTCCTGTTCCTGCTCTCGATGATCACCTACCTCGACCGCGTGTGCATCGCGGTCGCGGGGCCCGAGATGCAGCGCGACCTCGGGTTGTCCCCATCGCAATGGGGATGGGTGCTCGGGGTCTTCGCGCTCTCATACGCCATCTTCGAGGTGCCCTCCGGCGCCCTGGGCGACCGTATCGGTCCCCGGCGAGTGCTCACGCGCATCGTCGTCTGGTGGTCGGCCTTCACTTCCGCGACAGGCCTCGCAAACAGCTACGTCGTGCTGCTGGTGACGCGCTTCCTCTTCGGGGCCGGTGAGGCCGGGGCGTACCCGAACAGCTCGGCCAGCATCTCGCGCTGGTTTCCCGCCGCCGAGCGCGGACGCGCGCAGGGCGCCGTGTGGACGGCCAGCCGCCTCGGCGGGGCCCTCACCCCGCTGCTGGTCGTGCCGATCATGGCGGCCTACGGCTGGCGCATGACCTTCTACGTGTTCGGCGTGGCCGGCCTGGTGTGGGCGGTGGCCTGGTACTGGTGGTATCGCGACACGCCGGTGGAGAAGCCTGGCGTCAGCGCCGAGGAAATCGCCCTGATCGGGGCGGGCGCCCGACCCGTCAGGCACGAGTCGCTTCCCTGGGGCAAGGCGCTGCGCAACGGCAACCTGTGGAAGATCATGATCATGTACCACGCCTACTGCTGGGGTGCCTACTTCTACTTCTCCTGGATGCCGAGCTATCTGCGCCTGGGCCGGGGCTTCACCGCCGACGAGATGAAGATCTACGCCATGCTGCCGTTCATCGCGGGCGCCCTGGGCAACCTCGCCGGCGGCACCCTGAGCGACATCCTGACCCGCCGGTTCGGCCTGAAGGCCGGCCGCCGGTCGGTAGCCGCAACCGGCCTGGCTGTTGCCGCCGTCTGCCTGTTCGGCACGGCCGTCGTCGAGAGTCGTGGCCTGGCGGTCGTGCTGCTCACGGTCGGGCTCTTCGCGATGGACTGCATGCTGCCGGTCTCCTGGGCGGTGTGCCTGGATGTCGGCGGGAGGCATGCCGGCGCCATCAGCGGGGCGATGAACATGGCGGGCCAGTTCGGATCCTTCGTGTCCTCGGTGGCTTTCGGTGCGCTGGTCGACGCCTTCTCGGGCCGCTACGACGTGCCGCTGATCGTTTTCGCTGCCATGCTCGTCGTCGCGGCCGCGATCTTCGCCAGCATCGATCCGACCGACCACCTCTTCGGTGACGAACGCGGCGCGGCGCAGCCCGCGGCGGTCTGACGACGGCCGGCCGGGTGATCGGGAGATCGGGAAATCGGGCGGCGATGGACCGGGGGCGATCCGGCCCATCGGGACCACGAAGTCCGTGCCGGGGTGATCGACGTCGCCGGTGGCGTGAGGGCGCCGTCGCCCGCACCCTCGTGCGTCCCGCCGCGGCGGAAGCGTGGAAGTCGAATCGTGTCTGAAGGCCGGCCGCCGGTGGCGGCGCAGGTTCCCGCTGGCGAGTGCCGGCCATGGAGGTGAGCGATGTCGATCCTGGGAGAGCGGGACATGCCGGTGCCCGCCAGCGGATTCACCCGGCGGGGGCTTCTGCGGCTGGCAGGCGCGCTCGGCGCCGGCGGGCTGCTGCCGTGGGCGCGCACGGCCGAGGCCGCGAAGGTTGCGAAGGTCGCGGCCGCGGCGCCGGCGGCGGCCACGGGGGTGACCTGGGGCACCGGTCCCTACGAATCGCTCGGCGTCAAGCCGCTCATCAACTGCCGCGGCACGTTGACGGTCATCGGCGGATCGATCGAGTTGCCGGAGGTGCGGGCGGCGAAGGATCGCGCCAACCAGCAGCACGTCCAGATCGACGAGCTCATGGATGCCATCGGAAGGCGCCTGGCCGAACTCACCGGCGCCGAATGGGGGATGGTCACCGCCGGGTGCGCGGCCGCGATGTCGCACGCCACCGCCGCCTGCGTCGCCGGCGGCAATCCCGACCTGCACGTCCGCATCCCCGACCTGAGGGGCTTCGCCAGAGACGAGGTGATCATCCCCGGGCACTCGCGCAACGTCTACGACGCGGCGATTCGCGCCGTCGGCGTGAAGATCCTCGAGGCGAACACGCCCGACGAGCTGCGCCTGACGATTGGCCCCAGGACGGCGATGATCTACGTGTTCGCCAACGACCGGAACGAGACCGGACCGATGTCGCTCGAGGCGATCGCCGCGATTGCGCGCCCGCTGGGCGTCCCCATCATGGTCGACGCGGCGGCCGAGGTGCTCACCGTGCCCAGCATCCACCTGCAGCGCGGCGCGACGCTGGTGGGCTACAGCGGCGGCAAGATCATCCGCGGACCGCAGAGCGCCGGGCTGCTGCTCGGGCGGAAGGACCTGGTGAAGGCGGCCTGGATCCACAGCGCGCCGCATCACGGCTACGCGCGCGCCATGAAGGTGGGTCGCGAGGAGATGATCGGCATGCTCATCGCCGTGGAGAGCTGGGTGAAGCGCGACCACGCCGCCGAGTGGGCCCAGTGGGTGGGCTACTGCGAGCACATCGCCGCCCGCGTCGCGGGCATTCCCGGCGTGACGCCCGTCGTGCAGCGCGAACCCGGGGAGAGCCGGTCGAACCGCAGCCCGCGTCTCATGGTGCGGTGGGACACCGAGAAGCTCGGCATCACCGGCCAGGACGTGGCCGACCTGCTCTACGCGGGCGAGCCGCGCATTGCCGCCGGCGGCGGTGGGCCGCGCGGCGCGCGGGGGCTGCCCGGCGACACGGGGCTCTCGATCAACGCGTCGATGATGAGCCCCGGCGACGAGAAGATCGTCGCCGACCGCGTGTTCGAGGTGCTGTCGGCCAGGCACACGCTGAAGCCGGTGGAGCCGGTGAAGGCCCCGGCCGCCGACCTGACCGGGCAGTGGAAGGTGGAGATCGCGTACGCGGCGAGCACCGGCCGGCACACGCTGCACCTGCAGCAGCGCGGCAACGATCTGGTCGGCACGCACCAGGGCGACTTCGTGGCGCGTGACGTCTCGGGCACCATCAACGGGAGCGCCGTCTCGCTGGCCAGCCGCGTGACCGAGCGCACCGGCGACTCGCTCGAATACCGGTTCAAGGGAGAGTTCGCGGGAGATGCCCTGTCGGGCACGCTCGACATGGGCGAGTACCGCACCGCCACCTGGACCGCGACGCGGCACACGTACGGGGCGCCGCCAGCCGCCGTCTGATCCCGCGTGGCCGGAGACGTCGGGCCGCGCCGTGACCCGGGGGGGGTCGTGCGGATCCAGCGCAGCGAAGACGCGATGGGGTCGTGGTTCGCCGTCGATCTCCACGGCCCCGATCGCGGCGCACTCGAGGCCGCGGCCGACGCGGTCTTCGACGAGGTCCACCGGATCGATCGTCTGCTGTCGAACTACCGGCCCGCGAGCGAGCTGAGCCGCCTCAACCGCGACGCGCCGGCCGGGCCGGTGCGCGTGTCCGACGAACTGTTCGATCTGCTGCGGGCGTGCCTCGACTACAGCCGCCAGACCGGTGGCGCCTTCGACGTCACCGTCGGGGCGCTGATGAAGGCGTGGGGGTTCTACAGGGGCGAGGGCCGGCGGCCGCGGCCCGCCGACGTGGCGCGCGCCCTGGACCGTGTCGGACACCAGCACGTGTGGCTGGACGAGGACGGCCGCACGGCGAGGTTCCTCCGGCCAGGCCTCGAACTCGATCCGGGAGGCATCGGCAAGGGCTACGCCGTCGATCGCATGGTGGCCGTGCTCAGGGCGCACGGCGTCGGCGCCGCGCTGGTGTCGGCGGCGGGAAGCAGCATCTACGGCCTCGGCGCGCCGCCCGGCGAACCTGCGGGCTGGCGGGTGTCGATCGGCGTGCCGGGCGAGCTGGCCACGCCGGCCGCGGTGGTCCACCTGAGGGACCTCTCGCTGTCGACCTCGGGCAGTTACGAGCAGTTCTTCATGGCCGGCGGCACGCGCTACCCGCACGTCATCGATCCGCGCACGGGGTATCCTGCGCAGGGCGTCGCCTCGGTCTCGGTGATGGCGGCGCGGGCGATGGACGGCGAGGTGTGGACCAAACCCTACTTCGTCAACGGCCGCGACTGGACCGTCGCCAACCGGCGCCCGGATCAGCGTGTGTTGTTCTGCGACGCCGGGTCCGGCGCCGCCTGCTCGTGGATTGACTGATGGAGAACCCGGACACAGACATGATGGCGTACCTCACCCCGTTCCGCCGGCCGTCGATCGAGATGGTCCCGTTCGGTTCCTTCCGGCTCGCGCTGCCGTCGCTGGCGCTGGCCGCCCTGGTGACGCTGCTGCCGGCGGTCGCGTGGGCGCAGCGCGGCAAGCCCGCCGAGACGGGCGAGCTGCTGGTCTACTTCGGCACCTACACCGGCGAGAAGAGCAAGGGCATCTACTGCTCGCGGCTCGACCTCGCCACCGGCGCGCTCACGCCGCCGGTTCTCGTGGCCGAGACGCCCAATCCGAGCTTCCTCGCGGTGCATCCCGGCGGCGGCTTCCTCTACGCGGCCAACGAGGTGCGCGAGTTCAACCAGCAGCCGGGCGGCGCGGTGAGCGGCTTCGCCATCGACCGCCGCAGCGGCGGCCTGACGCCGATCAACCAGCAGTCGTCGCGCGGCGGCGGCGCCGTCTACCTCGTGGTCGACTCGGCCGGCCGCAACGTGCTGGTCGCCAACTACGGCGGCGGCAGCGTGGCGGTGCTGCCGATCGACGGTGACGGCCGGCTGAAGCCGGCCTCGGCCTTCGTGCAGCACGTGGCGCCGGACCCGCCCGTCACGCCGCCGATCAGGCCCCGTGCCCACTCGGTGAACCTCGACCCGGCCAATCGCTTCGCCTACGTCGCCGACCTCGGCCTCGACCAGGTGCGGATCTACCGCTTCGACGGCGGCGCGGGCTCGCTCGATGCCGCCGATCCGCCGTTCGCGTCGGTCCCGCGCGGCGCCGGGGCGCGTCACCTGGCGTTCCACCCGACCGGCCGCTACGCCTACCTGATCAACGAGACGAACATGACGGTGACGGCCTTCAGCCACGACGCCGACCGCGGCGCGCTGACGACGTTCCAGACCATCTCGACGCTGCCGCCGGGCCAGGGCGTGGAGCCCGGCTTCAGCACGGCCGAGATTCAGGTGCACCCGTCCGGGAAGTTCGTCTACGGATCGAACCGGGGGCACAACAGCATCGCGCTGTTCACCGTCGACGGGAAGACCGGCCGGCTGACGTTCGTCGAGACCACGCCCACGCAGGGCAACATGCCCCGGGGCTTCGGGATCGATCCCACCGGCCGCTATCTCCTCGTCGGGCACCAGCGCTCGGACTCGGTCGTCGTCTTCCGCATCGACGGCGCGAGCGGGCGGCTCGCGCCCACCGGGCACGTGCTCGACGTCGGCTCGCCGGTGAGCGTCAAGTTCGTCGAGCCCGTTCGGCCGTGACCGTCCCGGTCGGAACCGTTGCTGGAGGCTACACGATGAAGCGTTTCGTTCTTCTGCTGATGGCGTCCGCGCTGGCGGGCACGGGCTACGCCCAGACGAGCTACGACCTGCTCATCAAGGGCGGGCACGTCATCGATCCCAGGAACGGGATCGACGCGGTTCGCGACGTGGCGATCAAGGACGGGAAGATCGCCGCCGTGGCTCCCGACGTCCCCGCGGCACAGGCCTCGAAGGTCGTCGATGCGTCGGGGTTGTACGTGACGCCGGGCCTGGTGGACATCCACGTCCACGTCTACCACGGCGAGAAGACCGCCTATGCCGGCGGCCCCAGCAGCGTGCCGATCGACGCGTTCGCGCCGCGGAGCTGCACCACGACCGTCTCGGACGCGGGCGGCGCGGGCTGGCGCAACTTCGACGACTTCAAGACGCGCATCATCGACACGTCGAAGACCAGGGTCACCGCGTTTCTCAACATCGTCGGCCATGGCATGGCGGGCGGCGCCCTGGAGCAGGATCTCTCCGACATGGACGCGAAGGCGACCGGCGAGTACGCGCTCCGGCACAAGGGGGTGATCGTCGGCATCAAGACCGCCCACTACAACGGGCCCGAATGGGCGCCGTTCGAGCGCGCGGTGGAGGCCGGCACGATTGCCGGCATCCCGGTGATGGTGGACTTCGGCAGCGCGAGGGTGCGGACGATCGCCGAGCTCTTCGATCGCGTCTTCCGTCCCGGCGACATCTTCACGCACGCCTTCGCCGGCGGCAGTCGCGGCGAGGTCATCGACGGGAAGATCAACCCGGCGAGCTACCGGGCACGGAAGAAGGGCATCATCTTCGACATCGGCCACGGCGGGGCGAGCTTCACCTTCCGCACGGCGGTGCAGGCGATGAAGGAAGGCTTCCTTCCCGACTCGATCTCGACCGACCTGCACGTGGGCAGCATGAACGCCGGCATGAAGGACATGGTCAACCTGATGAGCAAGTTCCTGGCGCTGGGCATGTCGCTGAACGACGTCGTGCTGCGCTCGACGTGGAACCCCGCCCGGGAGATCAAGCTCGAGCAGTTCGGGCACCTGTCGGTGGGCGCCGGCGCCGATCTCGCCGTGCTGAGGCTCGAGAACGGCCGGTTCGGCTTCCAGGATCAGCAGGGCGGCCGGCTCGATGGCACGCAGCGGCTCGGCTGCGAGCTGACGTTGCGCGACGGCGTCGTGGTGTGGGATCTCAACGGCCTGGCTGCGGCGCCGTGGGAGAAGGTTCCGCCGCCGACGTTCCCGAGGCCGCCCGCGGCGCGGTAGGCGGCATCCGCCGCCGTGATGCCGTGAAGGCCTGCCGGGCCCGCGAGAGGGGCCCGACAGGCCTTGTCGTGAGTCTGCCCGCCGGTGCGTGCCGGGCTGTCAGCCCGTGGTGCACGTGGCGCGGCATTCGACGGGCGCGGCGCTCCCGCCGCAGACTGCTAGGTGGCGAGCGGGCGTCCCGTCTGGACGCGGATCGGGCCACGCGGCGCCGCGTAGGCGTGCCGCTTCGCGGTGAACTTCGCGTCGAGGTATTCGCCCATGTAGAGCGGCCCCGAGATGGTGCCGCCGGTGACCTTGCCGACGAAGGTGAAGGTGACGGCGATGCCGAGGCGATCCTCGCGGCTGCGCAGCTTCACCTCGTCGCCTTCGATCGTGCCGTAGACGTCGCGCGTGGTGAACTCGCCCTGGTGCGCGCCCGTCAGCCAGTTGCCGTCCTGCTCGAGGGTGAGCGCGTGGCGGCTGGTGCCGTTGAAGAACTCGATCTCGACGTCCCAGCGGCCGGCGACGTTGGCGGCCGGCGCGGCCATCGCCGTGTTGCGCGGCGGACGCTGCTGCGACAGCAGCGCGTGGATCCGCGAGGCGGCCACGGCATCGTCACCCGGCTGCATCATCCAGGCGGTGACCGTGATCGCCGTCTGCGACGTGTCGGCGCCCGGGCGGCGGCCGCCGCCGCCCACCGCAATGCGCGGCCTGGTCCGGGCGAGTTCGTCGGCCAGGTCCTCGCCGGTGATGTTCAGCTTCGACGGATCCCAGGAGATGGTCAGCACCGGGCTGCGGTTGCCGAGGCCCTGCGGTTCGCGCACGGCGGCGGTGACGCCGGGGATCGTCGTCACCTTCTTCGAGATGTTGTCGAGCCAGCCGAGCCAGCTCTTCCACTCGGCGTCGTGGTCGCGCTCGACCCAGGCCTCCACGGCCGCGAGCATGCCGCAGACCTCCTCGCGTCCCACCTTGTTGTCGCGGCCCGGGCCGTGGTGGGGCGAACCCGACTGCCAGGCCGCCATCAGCAGCTTCTTGTCGCCGAGCAGCAGCCCCGCGCACTGCGGGCCGCAGATCGCCTTGCCGCCGCTGTAGGCCACGATCGTCGCGCCCTTCCGGAGGTGGACGTTGGGGATCGTGAGGATCTCGGCGGCGGCGTCGACCAGGATCGGGACGTTCTTCGGCCTGGCGATTGCCGCGATCGCCTCCAGCTGCATCTCGCCGAAGTGCGGCTCGTCGGCGAGCAGGTAGATCATCGCCGTCTTCGGCCCGATGCTGCGCCGCAGCTCCTCGAGCGTGTCGACGGTGATGATCGTCACGCCGATGTTCGCGATGGCGGCGTCGTAGTTGTTGCGCGAGGGCCGGGGGATGATCACCTCGGTCCTGGGGAAGCCGGTCAGGTCGGGAATGCGGACCAGCCGCTCCGGGTTGCCCCCGGTCACGCACGCCGCGGTGACGTGCTTCATGCCGGCGGCGCAGCCCGAGGAGACCATGCCCCACTCGGCGCCGGTCAGCTCGGCCAGCCGCTGGCCGACGCCGTCGGCCAGTTCGTCGATCTGCACGAAGTACTTCGAGGCCGCGTCCATGGCCGCACGGACTTCGGGCCGCTCCACCGATCCGCCGATGATCGTGAAGGTGCCGCGGCAGTTGATGATCGGCTCGACGCCGATCGACTGGTAGATCTGCGGGCCCGGCGTGAGCGGGCCGGCGGCCTCGAGCGTGCGCGCGGTGCCCAGCAGCACCGGCAGCGCCAGCACATTGCCCATCTGGAACAGTTCACGTCTGGTGACGCCGGCCGCGGCCGGGGCGCCAGGGATTTCGGTGTGCTCGACGTGCTCGGTTGGTTCCTTCGACATGATGGCTCCAGTCGGTGAGGTCATCGACGACGCGACGCACGCCAGGGGGCCGCGGCCAGCGGTCTCGCGGTCGTGTCTCGCGCTGCCGGTCGCCGCGGCACCGCGACCGGTTCCTCCGGCGCAGCCAGAGGATACCGGAAGGCTCCGGCACTTGAAAGGCAGTTGGAGCACCCCGGCCGGGGGCGAAGCCCGCGTTCGGAAGCCCCGGCCTCGTGCCCGGTGTAGAGTGGCGCACGTCGCGCCACGCGCGCTCGCGCGACACACATCCCGATTTCAGGAGGAGGAGAGACCCATGGCCCAGAAGTCCACGGTTGAGTCGCGGAAGACCCGTCGTCAGGTCCTGTCGGCGGGGCTGGCGGGATTGGCCGCCGGCGGCGTCGTTCACGCTCGGGCGGGTGGCGCGCGGGAGGCGGCGTCGCCGGACGCGTGGACGCCGAAGAAGCAGGTCTTCCAGCGGCCCGATCGGCCAACGGGCCCCGGCGCCCTGCTCTCGTCGTGCATCCGATCGGGTCACCTGCTGTTCCTGGCCGGCATCGGCGGCTGGTATCCCGAGCAGCGGAAGGATCCCGGCGACATCAAGGTGCAGATCCAGAGCGCCCTGACGGTGATGAAGGCGACGCTCGAGGGCGCCGGTTCGTCGATGGCCAACGTGCTCAAGGTGCACATGACCGTCGCGGATCCCAACCGGAACCTCGCCGCGCTCAACGAGGCCTATCGCGGCTTCTTCCCCGATCCGCCGCCCGTGCGGTCGTACTCGGGCTGCGGCGTCGATCAGATGGGGCGCGACGGCGTCCTCGTGCAGATTGACTGCATTGCCTACGTCGACTGAGTGTGAGAGCGGATGAGCTGGCAGCGCACGAATCACTGGACGAGTCGTCACGGCGTGCGATAGCATCCGCCCGTTCTCCCGCGCTCACGTCATCACGGGTGACTGCCTGCCCCGATCGCGCCGTTGCGCAGTCGGGCGGGCGAACAGCAGGCTGGCGGGCGTCGTCTCGTGCTCCCGGCGTGCGGACGTTGTGTGCCAGCCGCAGGCCGCGCGAACGCGGGCCGGGCTGTGCGCCGGACCAATCACTCGAGACAGGTCAGACCCGATCGATTCGCCTTCCGGGCCACGGCCCGGAGACATGAGAGGGCCCCTTGCGACGATCCCAGCCCGGATTCTGGTATGCAGTGTGTACGTTGGCGGCGTGGCTTCTCCACGCGGCGCCTCTTCCCGCGCAGTCGGTCGACACCGGCGTGCTGGGTATCGTGAAGGACTCGACCGGTCTCGTGATTCCCGGGGCCACGGTCGTGGTGACCAACTCATCCACGGGTGTCGCCCAGACGTTGGTGAGCCGTGAGGATGGCACGTTCGAGGCTCGCTACCTCGTGCCCGGCGATTACGTGGCAGTGGTGAGTCTGGAGGGCTTCCGGACCGAGCGGCGGCTCTTCACTCTGCGCGTCGCGCAGATGATCCGGCTGGACGTCGCGCTGCAGGTCGGCGACCTCTCGGAAGCGGTGGAGGTGGTCGCGGCAGGTCAGCTCATCGAGACGCAGAGTGGCGTCACCGCCAACACCGTCACCGCGGAGACGATCGGCAACCTGCCGCTGAGCGGCCGGAACTTCACCAGCCTGGGCAACCTGACGGCAGGCGTCGTGAGTTCCGGAACGCAGTTCCGCGCCAGCGGCGCACGGGGCATGTACCAGCAGGTGATGTTCGACGGGGTGAGCGCGACGAACAACCGCGGCAACAACCTGTTCATGTACCCGTCGCTCGATGCCGTGGAGGAGTTCAAGGTCCAGGCGACCAACTACACCGCGGAGTACGGGGGGCACGCCGGCGCCAACGTCCAGTTGCAGCTCAGATCGGGTACCAACACGCTCCGTGGCTCGGCGTACGATTTCCTTCGTGACGACGCGCTCGATTCACGCAATTACTTCGCACCCGCCCCACGCCCGAAGCCGCAGCTGGAACGAAACCAGTTCGGCGGTACGCTGAGCGGGCCGATCGCGAAGAACCGGACGTTCTTCATGTTCTCGTACGAAGGCCTGCGCGAGACGCGTCAGAACGTTGCGCAGGCCATCGTCCTGACCGAGGCGATGCGGCAGGGAGATTTTTCGGCGATCGCCACGCCGATCAGGGATCCGCTGACCGGGCAGCCGTTTCCCGGGAACGTCATCCCGCCGGGCCGCCTCGATCCCACGGCCCTCCGTCTGGTGAATACCTACCAGCCGTTACCGAATCAGTCCGGCGTGAACAACTTGATCGGGGTGACCCTGGCCAAGGACGAAACGAACCAGTACATCGGTCGAATCGACCACCAGCTCAGCAGTCGCCAGAAGGTCTTCGGGCACTACCTGTATCAGGGACGCAACAACCCGACGACGCCGATCAACGCGAACTTCCCGGTGGCACGGCTGTTCGACAACCAGAGCCTCGCCGTTCAGCATGTGATGACGTGGAGTTCGAACGTGCTGAACGAAGTCCGCTTCGGCTACATGCGCGGCAACCTCAGGCGCCTCAGCCCGAGGGCCGGCAGCGGGTTCTCCGTCGAGAAGGATCTCGGCATTGCCGGCATGAACGTCGGCGGGCCCGGCGGCCGGTCGCCGGCGGACTTCGAGGTGGGATTCCCGACGATCTCCATCCAGGGGTTCGATGGGTTCGGCGACAGCACGGGCGGCGAGGCGATCGACAAGAGCCAGACCTATCAATTCGTGGACAACCTGACGGTCATCAAGGGCCGGCACGCCTTGAAGATGGGCGGAGATCTCCGCAAGCTGTACGGCGATGCCACCAGCGTCAATTCACCCTTCGGCGCCATCGAATTCACGCGTGACATCACGGGTCACGCCGCGGCCGCCTTCGTGCTCGGCTATCCCCGAACGGCGCGAACGCCGGAAGGGATTCCAGTCGGGGGCATCCGCCAGTGGCGCTTCGGTGCCTACCTCCAGGACGACTGGCGGGTCACCGATCGCCTCACGTTCAACCTCGGGCTGCGCTACGACCACAACAAGCCGCCGGTTGACATCAACGGTGTGAGCCGCACGCTGCGGTTCGACCTCGATCCGCGGGGACCGGTGCTGTGGCCTCAGCCGGGTGAGGTGATCGAGGACGGCCTGTACGTCAACAAGATGCGGCACTGGGCGCCGCGGCTGGGCTTCGCCTTCAGGATGAACGACCAGTTGGTGGTGCGTGGAGGGTACGGCATCTTCAACATGGCGCTGCATCTCGACAACATCAACACGCTCGGAACGAATCCCCCCAACGCGAGCGTGCAGGCGACGAATCCGGCGACGAATCCGATCGCAACGCTGTCGAACCCGTTCCCGGCGCAGTTGATGCCGGCCAACACGATCTTCAACGTCACGTCCGCGGAGGTCGATCGCAACCACAGGGACGGCTACTACCAGAACTACAACGTTGCCGTGGGGTACGAGTTGTCGCAGACCTCGGTGCTCGAGGTGCGTTACGTCGGTGCGCGCGGGAGCAACCTCGACAGCAGCATGACCAACTTCAACAGCCCGGACCCAGATCCGAGTGCCAGCGCGCTGAATCTGCAGTCGCGCCGGCCCTACCCGGCGTTCGGCCGAATCCGCATGTGGGTCACCGATGGCGAGAGTCGGTACAATTCGTTGCAGACCGAGTTCAAGCAGCGCCGCTTCCACGGTCTGGACGTCATGGTGGCTTACACGCTGTCCCATCTGAGGGACAACCAGCAGGGCGGGCTGAATGCCTCGCGTGCGCGACGCCAGAATCCCAGGGACATCGGTCCCGAATGGGCGGATTCGGCCGACGATGTCCGGCACCGGTTCGTCGTGGGCTACATCTGGGACGTGCCGTTCGGATCGGGGTTGACAGGCGTCCTCGGTGCGCTGTTGCACGGCTGGCAAGTCAGTGGCATCGCAACGCTGCAGTCGGGACAGCCGTTTTACGTCAATCAGGACGGTGACACCCTGAACACTGATTCGGAGGACATCCACCCGAACCTCGTGCCGGGCCAGGACCCCAAGCTGCCGGGCTCGGATCGCACCATCGAGCGGTGGTTCAATACCGCCGCCTTCAGCCGGGCTACCCAGACCTACGGCACGTCACCACGAAACCCTGTGGTTGGCCCAGGGCGCAAGCTCCTCGACGTCTCGCTCGCCAAGTCATTTGCGATCGCTGGCGAGCACCGGGTTCAGTTCAGGTGGGACGTCTTCAACGCGCTGAACACGGTCAACTGGAACAACCCGAACGGTACGCTGGGCAACGCCAACTTCGGCCGGATCACCAGCGCCCAGGCCGCGCGGGAGATGCAGTTGTCGATCAGGTATTCCTTCTAGCGTTCCCGGCACCGCAACACGACAGCCCTGGTTTCGGAACCGATCCCGAAACCAGGGCCCGATCGGGTGCGGCGTGACCTGGCGGGCACGGTGGGGTGTGAGCGTCGCGCGGCGTCGCCCGCCGCGTACCTCCGGACGGGGCGCCAGCCGATGGCGCCCCGCTCCCGACGCTGGCGTTCAGCGCTGGACGCGCCCGCTGGCGTCTCCGCCGGCCAGGCGATCCACCTCCGCGACCGTCACGCGGTTGAAGTCGCCGGGGATGCTGTGCTTGAGCGCGCTGGCTGCCACGGCGAAGCGCAGCGCCGCCTCCGGTGTCCGTCCCGTGACCAGCCCGTAGATGAGGCCGGCGGCGAAGCTGTCGCCGCTGCCGATGCGGTCGACCACGTCGATGTCGTACCGCTGGCTGTGATGGAACGCGCCGGCACCGGCGTCCCAGAGCGCCGCGCTCCAGCCGTTCTCGCTCGCAGACCGGCTCTCGCGCAGCGTGATGGCTACCGTCGACACGTTGAACTCGCGGGCCACGCGCTGCGCCACGTCGCGGTAGCCGTCGAGGTTCAGGGCGCCCCGGGTCACGTCGGTGCCGTGCACTTCAAGGCCGAGCACCGACTGGACGTCCTCCTCGTTGGCGACCACGACGTCCACGTACTCCATCATCGGCCGCATGACCTGCTGGGCCTCGGCCTCCGTCCACAGTTTCTTGCGGTAGTTCAGGTCCATGCTGACGCGCACGCCCGCCGCGCGGGCCGCCTCGAGCGCCTCCCGCGTGCACGCCGTGGCGTTCGGGCCCAGGGCGGGCGTGATGCCGGTGCAGTGGAACCAGGCGGCGCCCGAGAACACGTCGGCCCAGGCGATGGATCCCGGCGTCATCTCGCTGATCGCCGACCGCGCGCGATCGTAGATGACCGATGACGGCCGCTGCGCGGCGCCCACCTCGGTGAAGTAGACGCCGATCCGATCGCCGCCGCGCAGGATGTGGCGCGTCTGCACGCCCTCGGCGGCGAGGGCGCGCACGGCCGCCGTGCCGATGTCGTGCGAGGGCAGCCGCGTCACGTAATAGCTGTCGAGGCCGAAGTTCGCCAGGCTCACGGCGACGTTGGCTTCGCCGCCGCCGAACGTCGCGCGGAGCAGGGGGGATTGCAGGAAGCGCTCGTGGCCCGGAGGGCTGAGCCGCAGCATGAGTTCACCGAAAGTGACAATCTTGGGCATGTTCGAGGGTCTCGGGGGCTTCCGTCAGGCGGCGCCGCGGTGGCGCGTCCGCCGCGTCACCGCGACGCGCGGGCTGCGTTGATGTTGGCGATGGTGAGCCGCGCCGCGGCTTCGATCTTCGCGAAGTCGCCCTCGGCCACGGCCGTCTTGTCCACCAGCGCCGATCCGATGCCGAGCGCGAAGGCGCCGGCCCTGATCCAGGTGCCGGCGTTCTCGGGCGTGACGCCGCCGGTCGGCAGCAGCCTGAGCTGTGGCAGCGGCGCGGCGATGTCCTTCAGGTACCCCGGCCCGAGCGTCGTCGCCGGGAACACCTTGATCACGTCGGCGCCCGCGCGCCACGCCTGCAGCATCTCGGTGGGCGTGTAGCAGCCGGGCATCACGGGCACGTCGCGCTCGTTGCACGCGCGCACGGTCCCGGGATCGAAGACCGGCGCCACCACGAACTGCGCGCCGGCGTCGATGACACCGTGCGCCGTCTCTGCGTCGAGGACGGTGCCCGCCCCCAGCAGGATGTCGCCGGGCAGCGACCTGGACACCGCGCGAATCAGTTCGATGGCCCCCGGCACCGTCATCGTGATCTCCAGGGCGCGCACGCCGCCGCCCGACAGCGCCCCGACGATGTCGAAGACCCTATTCGCATCCTTCGTGCGGATGATGGCGACGACGCCGGACGCCTCCACGGCGGCGAGGATGCCGGCCCGCCGGCCCGCTCCGGTGACCGGCGATGAGGAGGAACGCGTTTCGTGGGGAGGATCGGTCTGTGTCATGACTAGTACCGGTTGTAGAGTTCCAGCGCCTTCAGGATCGACCGCTCGCGCTTGATGATCTCGATCATCTTCGTCTCGCGGTCGTCGTAGTCCTTCAGCTTCGCCACGACCTGCTCGGCCGCGGCGCGGGGGACGACGACCACGCCGTCGTTGTCGCCGACGATGTAGTCGCCCGGGGTCACCAGGACGTCGCCGCACGTGACCGGCGTCTGCTTGGCGTAGGCGACGAGCTTGCCGACCGACGTCGCGGGGCTGATGCGGCGCGCGAACACCTGGTGGCCGATGTTCCGGAGTTCGGTGACGTCGCGGACGGCGCCATCGATCACCGTCGCTTCGAGCCCGCGGACCTGGGCGGTGGTGGCCATCAGGTTGCCCATGCCGGCGATCTCGACGTGGCCTTCGACCACGTACACGAGGACGCTGCCGGCAGGCGCCTCGTCGAGGATCTGCATCGCGTAGTTGGGATAGGGGCGGTCGTCGTACTTCAGGATGGGGCGCAGCGCCGCCGTCCACGCCTGGCCCACGATCTTCCTGTTGCTGATGGGTTTCATGTCCGCCGACATCCAGCCCCGTCCGCCGGTGACGGCCTCGACGCCGTCGGCGATGTTCCCGGTGCTGTTCTCCGGGCGCCGCAACTCGGCGATGATCTGCTCGGGCGTCATGGTGGACGTGGCGGGCTGGCGGGCCGCCGCGGCCGCGACGGTGTCCCGGCCCGCCGCGCCCCGCCGGGCGTCGACCGGCGAGGACAGCGTCACCGGAACGATCAACGCGGCCGCGAAGGCGGCCACGATCGAACGGATGAGCATGACGGTTCTCTCCTCGGCCTCGCCATCCTCGCGTGCCGTCATGGCGGACGCGCGCGGCGCAGGCGTCCGCAGCATAATACGGAAACCCGGTGCAGGACGCCCGGCACGGCCGGGCGAACCTCGTCTCTCACGGCGGGCGGACGCGCCGGGCCTGCCAATCGCCGGAAGGGTGATCGCCACATGCCCACGCTGACCGCCGTCGCCGTCGCCGCGCTGCTGCTCGCCGCAGACGCTCCCGCCGTCCTCGAGAGCACGTTCGCCGAACGGGATTTCGAGCTGAGCGCCGATCCCCAGGCCCGCGAGTGGAAGGACGCGCCGCGGGTCGTCATCGATCGCGACTACCTGCATCAGCCGATCGCCGGCAGGCCGACCGAAGTGCGCTCGCGGTGGACCAGGGATCACCTCTACCTGCTCTACGTCTGTCCGTACGACGTGTTGAACCTGAAGCCCGGCGATCCCTCCGCGGAGGAGACGCCCGCGCTGTGGAACTGGGACGTGGCCGAGGCGTTCATCGGCTCGGGGATCGAGCGCATCACGCGCTACAAGGAGTTCCAGGTGTCGCCCCGCGGGGAGTGGGTCGATCTCGACATCGATCGCGAGAACCCGAAGGGGCCGGCCGGAAGGATGTGGAATTCCGGCTACGTGGTACGTGGGCGAATCGACGCGGCGTCCAAGATCTGGTACGGCGAGATGCGCATTCCGTTCGCGGCCATCGACGCCAGGCCGCCAGAGCCCGGACGCGAGTTCCGGATCGGCCTGTACCGGATCGCCACGGCCGAACCCAAGGTGTATTATGCTTGGCAACCTACAGGCCAAACGACGTTCCACGTTCCCGAGGCATTCGGGACGCTGCGCCTGCGTTGACGGCCAGGCACCGCCTGGTCTGGTTCTGCCGAAACACAGCGGACGCCGGCTGAGGAAGGCGATCGGCCGGCTGGCTGCCGCACCGCCGCAGCCGGGGGATCAGGATGGATCGTCGTCGCTTCGTACTCGGTACCGCGCTCGGTTCGCTGCACCTCGGGCTGCTCGGGATGCCCGCGCGGGCGGCCCAGGGCGAAGACCCGGTCGGTTCGTTGAAGATCGACATCCAGGCACCCGACGTGCCGGCGTCGCCGCTCGGCATGCCGGGCCTGTTTCCCGGCCGCGTCATCGAGGTGGCGCACGCCGGCGCGCTGCGTGACGGGCGCGTGTTCCAGCCCGCCGTCCGCGAGATGCTCGATCGCGGGATGCAGGCGCTGACCGGCGAGGCTGCCGCCGGCGACGCCTGGGCGAAGTTCGTCGAACCCTCCGACATCGTGGCGCTGAAGGTGAACCCGTCGGGCACCCCGACGACGACCACGTCGATCGCCCTGGTGCGCGAGGTGATCCGCGCGCTCGGCGGCGCGGGCGTGCCCAACCGCCACATCATCGTCTTCGATCGGAACTCCAACCAGATGGAGCTGGCCGGTTACCACAACCTGCTGCCCGTCGGCGTGCAGGTGGTGGGGCTCGACCGGCGATGGGTCGTCGGCGGCGAGACCCGGCCCGGCTACGATCCGAACGCCTTCGCCGAGATGAACTGCTTCGGCGAACGTGAGACGCGGTCCTACCTGGCGACGATCGTCACCACGGGCGCCACCAAGATCATCAACCTGCCCTGCCTCAAGGAACACAACGCCTCGGGCGTGACGGGCTGCCTCAAGAACCTCGCCTACGGCTGCTTCGACAACGTGGCGCGGACGCACCTCTACCCGAAGACCTACACCAACCCGGCGATCCCCGTCCTGTGCACCACCGCGCCGCTGCGCGCCAAGGCGGTGCTCCACATCATGGACGGCATCCGCGCGGTCTATCAGAGCGGGCCCTTCGCCTGGAACCCCGAGTTCGTATGGGAGGCGAAGACGCTGCTGATGGGCACCGACCCGGTGGCGGTGGACCGGATCGAACTCGACATCGTCGAGCGGAAGCGGCGCGACGTGGGGGCGCCGTCGCTCTTCGATCACAGCCCGGAGCACCTGGGCACGAGTGCCGAGATGGAGCAGACGGCGCAGAAGAACCGGTTCTACCGGGAGCCGGCGCACATCGCCACGGCGGCGCGCCTCGGGCTCGGGCGATACGAACTGTCACAGATCGACCATCGCCGCCTTCAGGCGGGCTGACCGCGAAGGGACTGTCATGGACGAGGCGAGCGCGAACTGGGTGACGTTGCTCTCCGGCAACGATCGCGGCGGCGGCAGGGTCGTCGGCCGCACGTCGCGGCCCGAGCAACTGGCCTGGAAGGTGACGCTGCCCGAGTCGATCCGGACCAGCCCGGTGCTGGCCGACGGCGCGTTGTACGTGACGAGCCTCGACGGACGGCTCCGGGTCCTGGACGCGAACTCGGGACGCGAGCGCTGGTCGTTCGCCGCCGGCGCGGAGATTCACTCGACGCCGGCACTCTCCGGGGACCTCGTCCTGTTCGGTTGCGACGATGGCGCCGTGTACGCCGTCAATCGCACCTCGGGTCAACAGCAGTGGAAGGCCCAGTCGGAGGGCGCGATCTGGACGTCGCCGTCCGTGCACGGCGGCGTGGCGTTTCTGGGGACGAACGACGGCGTCTTCGCCGCGATCGACGTCGCGGGCGGCCGGCTGCGATGGAGCCGTCGCTTCGACGGGCGCATGCACTCGACCGCCTACGTCACCGCCACGCACGTGTACGTCGGGTGCAGCGACGGCCGCGTCCTGGCGCTTGACGCGGCGACCGGCGCCGATGCGTGGGCGTACGAGACCGGCGACAGCGTGACGGCTTCGCCGGCGGTGTCCGACGGCCTCGTCCTGGTGGGATCCGAAGACCGATGCTTCTACGCGCTCGACGCCGGGACGGGCGCGCTCAGGTGGCGGTTCGAGGCCGGGCTCGGCCTGGCGTCCTCGCCGGCGGTGGCTGCGGGCAAGGTCGCGTTCGGCGGCAAGGACGGCCTCCTCTACGTGCTGTCGGTGGCCGACGGTCGCCTGCTCTGGAAGTCGGAATCGATCCGCCCGATCGTGGCCACGCCCGTGGCCGGCCCCCGGATCGTCTGCATCCAGGGCTTCTTCGGCACCACGCAGGCCTTCGACCTGGAGAACGGGAAGGTCCTCTGGGCGGCCGAACTCGGTGGCTCGCTCGGATCGACGCCGATCCTCACCGACGAGATGGTCTATCTGGCCACGTACCCTGGCGTCATCTATGCCTTGCGCTGAGCGGCGGTGGCCCTGGAGCGTGGTCGCCGCCCTGGCTCTCACCGTTGCGGCCGCCCGGGCCGAGGCGCCCGTCCCCGTTCATCGCGAACGCTACTCGATGGGCACGATGTTCAACGTCGTCGTGTTCCACGAGGAGACCGCGGCGGCGGGACGGGCAGCCGAGGAGGCGTTGGCCGAGGTCGTCAGGCTCGATCACGTGATGAGCCATTACATGGAGCAGAGCGAGTTGACGCGGTTGAACCGCGCGGCGCGCGCCGGCTTCGTGGCCGTCGATCCGGGCCTGTTCGAGGTCATCGAACGGGCCGTCGCGTTCTCGCGGCTGTCGGGCGGCAGGTTCGACGTCACCATCGCGCCGCTGCTGCGCGTGTGGAAGCAGGCCCACGCGGCCGGGCGCCGGCCGTCTCCGGACGAGATCGCCGGCGTCAGGCGGTGCGTCGGCTACCAGTACATCGAGACGAGATCCCCGAACGACATCCGCTTCCGTTCCGACTGCCTCGAGCTCGACCTGGGCGGGATTGGCAAGGGCTACGCGGTGGACCGGGCGATTGCGGTGCTCAGGTCGGCGGGCATCCGTCACGCGACGGTCAACGCCGGCGGCAGCTCGATTGGCGCCATCGGCGCCCCGCCGGGCCTCGACGGGTGGCCCGTCGAGCTGGGGGCGGGTGTGTCCGGGCATCGGACCGTGCTGCTGCGCGACGAGGCGCTGTCGACCTCGCAGCAGCGCCTGCAGCGGCTCGTGTTCGCGCCGGGCGCGTTCGGCGAGATCATCGAACCCGGCCGGGAGGCGCCGCTCGACAGCGACACGACGGTGAGCGTCGTGACGCCGAGCGCCACCGACGCCGACGCGCTGTCGACGACGCTGCTGATGCTCCCGCGTGAGGAAGGCAAGGCGCTGCTCGAGCGCTTCCCGCGGGCGGCCGCCCTGTGGATGTCCCCGGCGGGCGACCTGCTCGACTCGTTTCATCCCTCCCGGCTCAGGCTGGCCGATCTCCGGTAGACGAACATGTCGATTGACCGCCGCGTGTTGCCTCTCGTCCTGGTGCTCACGTGGGCCGCCGCGACGGCCCGCGCCGAGGTCCTCGTGCGCTGGGATCTCGACCAGGTGCCTGCGCGCGAGAGCCTGGGGATCATGACGCTGGTCGTGCCCGCCTCCAAGCCGGCTGTCGTCGAGCAGGCCATCGGCAAGGCCTTCCGGGTGCTGCTCGACGTCGACGCGGCGTCGTTGCCGCCGCCGGCCGCGCTTCCCGACGCGGTGATCGGGTTCGTGGTGCGCGGCGACGCGACCGCGCAGCAACTGGCCGAGTTGCGCGGGCGCCTGCGCGCGCCGGGGGCGCGCGTCCTGCACGTGGAGGACCGCGGACTCTGGCCTCACGTCCGGTTGAACTGGGTCTCGATGCAGAACAACGTCCTGCAGGTGACGAGCCGGACCGCCCAGCCCTGGGTCGAGAGCAACGCGGTGTTTGCGCGCGCCGCGGAATCCGCCGGCGGGGCGCCGCCCGTGCTGGCCTACGCCTGGGAGCCCATCACGCTGGCTGACGAGGACCAGGGGCCCGCCACGGAAGACTACCTCGTGGCCATCGCCGAAGCCGGCAGCTTCGGCGCCGATCTCGTGCTGCCGCTGCACGAGGGCTTCCAGAGGGACCTGATCCACGGCAAGCCGGCCGCGCGCGCCCGGTGGCAGGAGATGCGCCGGTACCTCGAGTTCTACGGCTGGGATCTCCCGCGTCAGTACCGGCGGATCAGCAACATCGGCGTCATCACCGCCAGCCCCGCGGAATCCATCGAGGTGCTCAGGCTCCTGACCCGCCACAACCTGCCCTTCGAACTGCTGCCAGCCAGCGCCGTGCGCGGCGACCGCCTGAAGGCCTTCGCGATGGTCGTCGCGCTGGATCCGCTCGAGGCATCGGCCCTCGCGCCGCTGGCGGCCTTCGTGAGCGGCGGCGGCACCCTCGTGCTGAACGAGCCGGCCAGGCAGCCGCGATGGGACGGCGCGACGCGGGTGCTCGAGGACGAGCGCCACGTGATCGATCGGCTCGGCGACGGGCGCGTGGTGACGCTGCGCGAGCCGATCCTCAACCCGGACGAGTTCGCCAAGGACGTACGCGAGATGCTCGGCCCCGGGCGGCGGATCGTCGACGTGTGGAACGGCATCACCGTCCTGATCGCGCCGTACGAGGATCCGGGCGACGGCACGGTCCTGGTGACGGCGCTCAACTACGCGCACGTGGAGCAGCCGGTCCAGGTGCGGGTCAGGGGCACGTTCGCCTACGGGTACTATGAGTCACCGGAATCGGCGCCCGCGCTGCTGCCGTTGCGCCACCGGGAGGGTGATACCGAGTTCGTGGTGCCGGCCCTGCGGGTCGGCGGGCGGGTGTTCCTCAGCGACAGGCGCTGAGGAACACGCCATTCATGTCCCGGCCACGCGGGCCGGGAGCGCCAACGGCGGTTCGCAGATGTCACGATCCACTCGATTCCTGTTTTCGCACGGCTTCGTCCTCTTCTGCCTCGTGGCCGTCGCGCCGGCCATCGGCGCCGGAGCGCCGGCCGCCGGCCGGCGCGTGGTGGCGCCGCCGGGCGCACCGGTCGCCGGTTCGTATTCGCCAGGCGTGCAGGCCGGCCATCGTCTGTTCCTGTCAGGACAGCTCGGGCGCGATCCCGGCAGCGGCAGCCTGCTGCCGGGCATCGAGGCGCAGACACGCCAGGCGATGGAGAACGTCGGCGCGATCCTGAAGGCGGCCGGCCTGGACTACCGTCACCTGGTCAAGTGCCATGTCTACCTGGCCAGCATGGACGACTACGTCGGGATGAACCAGGCGTACGCGACGTTCTTCCAGGGACGCGTGCCGGCGCGCACCACGGTCGAGGCGGTGGGCCTGCCGCTGGGCGCCGCGGTGGAGATCGGCTGCATCGCGCACGACGACCTGTCGGCCATCTCGGTGGTGCAGCCCGCGGCGGGCGCGCTGCCGACACCGCTCGGCCCCTATTCGGCCGGCGTCTGGGCCGGTGACACGCTCTACCTGTCCGGCATGGGCGGCCAGTTTCCCGAGGGCCGGCGGCTGCCCGATCCGTTGCGCGAGCAGATGGCGCAGGCGCTCGCCAACGTCGCGACCACGCTGGCGGCCGCCGGGTTGCGCCCGGCCGATGTCGTGTCGGGCATCACCTATTTCACGGCGGCGGACTTCGCGGCCGAATCCGAGCCGGACTACGCGGCGAGGTTCGCGTCGCCACGCCCGCCGCGCGCGACGCTCGTGCTGCCGCGGTTGCCCGGCGCGATCAAGACCGAGGTCACCTTCGTCGCGGCGCGCCCGTCGGTCGTGCGGACACCCATCCGCGCGGGCGAGGATCCGGCCCTGCGAGGCCTGGTCGCCGGCGATCTGCTCTACACGCGCGCCGAAGACGCCGCCGAGGCCGGAGAGGGCGTCGAGGCGCAGGCGCGCGCCGCCTTCGCGAAGCTGCGCGACACCGTGCAGCGCGCCGGCCTGGCGTGGGCCAATGTCCTGCACGTGAACGTCTACCTCGCGGATCTCGCTGATTTCGCGGCCATGGATCGCGTGTTCCGCGAGACGTTCGGACAGGATCCGCCCGCCCGTACCACCGTGCAGGTCCACGCCGCCGAAGGCCGGCGTATCCTTCTGTCGGCGGTGGCGGTAAAGTAGGCGCGACCGGCCTGTCGCCGACGGCCGGCGGCCACTTCCGTTCCGCAGTTCGGCTTCTCGCGAGATCGCGGGTCCCGGGTCGGCCTGCGGTGCGGGATTCCTTCCCGCAGGCAGGCCGCACGCAGGCGGCCGCTAGGAGGCATGATGTTCAGCCGGAGGCGTTTCCTCGAGAGTCTGTCCGCGTTGCCGGTCCTGGGAGGACTGGTCGGTCCCGGCGTCGCCCCGGCGGCGGGAGCACCGCCGGCGGGATCGGCCGGACGTGACTTCTTCGCCGAACTCGGCGTGCGTCCCTTCATCAACGCGGCGGGCACCTATACGGTGATGACCGCGTCGCTGATGCTGCCCGAGGTGATGGAGGCGATCAATTACGCCTCGGGGCAGTTCGTGATGCTCGACGACCTGCAGGACAAGGTGGGCGAGCGGATCGCGAGCCTGCTGCAGTGCGAGGCCGCGATGGTCACGGCCGGCGCCGCTTCGGCGTTGACGCTGGGCACGGCTGGCGTGCTCACGGGCACCGACCGGCAGAAGGTCGACAGCCTGCCGCAGCTCACGAACATGAAGAGCGAGGTGATCATCCAGAAGGCGCATCGCTTCGGCTACGAGCGCGCGCTGCGCAACTGCGGTGTCCGGTTCATCGAGGTGGAGTCGGTCGAGGATCTCGAGCGCGCCGTCACATGGCACACCGCGCTGATGCTCTTCTACAACAACAACAACAAGGAAGGGCAGATTCCGGACGTCGAGTTCGCCCGGCTCGGCAAGAAGTACAAGGTCCCCACCTTCAACGACGCGGCCGCCGACGTGCCGCCGGTCGAGAACTTCTGGAAGTACACGAAGATGGGGTTCGACCTGGTCACTTTCTCCGGCGGCAAGGGCATCAGGGGGCCGCAGAGCGCCGGCCTGCTGCTCGGCCGAAGGGATCTCATCAAGGCCGCCCGCATGAACGCCTGGCCCAACGGCAACGCCATCGGCCGCGGCATGAAGGTGAACAAGGAGGAACTGCTCGGGATGCTCGTCGCCGTCGAGCAGTTCCTGAAGCAGGATCACGACGCCGCGCGCAGGGACTACGACGAGCGGGCCGAGGTGATCCGCCGGGCCGCGACGTCGGTGCCCGGCGTGCAGGCCGAGGTGTACGTGCCCGAGGTGGCCAACCACGTGCCGCACGTGCGCGTCACCTGGGACGCCGACAAGGTGGGCATCACGCCGGAGAGGGCCGTCGACGCGCTGCGCGATGGCACGCCCTCGATTCGCATCATCCCGGGGCGCGAGTTCATCATCGGCGTCTGGATGATGCGGCCGGGCGAGGCGCAGGTCGTCGCCAACCGCCTGCGCGAGGTGCTCCAGAAGAAGGCGTAGGACCGCTCGACGTGCGCCGCGTGGCGCCCGGCCGCCGCCCGCCCGGTCCGGGGCCGGCCGCGGCCTGGCGTCCACGTGGCGAGGATCCGCCCATGGGCTACCTGACGAGGATGGTGACGGGGCTGCGCGGCGACGCGTCGCGCCGCAGGCTGCTGAAGGGAGCAGGGGCGCTGGCGGCCGGCTGGCTGGTGCCATGGCCGGGCTTCGCCGCGCGAGTCATCGGCCAGTCGCGCTCCGGCAGCTCCTACCGGACGCTCGGCGTGCGGCCGCTCATCAACGCCCGGGGCACGGTCACCATCGTCGGCGCGAGCCGGGTGCTGCCCGAGGTGAAGGCGGCGATGGACGCGGCCACCCGCGACTACGTCCACATCGACGAACTGATGGAGCGCGTGGGCGCGCGCCTCGCCGAACTGACCGGCACGCCGTCGGGGATCGTCACCTCGGGCGCCTCCGCCGCGCTCACCGTGGCGGCCGCCGGCTGCATCACCGGCGGCGATCCTGACCGGATGGTCCAGTTGCCCGACCTGCGCGGGCTGCGAGACGAGGCCATCGTGCCGCGATATTCGCGCACGGCCTACGACCATGCGGTGAAGGCCGTCGGCCTCAGGGTGATCGAGGTGGACAGCCGTGCCGATCTCGAGGCGGCCCTGGGGCCGCGGACCGCGCTGGTGATGGTGCTCGCCGGCAACCGGTCGGAGCAGGGGCCGCTCTCGCTGCGCGAGATCGCGTCGCTCGCCGCGCCGCATCGCGTGCCCGTCCTGGTGGATGCCGCCGCTGACGAGCTCGAGGTGCCGAATCCGTACCTCGCGCAGGGCGCCGACCTGGTGGTTTACAGCGGGGGCAAGTGCCTGCGCGGTCCGCAGTGCGCCGGCCTGCTGCTCGGCCGCAGGGATCTGGTGCAGGCCGCCTGGATCAACAGCGCACCCCACCATGGCTTCGGCCGCGGCTTCAAGGTGGGTCGCGAGGAGATCATGGGCATGCTCGCGGCGGTGGAGGCCTGGTTCACCCGCGATCACGGCGCCGAACAGCGGACGTGGACCGCGTGGCTCGAGCACATCGCCGGCCGGATCGCGGACGTTCCCGGCGTGCGCACCCGCATCGATCCGCCGCGGGGCCGCTCGAACCACACCCCGAGCCTCAGGGTCGAATGGGACACGGCGGTGATCCCCCTCACCGGCGACGAGGTCGAGACGCTGTTGTGGGATGGCGACCCGCGCGTGGCGGTCAGCGGCGCCGGTTCGTTCCTGCCGTTTCCACCGAACACCGCGCCCGACGTCACGGTCGTGCCCTACCAGTTGCAGGCCGGCGAGGAGCGCATCGTCGCCGATCGCCTGCGCGCGGTGCTGTCGGCGCCGCCGCGTCCCCGCGTGCGCGCCGGCGCGCCGGTCGCCGACATCAGCGGCCAGTGGGACGTCGACCTGCGCTTCTCCGCTGGCGCCGCCGTGCACACCTTCGCGATCGAGCAGAAGGGGAACGCGCTGATCGGAACGCACTACGGCAGCTTCGCGAGCCGCGACCTCGCCGGCACGCTGCACGGCGAGGATCTGCTGGTGCGGAGCTCCTGCACCGAGCAGGGCGTCAGACTCAACTTCACGTTCACCGGCACGGTGAGCGGCGACACCATGTCGGGCTCGGTGAGCATGGGCGAATACGGCGTGGCCTCCTGGAAGGCCGCCCGCCGCGGCTATCGTCCGCCGGGCGCCGGCCGCGGAGCCTGAGCCCGCGCGCCGGCGGTGGTGGACGGTCCGCTCAGAGGGCGGCGATGCAGTCGATCTCAACCAGCGACTGGCCGGGGATGCCGCCGTAGGCCGCAATCGTCGTGCGCACCGGCGGCTTGGCGCCGAACCGCCCGCGATACGCCTGGTTCATCCCTTCGAAGTCCCGGATGTCGTGCAGGTAGACGTTCACCTTCAGGACCTTCTCCATCGACGATCCGGCCTTCTTGAGCTCCGCCTCGAGCTGATCGAGCACCGACTTGGTGTGCACCACGATGTCGCCCGGGCCGTGCTCACCCTTGCCGGCGATGAACACGAGGCCGCCGTGCACCACGGCGGAGGAGAACAGCGGCGCCGGCGCGTCACTGGCCTGGGCCTCATCGGCGAGCCTCACGGTCTCGGCGGCCTCCGACGAACGGGCGCGGCTGGTGCCGAAGATGGCCGCCGCCGCGCCGGCGACCGAGGCAAACAGCGACTTGACGGCGGACCTGCGTGAGGTGGCGTGGTCGATCGGATTCACGGACGCACTCCCTTCCTGGAGATGGTGAAGACCGGTTCAACGCCTCGGAGGATAATCGCGCCGCTTCCACTTCGGCAAGCTGAAACGGACACCGTCGGCGCCCGGTGGAACTGGCGCCGTGCTACAACAGCGACGTGGCGAACGCATGGCATCGCGTGTTCCAGGGAGTCGCCGGCGAGGCGCGCCGCGATCTCGCCCTGGCGATTGCCGCCGGCGTCGCGTCGACCGCGACGGTGATCGGACAGGCCTGGTGTCTGGCGGTCGTCGTCACCCGCGGGTTCATCCAGGGGGCGGACGTGGCCGGGGTGGCTGGCCCGCTGGTGACGCTGGCCGTGCTCGCGGCGGGCCGTGCCGTCTTCGTATGGCAGGCCGACGTGCTGGCGCAGCGGGCGGCGGCGCGCGCCAAGCTCGCCTTGCGGGACGAGGCGCTGGCGGCGCTGGCCGCGGCCGGGCCGATTGGCCTCGCGCGGGAGCGCACCGGCGAAATCGCGGGCACGCTGGCCAGCGGCCTCGACGCGCTCGACGCCTACGTGGCGCAGTACCTGCCACAGGTGCGTCTCGCGGCGGCTGCGCCGCTGCTCGTGCTCGCCGCGGTCCTGTGGACCGACCCGTTGTCGGCGCTCGTGCTGGCGCTGACCGTTCCATTCATCCCGCTGTTCATGTTCCTCATCGGATCCGCCGCGCGGGAGCGCACGCGGCGGCAGTGGGTGACGCTCTCGCGCATGAGCGCCCGTCTGCTCGACGCCGTGCAGGGCCTGCCCACGCTCAAGGCCTTCGGCCGCGCCGGAGACGAGGCCCTGACCCTCGCGACGCGAGCCGAGCGGTTCCGCCTCATCACGATGGAGGTGCTGAAGCTCGCCTTCGTCTCCTCCCTCGTGCTGGAGACGCTTGCCACCATCAGCACGGCCATCGTGGCCGTCGAGGTGGGGTTGCGGCTGCTCTACGCGCGCCTGGCGCTCCAGGAGGCGCTCTTCGTCCTCGTGCTCGCGCCGGAGTTCTACCGGCCGCTGCGCGCGCTCGGCGCCGCCTACCACGCCGGCATGGCGGGGCGCGAGGCGCTGGCGCGCGCCTCCGCGATCATCGCCGGCGGCGGCCACGCCAGGACCGATGCGGGCCAGCGGGCGCCGGCCGTGCTGGCCGGCCGCGACGCGCCGCTGCCGGTGACCTTCGACGAGGTGAGCGTCACCTACGACGCCGACCGCCCGCCGGCCCTGCGCGGCGTCAGCTTCACGCTGCGTCCCGGGACCACCGTCGCGCTGGCCGGGCCCAGCGGCAGCGGCAAGACCACCTGCGCCAACGTGCTGCTCCGCTTCATCGAGCCCTCGTCGGGTTCCGTGCGCGTCGGCCGGCGGCCGCTTGCGGCCATCGCGCCGGCCGACTGGCGGCGGCACGTGGCCTGGGTGCCCCAGCGGCCGCACCTGTTCTTCGGCACCGTGCGCGACAACCTGTGCCTGGCCAGGCCCGATGCCACCGACGATCAGTTGTGGCGGGCGCTGGAGAGCGCCGCGGCCCGGAGCTTCGTCGAGGCGTTGCCGCGCGGGCTCGACACCGCGATCGGCGAGCGCGGCGCCCGGCTGTCCGGCGGGCAGGCGCAACGGCTGGCCCTCGCGCGCGCGTGGCTCGCCGACGCGCCGCTCGTCGTCCTCGACGAGCCCACGTCGCAGCTCGACCCCTGGACCGAGCCGGAGATCTCGGCCGCGATCGACCGCCTGCGCGCGGGACGCACCGTGCTGCTGATCGCCCACCGCCTCAGCATGCTCCGCCGGGCCGACCGCGTGGTGGCGCTGGCCGATGGCCGCGTGGTGGCGGAGGGAACGCCCGCCGCCGTCCTGTCTGGCAGCTTGACGCACGGAGGCGCGGCCGGCGCGCCGGAGGCGGCGATCCCATGACGCCCGTGGGCCAGCTCCTGCTGGTGCTCGACGGTCAGCGGGCGCGCGTGCTGCTGTCGATCGTCCTGCTGGCGGTGACCGTGGCGGCAGGCGTCGCCCTCATGGCCACCTCGGCGTGGCTCATCTCGACCGCCGCGCTGCACCCGTCGATCGCCGTTCTGCAGGTCGCCGTCGTCGGCGTTCGCTTCTTCGGCATCTCGCGCGGCATCTTCCGGTATCTCGAGCGCGTGGTGTCGCACGACACCACGTTCCGGCTGCTCGCCCTGCTGCGCGTCCGGATCTATCGCGGCCTGGTGCCGTGGCTGCCAGGCCGGCTGCCCCAGGCCCGCAGCGGCGACCTGCTCGCGCGCCTCGTGGCCGACGTCGACACCCTGGAGCACGCGTTCCTGCGCGTGGTGGCGCCGGCGTGCGCGGCGCTCGTGGTGGTGACAGCGGTGGCGGCCACGCTGGCGGCCTTCGGTGCGTCGATTGCCCTGGCGGCCACGGCCGCGCTCGTGCTGGCCGCGACCTTCGCACCGTGGCTCGGCTGGCGGCTGGGCCGCGTGCCGGGCGAGGCGCTGGTCGCGTGCCGGGCCAGCCTGAGCGCGCGGATCGTCGACCACGTGCAGGGCCTGGCCGATCTGCTCGCGTTCGGCCGCGCCGGCGACCACGGGCGCGACACGCACGTCGTGGGCGAGGCGCTCGCCAGCGCGCAGGTGCAGGCCGCCCGGGCGTCGGCCTCTGGAGGGATGACGGTCACGCTGCTGGCCGATCTCGGCGTCCTCGCCGTGCTCGCGTCTGCCATCCCTGCGGTGCGCGCGCAGCACGTCTCAGGGGTGAACCTCGCCGTCGTCGCGCTGCTCACGCTGGCGGCCTTCGAGGCCGTGGCGGCGCTGCCGGCCGCCGCCCAGGGGATGGCCGCGGCGCGCGCCGCGGCGGCGCGCGTCTTCTCGATCGACGCGACGCCCGACGCCGGCGCTCTCCCGTGGCACGGCGTGCCGGCGGCCGTCGCGGCCGCCGACGTCGCCAGGCCGGTGGTGCGTCGCGTGGAGGTGCGTGGGCTCACCTTCGCCTATCCCGGAGAGCGGCACCCCGTCCTCCACGACGTGTCCTTCGAGGTGTCCACCGGCGGATTCACGGCCGTCGTCGGGCCCAGCGGATCGGGCAAGTCGACGATCGCCCATCTCCTGATGCGGTTCTGGGATCCGCCGGCAGGAGGCGTGCTGGCCGATGGCTACGACATCCTGGCCGGCGATGCCGACGCCTGGCGCCGGCACGTCGCGCTGATGGCGCAGGACGTTCACCTGTTCACCGGCACGCTCGCCGACAACCTGCGGATGGCCTGGCCCGATGCGACGGAGGCGGCCGTGCAGGCGGCCGTGCGTGCGGCCGGGCTGGAAGAACTCATTGCGCGGCTGCCCGACGGCGATCGCACCTGGGTGGGCGAGCAGGGCGCGCGGCTGTCGGGCGGTGAGCGCCAGCGGCTGGCGCTGGCGCGCGCCATCCTGAAGCCGGCGCCGGTGCTCGTGATCGACGAGGCTACCGCGAGCCTCGACGCCGCGGCCGAGCGGGAGATCCTGCGCGAGATCGATGCGCTGACCGCCGTCCGAGCGGTGCTGCTGATCACGCACAGGACGACGGGCCTCGAGCGGGCACGGGAAATCGTCGTGCTCCACACGGGGCGTGTGGTCGAGCGCGGGACCTACGATGCCCTGATGTCGCGCGGCACGTGGTTTCCGCGCATGGTGGCGCTCGAACGGGATCTTGCCGCCGCTGGCAGCGAGGCAGCCGGCGGGACGCCCTGACGCCCCGCTCTCGGCCGCACCAGTCTGCCGTCTGCACGCGTGCGCAGCCTGCCGGCGAGGCGCCCGGCCTCGGGCCGCGGCTGGCGTGCAGCCGCGGCCCCTTCCAACGCGACGCGCTCAGAAGCGCGTGGCCACCGTCAGCGATGCCGATCGGCCGGGCGCGTAGACGGCCCTCGAGTCGGGGCTCACCAGGTAGGCCGCATCCAGCAGGTTTCGCGCGCTGCCGCGGAGTTCGAGCTGATCGTTGAACCGGAACGTCACCACCGCATCGGCCACCGCGTAGGCGGGGCGCGCCTGCTCGGTCGGGCCCGGGCGATCGTCGGTCGCGAAGAAGGCGCCGCGGACGTGCGCCGACAGCCGCGACGAGAACTGGTGTCGCAGCAGCAGCGTGAGCGTATCGGGTGCGATGTCGTCGAGCGCGGCGCCGTTGTCCAGCGCGGTGCCGCGCTGGATGTGCCCGGCGATTTCGAGCGAGGTGGCCGGCGCGAGCTGGGCCTGCGCCTCCACCTCGACGCCGCGGATGCGCGCGCGCCCGCGGTTGCGGAAGAAGAAGAAGTCGGTGGTGGTCTCGTACCGCTCCACGAGATCGTCGATCCGGTAGTGGAACACGTAAGCCCCGAGCCGGAGCTTCGCCGACGTGTAGCGAAGGCCGCCATCGAACTGCAGGCTCGTCTCGGGATCGAGGTCCGGGTTGCCGGTGATGAACCCGCGGCCGGTCGGCCCCCGGTAGTAGCGGTCCGACAGCACCGGATCGCGGAACCCGCGCGCCACCTGCCCCGTGAGGCTGAAGCCGTGCGACAGATCCAGCGTGGCCGAGGCGAAGCCCGAAGCCGAGCCGTTGGACGTCGACGCGTCGCCGAAGTAGCCGCCGCGATTGCGCGTGGAGACGCGATCGCCGCGCACGCCGCCGGCCAGGATCAGCGTGGACACCGGCGCCACCTCGATCGTGGCGAACACGCCGGCGTCGGCGCGGCGGGCCCGGTCGACCGACACGTTCTCGGCGCGCGAGGTGAGCGCGCCCGCCGTGGAGTACTGCTCGGTGATGTCGAGGGCACGAAGGCCGAAGCGTCCCGACACGTCGCTGCCGACCGTCAGGCGCGCCTGCCCGAACAGCCGCTCGGCGGAGGCGCGCACCTGGAAGTCGCGAGCGTCCACGTCGGCCCGTTCGAGCGAACGCCCGCGCGTGGCCGTCGCGAACCGGGCCTGATCGGTCACCACGTGATAGGCGCCCAGCAGGCCGGTGAGGTCCACGCGCGCGAACCCGCCCACGTTGGTGGCGCCGTAGTTTACCGTGAAGCGGTGCGAGTCCTCCGTCGGGTAGAAGAAGCGGACGGTCCGCGAATTCGTGCGGGGCCGATCGATGTCGCCGCCGAAGTCGCTCTGCCACGACACCGAGAGCTCCCCGTTCGGCAGCTGGTGCGTCGTGCGGAAGAGGAAGCCCTTGTCGCGTGCGCTCGAGTTGAACACCTCGCCGCGCGGGCTGTCGTAGTCGTCGAAGTTCCGGTAATGCGCTTCGGCCAGCACGCTGGTGCGGCGTCCGAGGCTGCCCGAGATGGCCAGCGCCGCCCGTTGTTCCGGCAGCCCGACGCCGAGCGTGGTCGAGGCGCGGACCTCCAACGGGGAGCCCGGCGCCACGCGGCGGGTGCGGGCGAGGATCACGCCGCCGAAGGCATCCGACCCGTAGGCGACCGACCCCGGTCCACGCGCGACCTCCACGCCGTCGAGCACGAAGGGATCGAGGAAGGTGGCGCTGGGCCCCACGCGCCGCTCGGTCGAGACGCGCGCGCCGTCGAGCAGGATGACGGTGCGTCCCCGCGCCAGCCCCCGGATCGCGGGCACGGCGGCCTGTCCCTCCGACACCTGCGCGATGCCCGCCACGTTCTCCAGCACCTGCGTCAGGTTGGCTGGCATCCGCGTCTGCACCTCGCGGCCCGACAGCAGCGTGGTCGCGGCGCCGGGCGTGGCCTCGATGTCAGGGGCCGCGCCGGCCATGACGGTGACCAGTTCTTCGACCAGCATCGACACCCGCACCTCGAGCGGGCCGGCGTCGGGCAGCCGCTCGATGAGGACCGGCTTCGTGTAGCGCTCGCCCGGCAGCACCACCAGGATTTCGAAGGGCGGCGGCGGCGTGGGCTTCCAGACGAAGCGGCCGTCCGAATCGGTGTAGATGCTGCCGGGACGGCCGGTGATCGCCACCTCGGCGTGGGCGATGGGCTGGCCGGTGCGATCGTCCACGACCAGGCCCTCGAACGCGAGCGCCGGCAACACCGCCGCACCGAGCGCGGCGAGCGCAACGAGGACGATGCGGACGGATCGAATCACGTTCATCTGGAGCACCCGGCAAGACTCTAGCACGCCAGGGGCTGGGGAAGACAGGCACCCGCGCCGCGCCGAATTCTCCCTTCGCGCGCATCCCGCCGGCCGGCGATCACCGTGGCAGGTCCGGCAGCGTGAGGATGGCGGGAGCGAGGTAGGTGCGCTTCCACTCGACCGACTGCTCGAACGCCTCGTCCAGCGTGGCGCACTCGCGGGATTCCATCACCCGCTCGTCGATGCGCATCTCGACCGCGACGCCGGAGGTGCGGGTGATCAGGACGCACTCGTGCGCCTGATCGGCGTAGTCGTGCGACCAGAGGCGCGAGCGATGGCCAGGCTCATGCGAGGATGCGGCCAGCGCCAGTTCCCGGAGCCCGGTGGGGGCGGGCTCCCGCGTCGGGGGCGGGGCCGCCGCCGTCTGGGGCGGCGCCGGTGCGCGTGGCCCGCCCGCGGCCGCTGACGACGTGACGCGGTCGATGACCTCCTGCACGCGCGCCAGGTGCGCGTCGAGCGCGGCCTCGATCAGCGTCGCCTCGGCCACGTCGTGGTCTTCCGACACGATCCACGCGCGGCACTGGTCCACCGTCGACAGCAGGGCGGCTTCGTCGAGCCGGGCCTCGAGGTCGGCATCCAGCGCCTGGCGCTGGCGTGCGAAGCGCACCTGCCAGAGCAGCGTGCGCACCCGTCCCATCCGGGCCGCGATGAGCGCCGCGTGGCGGCGCTGCGGGTGATCGTAGTCGGCGTCCTCACCGGCCAGCAGGTCGTCGATGCGGCAGTGGAGGACGTCGGCGAGCCTCACGAGCACGTGCAGCTCCGGCAGGCGCGCCGACGGCGCCGCCCAGGCGTCCACCTCGCCGGGCATGGCGCCGAGCCGGCGGCCCGCCTCGCCCAGGGACACGCCGGCGGCACGGCACATTCGCTGAAGGTTGTCGGCGAACCCCGGCATCCGGCCTCCCGCCGCATCACGGACTCGACAATGGGAGGTATCGGTCCATTGCGTCGGGTTCAACAGTCTCCGGCTGGTGCCCGACCGGCGGCGGGCCCGCGCCGGGCCGCTGCCGGACCCGCGTGGCTTGAAGCCGACCGGCGCGAACTGCCACACTGGCGCCCTGCGGTCGTGGCCTGGCCGGCACTTGCCGGGCCACGGGCCCGGCCCGAGACCACACACCATGACCGAGCGCACGCCCGTCCGCAGCGGATTCCCGGCCACCTTCTGGGTGGCCAACGTGATGGAACTGTTCGAGCGTGCGGCCTACTACGGCATGAACTCCGTGCTGGCCGTCTACCTGACGCGCTCGATCCCCGAGGGCGGACTCGGGTTCTCCGAGGACAGCGTCGGCTTCCTCCAGAGCATCGTCTACGCGGCCACCTACGTGATCCCGATCCTCGGGGGCGCGCTCGCCGACCGCTACGGTTACCGGCGGATGCTGATGGTGGCGTTCTCGCTGATGACGGCCGGCTATTTCGCCGCCGGCTACAGTTCCACGTACGCGATGGTGTTCCTGGCGCTGCTCGTGATGGGCGTCGGATCCGGCCTGTTCAAGCCCATCATCTCGGGAACCATCGCGCGCACGACCGACGAGACGAACTCGGCCTTCGGCTTCGGCATCTACTACTGGATGATCAACCTCGGCGCGTTCCTCGCGCCGCTGGTGGTGAGCGTGCTGAAGGGGTTCTCGTGGCAGTACGTGTTCGCCGCCTCCTCGGCCTACACGGGCCTCATGCTGCTGCCGGCGATCTTCGCGTACCGCGACCCGCCCCGGCCCGCCAGCACCAAGACGCTGGCCGAGGTGCTCTCGGGGGCGGCCGAGGTGCTCGCCGACAGCCGCTTCATGCTCATGATCGTCGTCTACTCGGGATTCTGGATCCTGTACTTCCAGAATTTCGGGTCGGTGCTGTGGTACCTGCGCGACTTCGTCGACAACGCCCCGGTGAGCGCGGCGGTCACGTCGTGGCTCGCGGCGCTGGGCCTCGACTGGCGCTTCGAGTTCGATGCCGAGCACGTCACCGTGATCAACGCGGGCACCATCATCCTGCTGCAGGTGGTGGTGAGCCGCACCGTGAAGAAGTGGCCGCCGCTGCCGACGATGGTCACCGGCATGGCCGTCGGCGCGATCGGCTTCACCCTGCTCGCCGTGTCGCAGAACCCGTGGGTGTTCATCGCCGGCATCGCCATCTTCTCGATTGGCGAGATGACGGCGCATCCGAAGTACTACAGCTTCGTCGGGCTGGTGGCCCCCGCCGACCGCAAGGCCGTCTACATGGGCTACGCGTTCCTCTACGGCGTGATCGGGTCGCTGCTGGGGTCGAGCTTCGGCGCGTTTCTCTACGCCCGGATGATGAAGCCGGCGATTGCCACCTCGGGCGCCGCGGCGACCGCGCTGCGGTTCTGGGGCCTGTTCGCCGTGCTCGACGTGATCGCGGCGCTCGGGTTGATCTGGTTCGCGCGCGCCTTCGGCGAGGACACGCCCGCCACGCGCCAGCGCGCGCGCGCGGTGATGCGCGGCGTCTACGCGCTCGTGCTGCTGCTCGGCGCGGGGTTCGTCCGCGTGGCGTTCTCGACCGAGCCGACGCAGTACCGCGTGCTGGTCAACGCGCTCATCTTCATCGCCCTGGGCGTGTTCGGGCTGGCGATGAGCCGGCGGAAGTAGGCCGGAACGGCCTCCGGGGCACGCGGATCCTGGCGCGCGGACCACGGTGGATCGCCGCAACCGGAACGGGCCCGGCACACGGGCCTGGATGGGGGGCGCATGAAGGGAAGCCGCATCGTTGGAACGATCCTGCTGGTAAGCGTCCTGCTCATCCCGGCCGTCGCCGGCGCCGCCGGCTGCGACGAGAGCCACGGGGGCCTCACGCGCGGGCCGCGGAACGTGAAGCGGCTGGCGCTGGTCTTCACCGGTGACACCTTCGCCGAGAGCGCCGACAGCATTCTCGACACGCTGGCCGCCCGCCGCGCGCCGGCTGCGTTCTACCTCACCGGCAACTTCCTGCGCACGGCCGGGTTCGCCCCGCTGGTCCGGCGGATGGTGGCCGACGGGCACCGCGTCGGCCCGCACTCGGACCGGCACCTGCTCTACGCCGACTGGCAGCAGCGGGATCGCACGCTCGTGACCGAGGCGGCGTTTCGCCGCGACCTCGAGGACAACCTCCGCGAGCTCGAGCGGTTCGGCGTCCGGCGCGAGGCCGTGCGCTACTGGGTGCCTGCGTACGAGTGGTACAACCGCGAGGTGGCCGGCTGGAGCGCCGCGATGGGCGTGCGCGTGTTCACCCTCACGCCCGGCACGCGCGCCGCCGCCGACTACACGGGCGAGGCCGATGCCAACTTCGTCGCGTCGGAGGCGATCGTCGCCAGCATCCTGGATCGTGAGCAGAGCGACGCGGACGGCCTCAACGGGTGGGTGCTGCTGATGCACGCCGGCGCGGGGCCCGGCCGGCGCGACAAGCTCGCCGATCGCCTCGGCGCGCTGCTGGACGAGATCGCCCGGCGCGGGTACACGTTCGCTCGCGTGGACGACATGCTGGAGGGCTGCCGGTGACTGGTCGATGCATCGTCACGCTGGCGCTTGCCTGCCTGTGCCTGCTGCCGGCGGCGAGCCAGCCCGGGGTTCCGCCGGCGGGCCAGGGCGATCCGGCGCCGGATCCCTTCCTGCCGGTGGCGGTGTGGTACAGCGGCGGCCGGGCGCGCGCGCCGATGATCGCGCCGCTGACGGCCGACTCGGAGCGCGAGTGGCGCGAGGACCTGAAGAAGATCCGCGACCTCGGCTTCAACACCGTCCGCACCTGGGTGGAGTGGAGCGCGGGGGAGCCGCGCCGCGGCGAGTACCACCTCGAGAACCTCGAGTTGATGCTGCGGCTGGCCGGCGAGGCAGGCCTGCGGGTGATCGTGCAGGTCTATGTCGACTCGGCGCCCGACTGGGTGGGCCGCGCCTATCCCGACGGCCGGTTCACGGCCCAGGGCGGCGCCGCCATCGAGTCGCAGGCCGCGCCGGGCTTCTGCGTCGATCACCCCGGCGTGCGTGAGGCCGTCCACGGCTTCTTCCGCGCGGTGGCGCGCGTCGCCTCGGCCAGCCCCGCCTTCCACGCCTACGACGTCTGGAGCGAGCCGGCGGTGATGAACTGGGCGCAGCCGGCCTACCTGCCGAACGCGCAGTTCTGCTACTGCCGGCACAGCCAGGCGCGCTTCCGGACGTGGCTGCAGGAGCGGCACCAGGGCGACCTCGCGTCGCTCAACCGCCGCTGGTACCGCACCTTCGCCTCGTGGGATCAGGTGGAGCCGCCGCGCTTCGGCACCATCCTCACCTACACCGACTTCGCCGACTGGCGGGTGTACATCGGCGAGAAGATCGCCGCCGACCTCGCCGGCCGCGCCGCCGCGGTGAAGAGCGTGGACGCGACGCACCTGGTGACGAGCCACGCCCCGAACCCGTCGCCGGTGTTCCGGACGCTGGCCGACGCGATGGATGCCTCCGACGACTACCTGATGAAGGACGCGGTCGACTACTTCGGCACGAGCTTCTACCCGAAGCTCACCTCGCCGGATCGCGACTGGCCGCTCGAGCGGCGCGCGCTCGTGATGGACGCGGTCCGCAGCGTCACCGGCGACCGCGGCTTCTACGTCGGCGAGCTGCAGTCCGGCTTCGGCGTGCACGGCATCATCAGCGGCAACGCCATCACGGCGCGGGATCTTCCGCTCTACACGTGGGGGCTGATCGCGCGCGGCGCGCGCGCGGTCAGCTACTACGCCTTCTACCCGATGAGCACGGGCTACGAAGCCGGCGGCTACGGGCTGATCGAGCTCGACGGCACGCTCACCGAGCGCAGCCGCGCCGCCGGGCGCACCGCCGCAATCCTTCATGCCAACGCCGGCCGGCTGCTGGCCGCGCGTCCCGAGCCGGCGCAGGTGGCGATCGTCTTCAACCCGCTGGTGCCGCTGCTGGGCGGGGAGCAGGCGTACGGCGACCGCCGCAACGTGCACCGGGGCCTCGCGGGCTATCACCGCATGTTCTTCGAGCGCAACGTGGCCGTGGAGTTCCCCAGCGCGCGCGAGATCACCGCCGCAGGGTTGCGGCGCTTCAGGCTCGTGATCCTGCCGGCGCCGCTGCTGCTCACCGAGGAGATGGCCGGCGCGCTCGAGCAGTACGTGCGCGAGGGCGGGCACCTGCTCACCGAGGCGCGGCCGGGCTGGCAGGACGAACGAGGGCACGCGCAGCCGGTGCTGCCGGGCTTCGGCTGGCACCGGATGCTCGGCGTGCGCGAAACGGAGCTGCGCCCCGAGAAGCAGCCGCGCATCACGTGGGGAGATCGGACGTTTGCCGGCGCCGTCTTCGCCGAGCGGTTCGCGCCGGTCGAGGGCGCGGGCGACCCGCGCGTGCTCGCACGCTACGACGATGGGGAGGCGGCCGCCATCGAGCGGGCACACGGCGAGGGCGCCGCCCTCATCCTCGGCACCTTCGCCGGGGAGGCCAACCAGCTCGAGCCGCAGCCGATGCATCCGCTCGCCGACGCGCTCATCGACTGGGCGGGCATCGCGCGTCCCGCACTCACCACCTCGTCGTTCGTCGAATTGCGGCGCGTGATCGCGGACGCAGGCGAGTTCCTGTTGCTCTTCAACCACGGCGGCCGCGAGGCCTCCGTCACGCTGCGGCAGCCGCTCGCGCGGGACGCGCGCGCCATCCGCGAGCTGATCACGGACGCCGCGATCGCCTCCTCCGGCGGCATCTTCGCCCTCCAGACCGTGGTGCCGCCGGAGAGCGTGCGCGTGTACCGCGTGGACTACTGACGCCCGTGCGCCGCCCGGGCCCGCGCGGGCCCGCGCGCCGGCGGGCGTCCGGCCGTTCGCGGGGAATCGCCCGGGAGCGGATCTCCGCGGGCCGGACGGGGCTCAGCGCGCGAAGACGTCGGCCACCGGGGTGATCCGCACCTTGCCGGCAGCGATGTGCAGCTTCATCGCGCCGATGACCCTGTCCTCGTCAAGCAGCGCCTGCGGTTTCTCGCCGTCGTAGGTGACCGGCGACGGCGCGTCGGCGACCAGCGCGTCGCGCAGCCCCGTTGCGTCCCTGGTGATGATCACCACCGACACGTTCGTGGCCGACAGGTGCCGCCTGATCGCCGCGTTGACCTGCTCGCGCGTGAGCCTGGCGAGCCGCTCGCGCATGGTGGTGGCGAAGTCGCCGATGCCGTACCACTCGGAGTCGAGCGCGTAGCCGAGCTGCTGTGCCTGGCGCGCGGTCATCACGTAGACGTTCTTCATCAGGTAGTCGCGCGTCGCCTCGAAGGCCTCCTGCGACAGCCCGTGGTCGATGAGCGACTGCACCTCGTGCAGCGCGATGCGCAGGGCCATGTGGGCGTGCTGCGGCATCACGGGCCGGATCCACACCTCGAAGATCTGTGCGCGGCGCGGCAGGTTCGGGTCGGGGAAGAACTGGAACATGCCGCGCGGGAACGCCTCGATGTAGGCGTAGTCGCCGTAGTTGAACCCGCGCACCTCGCGGATGCGCTGGAAGAGCTGTCCGCTCTGCGCGCGGTGCTCGCCGAGCCAGGCGCGCGCCACCGAAAGCGCGGCGAAGTCGGGATGCGAACGGGTGACGGCAATCGGGTGCCCGAAGGAGATCGCGGTGCTGCGCGTGTCCTTCTCGACGATCTCCACCTCGATGCCCTGCGGCATGCGGCCCGTCACCGCCGGCTCGGCCGGCGCGTGGCCGGCGGGCAGGTTCGTGAGTGCGGCGCGCAACGCGGAGAGCATCTCCTGCGGCGCGTCGCCGTTGACGCCCACGCGCAACAGCGCGCGCGCGTAGTGCGCCGCCACGAACTGCTTCACGTCGTCGATCGTGATCGACTCCAGCCCCGCCACGGTTCCGAGCGTCGGGTGGCCGTAGGGCGTGCCGGCGAAGATGTCGGCCTGCAGCCGCTCCTTGCCGAGCTCCTCCTCGTTGTCCGAGCGCAGATCCTGCA